>CAMLDR010000051.1 GCA_946478775.1 uncultured Flavobacteriales bacterium
CCTGCAACGGAACCTCCCCATCTGGTACAATGCGCGGCCATTTCAGGTGCAATTTGGTTTACCATACTATCCAGCAGGTTATTCATATACGGGCAAGAGAAATGGGTGTTTACCAAATCAATGTATCTCGAAATATAGTATTGCTCTACCGTAGGATTTTCGTCAATCAATTTCTGAATAATATTTGTATGGCCCTGTCCTCCCGGATTCGGAAGATTTTCTACGTTACAAGGATCCGCATTAGCACTCGGATCGGGAATACCGGTGAAATTGATGTAATGTCCGAAACAAGCATCCATATCCCAAAGAATATAGCGCCATTTCTTTTTGTCTCCATTCGGATCCATTCCACGCCACCAGCCGGTGTTCCAGTTCAACCAATCCTGGCTTACGATGTAAGAATTGATTACGAAATAGTCGACCAAAGACTCCCAGTTTAACTGGCTGTCCACATACGTGAAACCAGGACCTGGACCCATATTATTGGTGTTGATGTAATTTCTCAATGCGTTCCAGTCAGTCAATGCATTGGGCGCTCCATATTCTTCCCAGGTTCCGCCCCAGGTTTTCAAATATTGTAAGTTGAATTTATCCTGATCGTAATAATGCTTGGTATAATCCGCATCGTCAATTTTTTCACGTAATTCGTAAACTCCCCAATACTGGCCGTTTAAATAAACAACACACGGTCTCCAGGTACGCTCATCCAGTTTCAGGTCTGCACGTTGGGATAAGGTATGTACAAATGCATCACGGATGTGAGCTCCACCTGTTTCAAACGGGTAATTATCACTTGCAGCGGGTTTCAAAATCAAGCGCTGAAATTTATCGCGGTTCTCCGTTGGAAATATCTGATGTTCGATTTCATGATCGTATCCATACTGATCTCGCATAATAAAGTCAAATCCTCTTTGCGGATAGGCCCAGGAATCATTTCCATGTTTGTTGAACTGACCTTCTCCCTTACCTGCAAAAGTCTCATCAGCTTCCCACAATTCAAAAAATCCCTGCGGTTCAATTTGGGTTCCTGCCAACAATGTTGCCACAGAATTGGGCCCGGCTCCTGCAATGGATACGATAGGAACGGTATGGTTCACATTGATAAAATAAGTTCCCGACATCGTGAAACTCGGTTGATCCGCTGAGAATGCTTTTGCACGCAAAACTCTGGTAGTAGTAATTGAAACCGGTCCGGAATAAAGTGTTGACGCTGCTGTAGGTTCGGAACCATCTATTGTATAACGAATTGTTGCCGACCCTAGCGGGCAAGTAATGGTAACGTTTTGTGTCGAAGCATAAAATCCCGGTGTGATACTAAACACAGGTGTTGGAGTATAAAAGTTAATCCCTCCTGTATTCGACGCATTTGGCGTTGGTGTGGTGAAAAGTCTCCAGGTAGCAGCTCCATTTGTCTGACGACCGATAGAGTGATTTTGTTTGGTCATCTGAGTGAACTCAATGAAATCTACCGTAACGCCACCGGGATTAGTCAGAATAAACCACTCATTCGAAGTTTGGGCCAGGTTAAAAGTAGGATGGATCTCATTTGCGGAGACGATCCCACGACCGCTGCAATAAATCATTTTATAACCTCCCGGAGCAATGGATGTAGATCCCGCAGGAATCTGCCACTTTTGCGGATTATTGTCATTATCTGACAAATAATAACCGGTTAGATCCACCGCGGCACCGCCGGCATTATATAATTCGATCCAATCTTCCCGTTCTCCGAAAGCGTCCGTAGGACCATTGATATTTGAACAGGAATATTCATTGATTACGACCTGAGAGTTTACTGTGGAGGACAGCAAAATAAGGAACAGGAAACAAGCCGTTTTAAAGAGAGATAGCAATTTCATGCGTAGTTTTCATTTAAAGAGTGTATAATTTTACGAATCTTTTATGTTATAATCCAAACACTAGACGTATTATTTCACGAAAAGTAGCCAGAAAGTTCATTTTTATTTTGTAATTCCTTATTATATCAGACTTATTTGAGTAAAATTCTCTTAATATTGTGACTCTTTAAAAACCAGACTAATGAAAAAACTAATTTTTGGGATTGCTCTTCTCTCCGCAGTTTCAGCATGTAAAAAAGTAGAAGGTGACGGTGGTCGTGCATCTATATCGGGAAATGTTGTTGTAAATGAAAAGCTACGCGTAAACGGTGTGGTTACGGATACAGTAAGCTACGTCGGAGCGAAAGAAGATTTATACATCGTTTACGGTAATGGTGATGCTATGTTTGACGACAAAATTGAAGTTTCTTATGACGGATCTTTCAAATTTGAATTCCTGCAACCAGGTACCTACACGATTTTCGGATACAGCGAAATTTTTAACCCGGGGCCCAATCTTCCTAATAACGACGATGATTACAAAACTTTGGAAGTTGTAAGTAAAACGGTGACGATCGGCAAAAAGGAAAATGCAGATCTCGGAACCATCACGCTAACCAAGAACTAAATGAAGTCCTTATTAATTGCTGCTCTTTTCATCACATTCAGTTTTCTGGCGTGGAATCAGAGCACGAGAGGCCAATTTTGGTTTAGTGCCGGACTAAAGCGTGAACTCAAATACGATCTGGATGCAAGTCTGAATACCAATTTGCGTCTGAATAACTATGGACAGCTGGCAACTTTATACCAGGAAATAAGTTTAAAATATACCAAACTGGACTGGTTTAGACCCTCTGTTGAGTATCGTATTATAACGGATTACGATGAACTTAGAAATTTTGACAACAGTCACCGGTTGAATTTCAATGCTGATTTTCGTCACAAAGTCCAGCAAATCAAATTCGGAGCTCGTCTGCGCTATCAAATGTTAATCGGTGGATTTGCAACAACCGGAGGCGATCTGGACCCTGCAATTCGCGTAAAACCCCACGTGGAATGGGATAGACCGAAATCTAAGATCACACCTGAAGCTTCCGTAGAGTTTTTCTATAATCCGCAGAACGGTCCGTTTGGACGTACATGGAACAGGGTGCGGTATGGATTGACCTTGAATTTTAATCTGCCGGGAGCAAATGAGATCGGATTGACTTATTATTACGGACAGAGATTCAATTCCAAGAGTAATTACAACGAGCACATCCTTTCTTTGGAATATACTTTTGAATGGAAAAAGGCTAAAAAGCAGAAAAAGAAAGACGACGAACTGGAAGAAGATGTTGAATGGCCTGAATAATTGAAAATGTAAAATGTAGAATTGAAAAGGTTTTTTAAACCGATTCTATCTTTTCAATTTTTTCATTCTCAATTTTCAATTAAAAAAGCACGTCTCTGCGCTGACTGTCTAACTTCAGCAGGATAAACAGAAGCATAGAGAACGACATCAGGGAAGATCCTCCATAGCTAAAGAATGGCAATGGAATTCCGATTACCGGCGCCAATCCGATATTCATCCCGATATTGACCGCAAAGTGATAGAAGACGATCATTGCGACACAATAGGCATAAACCCTGTTGAAAGTGGAGCGCTGTCGTTCCGCAATGACTATGACCCGGAACAGCATTCCCATGAACAGGCCTACAATGACCAAACTTCCCATGAAACCCCATTCTTCGGCAAGCGGACAAAAAATAAAATCTGTTTCACTTTCAGGAACGTGATTCGAGCGAACACTGGCTACACTGGCTTTCTTGTACCCTTTTCCAAATAGGCCTCCCGAACCTACGGCAGCCATTGCACGATTTCGGTTGTAATCTTTTCCGTCATCATCTTTACGCAAACCCAAAACCAATTCAATGCGGTCTTTCTGGTGCTGGGCCAAACTCGAAAAAGAGAAGTTAACGGTCGTTGAAACGGCAACAGATAAAAACCAGCCGGTAATAATGACCAAAAGCACCCTTCTTTGCTCGCGTTTGGAAGAAACCCAGCGCAGGATCAAGTAAGCAATCAAAGCAATAACCGTAATCACCGTAATTACCCCGTAAAATCCGGGGATCAATACTCCGCGCATGAAGGTAAATTCATACTTGTTACTGCTCATTAAAAGCGTAATGATCGAAAGAAAAACCACGTAGAATAAAATCGGGATGAAGTGACTACCCACCCAGGTTTCTTTGAAGCGAACACCCGGAATCAAATTCACCACTTTCAATACCAAAGGATCGAAAGTGATTCCCTCACGATACAAAACGAAGAAAAAGGAAGTAAAAACCACAAACGTTCCCGCATCAGGCTGAAGGAGGATCATTACCATCGGAACGATGACAATCGCTAATGCCACCAATACTGTCTGCACATTCTGGTTCTTTACGTTAACCGTTGAAACATAACGAGAAAGAGCGATGGCCGTTCCGATCTTCATGAATTCGGCGGGCTGAATTCCCATGGTACCGATTCCAAGCCAGGCACGTGCACCGTTAATTGGTGGTGTGAAAAGAACCACGATCAGCAGGGAAAAGCAAAACAGGTAAATGGGTATTGCAAATTTCCGGTAAATGTCCGAATCTATCAGGAAAACAAGGAATCCAAGGAAAATGGAGATTCCAACCCACATGATCTGCTTGCCGTATTTCTGTGAAAAGTCAAAAATATTCGGATGGTCCGGATCGTAAGCTGCAGAATAGACATTGGCGATCCCCATACCCAACATAATGACTACTATTGAAAGTAACCACCAGTCTACGTGTTGTGTAAGTGAATCTTCTCTTCTCATTTATTCTTTCTTAGCCGCTAATCTCAACCTCTACTGAATGAAATCCTAGGGCTTTCTCTTCATAGGTCTGGCTTTAATATTCAACAGATTCGCATTAACGATCATCTGCTCTTTAGCTTTATCCTTTACTTTTCTGTGAATGTATTTCTCCATCATTAAGCTGGCAGTTGGAGCAGCCCAAACACCTCCGAATCCGGCATTTTCAATGAAAACTGCAATTGCAATTTTAGGGTTTTCCATCGGGGCAAATGCAATGAATACCGAGTGATCTTCTCCGTGCGGGTTCTGTGCTGTCCCGGTTTTTCCGCAAACCGTCATTCCCTCTACCTGCGATCTTTTTGCAGTACCTCCCGGTTCGTAAACCGCTCTTCGCATCCCTTCTATAATCGGATCGAAATTTGCTGCGTCTACTTTTGTTCTGTGGATCTTTTTGAACTGTGGAAGTGGACCTTTATTCCCGATTGACCGCACGAAATGCGGTGTGTAATACCATCCTTTGTTTGCAATAATTGCAGCAATATTTGCCATTTGCAGCGGGGTTACTTTCACCTCTCCCTGTCCGATTGAAATGGAACGGATGGTAGAAAATGCCCAGGTATTGTGGCCGTACCATTTGTCGTAGTAAGCTGAATTCGGGATTAAACCCGGACGCATTCCCGTTACGTCTGTATCAAACTGACTTCCCAGGCCAAAACTCATGATGTAATCATACCAGTTATTCAAACCGATCTCTGCATCTGCAAAAACAGATCTTTTCTTTCCCTGCTGGATGATGCGGCGCATGACGTAATAAAAGTACGGATTACAAGAGTGTTTAATCCCATCCGGTAAATTGGATGCGCTTGCATGGTCGTGGCAACCCACCATGGATTTGGTGCATGGAAATCCCGATTCGGGAGTAATGACCCCTTCCTGCAAACCAATCAATGATTGAAGCAGTTTAAAAATCGATCCCGGAGGATATTCAGCCGCCAAAGGCCGTGGATACAACGGTTTTCCTTCGTCAAGCAATAATTTGGGATAATTCTTCCCGATATTTCTTCGGCCCACCAGAATATTCGGGTCAAAACTAGGAGCAGAGACCAATGCGAGGATTTCTCCCGTTTTCGGTTCAATTGCAACGATACATCCCCGTTTGTTCTGCATCAGTTTTTCTCCGTAAACCTGAAGCTGGATATCTAATCCTAAATGCAGTGCCGGACCTTGTTCCGCAAGGGTATCATACTTTCCTCCCGCATAAGATTCAATGGCATTATTCAAAGCAGAAGTTACAATGTACTTGATTCCTTTTCGACCACGGAGTTCCTTTTCATAGTAGCGCTCAATTCCTGCACGTCCAATTTGATCACCTCCCCGATAAAAGCGGTCTTCCTCTACTTCTTCGCGTGAAACTTCGTTCAGGTAACCGAAAATATTTGCTCCTCCCGCATAGGGATAGCTTCTCATGGAAGTCAGATCTTCACGAAAACCTGGGAATCTTTCCAAATGCGGAGCAATGCGGGTAATTTCATCAATGGTCAATTCCTTGATAAAAGGATATTCACGCTGGGGCTGATAGTTATCCTGTAATTTTCCGGTGCTCCGGTTGCGGTACTGTCCTTCTCCTTTTTTAATCTGATAGAAACGATCTTTTACTTCCTGAGGGGTCATCTCAACCAACCTGGCGAATGCAGCCGTATCAAAATCATGAATATCCTCTTCCTTCATCATCAGATTATAGTAACTTCTGTTCGTTACTACTTTCTTATTGCGTCTGTCAAAAACAATTCCCCTCGGCGGAGTAATTTCTTTTCGTTTCTCGGCAATTTCCTGCGCCCGCAATTTCCAGGAATCATCTACTACCTGCATGAAGAACAGGCGAATCAAATAAATGGATCCGACCAGGATAAAAAACACCAGGATGACATATTTTCTTCCATCCAGATTCATCGAACTGCCTTTTTATTAGAAATGAAAATAAATTGTACTAATAAACTTAATAAAAAAGAACTGGGTACACTTAGTCCGATCTTAATTAAGATCCAAACAAACTCATTCAGCTTGAAAGATTCAATAGAAAAGAACCATACGTGGTGGATCAATAACAGGGTTCCATAGGAATAAAGAAACCACCGGCCACCCATGGAATAAACGTTCACGGATTCCACACTGTCATACCCATCCCTGGGTGAAAGCCATTTGAAGATCAACGGACGGAAAAAAGCCATAATTACCGCACTGGATGCATGCAGTCCGAAAGTATTGGAAAAGGAATCAATAATTAGTCCGAAAGCGAAGCTTATGAGCATCAGCGGCACCGTTCCCATTTGAAAAGGCAGCATCAGAATGAACATCGGATAGATCATGGCATACAACCCCAATCCCGGTTCCAAATTATTCAATATCAGTACCTGGAATAGTACAAATAATACAAAACGAATGCTATTTAAAACAAAAATATTCACTTAGATCTCCTCCTCTTCTTTGTCAGCTGGAATTTTCCCTTCCAATTCTCTCAATTCATCCAGCTTGATATTCTTGATCACGTAAACGTGCTGGATCGTTCTAAAATCTTCTGCAATCCGAACCTGAAGGTCCCACAAAGGTTTTCCTTCGATGGATTTGCGTTTGGTAATGACTCCGACCGGAATTCCTTTCGGAAACATTCGTGAACCTCCGCGTGTAATTACTTTGGTGAATTTTTTAATGGTAATATCGTTTGAAATCCCTGAAATCTGGCAAATTTTTGGGTTTACTGCATCCCACTTCAGCAACCCGAAAGCACCGCCGTCACGCATGCTGACATCAAAGTTGATGTTTTTGGACAGAATGGTTTTTACAACTGCGTAAGATTCTCCAACCAAATGGACCACTCCTACAACCCCTTTGGAAGAAGCCACTCCCCATCCTTTTTTAATGCCGTGATTTTTACCAATATCAATGGTCATGTAATTGTTTCGCTTGTCGTAGGTATTATTAATGACTGTTGCTGCGATATACAAATACTGCTGCTGATAACTGGTGTCTTCAATGATAATTTTTTCGCGATCGATCTTATAGTTGGAAAGTTTCAATTTTTCACGCAATCGGGCATTTTCCAATTGCAATTTCCGGTTAGTCTCAGCCAGGTTGAAATGTTTTGTTACCGAATAACGCACTTCATACAACCCTGCGTTTATTCTTGAAGCACTGGAAAAAACCTGTAGTCTGGCAAACTGAGAATATTGGACATACGCAGAAAGTGCTACTATTTGGAGTAACACAAAGACCAAAAAGATCTGAAATCGTTTGAAAAAAGCAATCAAATTGCGCATGCCACAAAATTAGTTAGATAAACGATTTTCTGAAGGATGAAATGAAAATTTATTTGAGAATGTAAATTAAAAAAGCGAAAGTGATACTCCGAAAGCTAATGCGCTGATCTTGTCGCTCTTACTGCTTTTAAACTGGGGAGCCAAAGTATAGTCTGCAAACAAGGCCCAGTTTCGAATTCCTACGCGCATATGAACGCCATAAACCAAGGGATTTATATCCGGAAGATCTTTGTTTTTGACCGCGTGCTTTTGTTCCGGCCACACCTTTTGAAAGGTCTGCAATCGGTAGCCTATGGAACCGCCGATATGCATTTTAAAATGCTCCCATTTGGGGGTTCTGAACCGGAATTCAACAGGAAGTGCCAAAATGTGATTTCCAAACGTGTTTTTCCGGTAATCCGAATAACCCGAATCGGCGTAATAATGGGTGAACGAATTGGTACTATCCGGGAAAAATAACCCTTTCGGACCTGTTTTCTGATATTTGTATGCCAGGCCGACACCGAAAGACACGGTGTTTCCGTTGTTAACCGGAATGTCCCACATGGTATTGATGTTACATCCAAAAGATCTCCATGGATTGGATTTCACGCTTCCCGATCTCATTAACTGATTGTAGGTCAAGTCTATGATCAAACGGTCATACTTTCTCAATTTTCCTGGTTTTGCGGGTCTCCAGCCGGTATTGTACCAAAAAATCCCGGGACGATGGCGGGAAACCAGACTGGAATCTTTTCCATAGGGCTGAGCCAATCCCTGCAGGGAAAGCACCAAAAAGACCGGTAATAGTTTAAGAAATTTCATTTTCCAAGCGGTATTGTTCCCATTTCCAGGCATCTAAAATAGCATCTTCAATGGTTCTTTCGGTATTCCAGTTTAAAAATTTCTTTGCTTTTGAAACATCTGCAAATAAGGCGTCCACATCTCCGGGCCTTCTGTCTCCAAACTTGTAATTCAAAGGCTTTCCGGTTATTTTCTCAAATAACTTTACCAATTCAAGTACGGAAGTTCCTTTTCCGGTTCCCAGATTAAAAACCTCGTAGATCGGGCCGAAAGTGTGTTCCAGGGCTTTGACATGTGCTTTCGCAACGTCTGTTACGTGAATGTAATCCCTCACGCAGGTTCCGTCAGGAGTATCATAGTTATTGCCAAATATGGTCAATTCTTTTCGAATCCCGGCGGCTGTTTGGGTGATGTAAGGAAGCACGTTATTCGGAGGTCCAAGCGGTAACTCTCCTAATTTCCCGCTTTCGTGTGCACCAATCGGATTGAAGTAGCGCAAAAAGACTGGTTTCAAAGTTGTTTTTGATGCAATATCTATCAGCATTTGTTCTGCCATCCATTTCGTCCAGCCATATGGCGAATTTGGTGTTCCAACCGGCATCGTTTCAGATAAAGCCTCCAATGCATTTTCTGCTCCGTAAACCGTACAGGAAGAAGAAAAGACAAGCTTATTTACCTCAAATTCTTCCATGCAGCTCAATAAGTTGATGAGCGAAACAAGGTTGTTATCATAATAATCCAGCGGTTTTTCAACCGATTCCGCCACCGCTTTAAACGCAGCAAAATGAATGACACCGCTAACGGAATGCTTTTTAAAAACGGATCTCAGGAATGCTTTATCGCGCACATCTCCCTGGTAGAAAACGCATTCCTTTCCGCTGATTAACTGGATCTGCCTGATAATTGACGCACTCGAATTAGAGCAATTGTCTAAAATGATCGGGGTATAACCCAGTTCAAATAACGCTACTGCAGTGTGTGAACCGATAAAACCAGTCCCGCCGGTAACGAGGATTTCTTTGTTTTCAATCATCTATTGTAAATATAACGCAATTCCCGTTTGCGACAGTCAATCAACAGTAAAATGCGGTTTATCATTCTGCAACTCCTGATCCGGAATTCTCTTCTTTATTACCGCTAAGCATTTTCAGGATCTGGACCAAATCCACGATCTTTAATCCGAAAACGAGAAGCATCCAAAGGACACACAATCCAAGTGCGTAATACAATTGGTTCCATTGGAACTTAATTTCCAGGAACATGGCAGCGATCATCAAAGAAGTCATGATCATTAATTTTAACCAGGTATTCGAAGCCAAACGGTGCTTCATGCGGTAACGCACCACCAGGTATTGTAAAACTCCCAGAGTGGACTGTGCAACCAAAGAAGCAATGGAAGCTCCGACAGCTCCTAAATAAGGAATCAGGACCACATTCAGTATGGACATAATGATCAATGACATAAAAGCAATCTGGTTCATGGTGCGGAGCGATCCGTTTGCTGTCAAAAGTGTTCCGAAAACAACTGTGAAACACATGGGAATAAACGTAATGGAATGGAAAATCCATGCGTTGTAAGAATACCAGTTCGCATCATCGTACAACTTATCGAATAAGAATTCCTTGATCCCAATTGTCATGGTGATCATCAAAACACCCCCGGAAAACAGGATGTTCAATGCGCTCGTCATAATACCGGTTGTAGAAGTATTGTCTTTCAGAACACGGGAAAAAACCGGCAATAAAATACTTCCGAAAAGCACGGCAAACATCCAGCACGCATCGAGTAATCTAAAACTTTGCGTATAATACGAAACCTGGAATGTTCCATCCGGATGCAATTTCTCAAGGAATACCGCATCCAAACGGGAAGTAAGCATCATGATAATCACCAAAATAGCATACGGATAGGATTGCCTGAAAATGGCCTTGAAGAAGTCTGAATCCCAATGCAAGCGGGGCAAGGCAACAATCTTTAAATAGATGAATGTTGCAACCAACAGCGAAGCGGTAGAAGATCCCACGAAAACAATGGTAAACCACTCCAGCGTCACTGGTTCTATAAACGTGGAATAGATCAGGATACTTCCAAAGACAAAATAAACCGAACGTTCCACCACTGAAAGTACCGCATCCAATCCGAATTTCAATAAACCTCCGGTATACGCTCTTACATAATTGACAGTAATAATGCTGATTTGGTGCATGATCAATAAACCAAGTACCCACAGCCATTCAACCGGAAATCTTAGGATAAAAAACAGGGAAACGGTCCAGAGGATATACACCAAAACCAAAATGAGCCGGAAGGTAAACAGCCGGTTACTGTATTTGTGGATCATGTGCGGGTGCTGCGCGATCATTCTTGTCATGAAATTGGTAATCCCCATATCCAGCAGCATGGAAAACAAGAAGGTAAAATTGAGCATGGTTTGGAAAATACCGTATGAATCGAGACCCAATTCATTTTGCATTTTGATATCCACCAGGAAAATGGTAGCGGGTTTAACCAGTAAATTTAATAACAGCGTAATGCCTAATCCCCTTAAAAACAGTTTTTGCATTAGCGGTAGTTATTCTGCGATGAAAATAAAGTTTTGTGTGTGATGTTTAGAAGAATCAAACGGAACGATCCGGTTGTCCTCGCCTACAAAAATGGAATAACTGAACGATTTCAGATACTCAAAACATTTGGACCGGTTTTCGTTGTCCCAAAGTTCAGCGTAAATGATCGGTTTATTGGATGTAAGTATTCGGTTTGCACCTTTCAGGGCAAAATACTCGAAATTCTCAATATCAATTTTAATAGCCTGAACAGGCTGGCCGTTTAGAATATTATCCAGTTTATCCAGCTGCACATCCACTTCTTTCCCCTCGTTCCACTCGGTAATGGTTTCGTGTTTGATGTGACTCAGGCCCTGCATCACCGTTTGTCCGTTAACAGGAAGTACCATTTTCGCCGTTCCGGATTCGTCACCTAAGGCAATTTCGTGAATTTTTGTCGTTTTCAGCTTGAATTTTGCGATAATTCGTTTCAGCACACTCACGTTTGCCGGCATCGGTTCGAAAGCATGGATGGTTGTATTCGGAAGTTTATTAGCCAGGTGAACGGTCATAATTCCCAGGTTCGCACCAATGTCCAGTACGTCTCCTTTACCGTCTTTCAGCAAAGACAAGAAGGTGAAAAAATCATTCTCCTTTTTGTCCGAACGCAATGTCTTGATTTTGTACAACGCAAAGACATACAGATAGGTATTTAAACCCAACAATTTCTGTAAAATATATTTAACGCTGTTCTTCATTTCCACTAAGATGCCGCGAAGGTAGGAAAAGTTGGAAAGAAAGGCGTCTTATTATTCCGGAAATTTTAGATAAATGTATTGGCAATTCCTGCAAATGAAGCGGATAAAATCCATTGGACGGAAAAATCCAGGCCCTCAAACGAGCACCTGCTTTGGGCAATTACTTACTGAAACACTTCCTGGAATAGGGTTTCCCCCCAATTGTTATTGTTTCAATCCCCGACTCAAAAAAGACTGTCATTTCTTTTCCTTCCTGCTCGGGATAAAAGATAATCCGGGAATTTTTCTCGTCCAGGAAACCTTCTCCCCGTTCGGGAATTTCTTCGGATCCCCCGGAAATCACCAATTGGAATTGAAAACTGCTTTTCGGAACGATCTGAATGTATGTTCCGTCTTTACCATCCCATTGCCCCAGCAGATTGTCTGTAAAATCATTAGTCGTGAGCGTTTCATAGGTATCCGTAAAAGATTGGCCGAGTGAATAATAGCTCAACACCAATGAATCGACCGTTTGTTTTTTGATCCGGTAATCTGTCTTCAGCACTTTTCCGCTCTTTTTCGAACGGATCTCAACGAATAAATGATCCCCTTTGGTCCACCACTTTTCTCCGGTAAATCCATCGTAATTCAATAATTTCAGTTCTCCGTTCTTACGAAATTCAAACCCGTCGTAACCACCCAGTTTATTGTCGATCAGCCAAATTTTATAACACAGGTAATCCGGCAAAATGGATTCTTGCGTCGACTGAGCGCTGGCCGAAAGCGTGAAAAAGAAGCTGAAAACAAGTAGGAATTGACTATTCATTGAAAGAGGAATTGAGCTTTTAAAAGTAACGATCAATTGCTTTGCTGTTTCATTTCTTAGGAATATTTAAGAATACGGCAGTTAATGATCGTCATCCAATTACTTACGGAGAATAATTCGTTGTTCAACTTACCGGTTTAACAGATAGTTTGTAACTTCGAATCCATGCGCATCGGAATAAACACTCGTTTCTTACTGTCTTCCAAAATGGAAGGTTTTGGCTGGTACACTTACGAAGTAGTGAAACGCATGGTGGAAGCTCATCCGGAACATGAATTCGTATTCTTTTTTGACCGGCCGTTCGATGAAAAATTTGTCTTCGCTAAGAATGTGACTCCGGTAGTACTTTTTCCTCCTGCCCGGCATCCGGTCCTGTTCGTTTGGTGGTTTGAATATTCAATCAAACGCGCATTGCGGAAATATCAAATCGATCTTTTTTATTCACCCGACGGATATTTGTCGCTCCGCTCCCCGGTACCGCAGGTTGGAGTGATCCACGATCTGAATTTCGAACACCACCCGGAAGACATTCCTGCAAGTCCACTGAGGTATTTGCGCAAATACTTTCCGAAATTTGCCAAAAAGGCAGATCATATCCTCACAGTTTCCGAGTATTCCAAACAGGATATTATCCAATCTTATGGCATTTCACCTTCCAAAATAACGGTTGCGTGGAATGGGGCTTCTGAGTCATTTGTTGCCCTGGACGCGAAAGAAATCAGTGAAATCCGGGCAGCAAAAACATCCGGCAGACCTTATTTTATTTTTGTGGGGGCTATTCATCCCCGAAAAAATGTGGGACGGTTAATCGAAGCATTCGGGAAATTTGCCGAAGTAAATCCGGATATCGATTTATTGATTGTCGGTGAAAGTCTGTGGGCAAACACCGCCTCTTCCATTCCGGAAGTTTCCGAAGCATTGAAAAAACGCATTCTTTTTTCCGGTCATGTTTCTTTAGCAGAATTAACTAAATTGATGGGCGCTGCTTTTGCCTTAACCTACATTCCTTATTTTGAAGGATTCGGTATTCCACTCGTTGAAGCTATGCGCTGCGGACTTCCGATCATTTCCGGAAATCGAACTTGTTTGCCGGAAGTAGCAGGAGAAGCTGCCATTTACGTCGACCCGTTTAACGTGGAAGAAGTTTCAAAAGCAATGATCTACCTGGCTTCAGACGAACAAAAGCAAGCGGAACTCGCTCAAAAAAGTCTGGAACGTGCGGGTTTATTTTCCTGGAATTATACTGCGGAAGCTACCTGGAACGTTCTGGAAGAAATAGTGAAGAGATGAGAAAAGGATTTTTATTCGTTTTGATTGCCTGCTGTGGATTTGCCTGCAAGGAGAAGAAAACCGTGAAAGCCGGTGTCAGAATGCAGGATTTCGTCATTTCGATCAGCAATTATGCCCGTGCTCAAGACCCGGATTTCATCCTGATTCCGCAGAACGGTGAAGAAATTCTCTTTGAAGACATTGATCCGGATAAAGGACTGAGGCCGGATCTGATCCAGGCGATCGACGGATATGGCGCGGAAGAATTATTTTTCAACGGAGTGTATGCTCCGGACAATTATCGTCTGGGAATGCTTCGGAAAGTCAACACTTCCCTGAAGGTCCTGGCAGCAGACTATTTGAACAATGATTCCGATACAACACAGTTATTTCAGTTAGCGGATGCAGAACAGTTCATTGCTTTTCCAAGGAATAGTGCAAACTACAATTATAAATTTGTTCCAAATGTGGTGCATCATGAAAACAGCAATGATATCCACACTCTGGCACAAGCACAAAATTACCTGTATTTTATCAGTTCAGAAGATCTTCCTGACAAAGCGGCTTTTCTTTCCGTTATTCAGCATACCAATTTCGATGTGGTGATTATTGATGCATTTTATAACGATGCGTTGTTAACTTCAGCAGAAGTTGCCAGTTTGAAGACTAAATTAAACGGAGGAAAACGACTAGTGATCGCTTATATGAGTATCGGTTCGGCTGAAAAATACCGATACTACTGGAAAAAGGATTGGGGATTGCATCATCCGCTTTGGCTGAAGAAAAAATACGAAGGTTACGAAGAGGAGTACTGGGTGAAATTCTGGAAAGACGAATGGCAGGAAATCATTTACGGGAATGATGATTCTTACACCAAAAAATTATTGAATGCCGGTTTCGATGGGGCGTATTTGGATAATATCGAAGGGTTTTACTTTCTTTATCACAAAGATTAGAAATTAGTTGCAGGTACGCAATTAATCGGGATATATGTATTATTCGCACCCAACCTTGTATAGGATACAAAAACAATTATTTACCGCAAATACGCAAATGTTTGAGGCGCTTACCAGTCGCCTCCGTATCGTATAAATAGTATTAATCAATGCTTATTTGGTTCAAAAGCGAGTGCGGTGCGCCTATGCTGAAGCTTCAGCGTAAGCATTAGCCGAGCCAATAATTTGTGTATTTGTGGTGAAAAATTAAGTCTGGGTGTCAATTGTGATTAATCCCCAATTAATCGCGTGCCTACTTGTTCATTTTCTGTAATACCTTTTGTTTCTTCCGTTCAAAATATGCCTCCAGCGTACGTTTTGACAATACACAAACTCCAATGATCAATGGAATGGAAACTCCGTAGTAGAATAATGTTTCCAGAAATACTCCGGAGCCCGCAACAAAACCTTTCAGCAGCTCAATCACCTGGGAAAGGATCAATAAATGGAACATATAAATTCCGTAAGAGATTTCTCCCAAGTAGGAGAAAACACGATTTTCCAAGGTAAACAGGTTCTTGTCAACCACAGAAACTCCAATGATCAGGTACAGGAATAATGCATTCGGAACGATTGCCGAAACGATGGGATTTTCAAAGAAGAAATGCCAAATCTGAACGTGGATATTCGCCCCGAAAATAATAAACACGAGGATTAACGAATACAAAACAATTTGTGCCGGAATGCTGTAAATAAAAGACGCATTGATCTGTTTTCCATAATTGAAAACCCCGTAAGCACCCAAACCTCCGATCGCCATTGCTTCGAACTGGTGAATGCGGATCAGGTAGCTCAAAACTCCGGGAAGCTGCCAAAAGGTGTTGATACTGATTAAGAGCAATTTGAAGGCAATCATTCCCAAAAGCAGTTTGAGAACGTGTTTCTTCAACCATTTAAACAGCGGTGCCCAGATCAGGTAGAACACTTCCTCCACTCCAATCGACCAAAGCGGTTCCAATAAGTTACTTCCGAAGAAATAATTAACCATTCCCGGAACGAAGAACACAAAGTAATACCAGGTTTCACCAATGGTGTAAGGCATTTCGTAGGGAATATGGAACCATTCAATGAAATACGGCTGAATAATTGCACCAATAATGACCATGAGAAAATACAAGGGCCAAATCCGGAAAATTCGTTTGATATAAAATTGCCTGATGGAAATATCGTTCTTTACTTCCCGTTCTTTCAGCAACAGGTAAGTAATCAGGAAACCGCTCAATACAAAGAAGAAACTTACTGCGTGTGC
This sequence comes from uncultured Flavobacteriales bacterium, assembly GCA_946478775.1. The sequence goes on from CAMLDR010000051.1 coordinate 16,366, forward strand.
ACCATTCTGAAACAATCCGAAGTCTCTGAAATGATGGGGCAATTCGTGATCTTTCCGCAAAGATTCCGCGTGATGCAGGACCACCAAAAAGGCCGCAACAAAACGCAGGGTATTTAAACCCTTGAAGTGAGAAATCGTTTTGTAATCCCTCATTCTTCCAATTCGTTATCCTTAAATGCTGATGGTACCAGGTTCGGGATGATCTTTAAAACGATCGGTAAAAGCAAAGCTCCTCCGGGTAAAAGGAAAATTGCCAGTGCCGGCATGGACTTAGCAATGTCCATAAACTGTGTTTTCACCTTTTCCTTTTCCTCCTTTGTCAATTCTTCCGAAGCTGATTTGCGGATCAGGTAAACCAATTCCTTGCTTTGTTTGATCTCCTGGGCCATTTTATCCTTATTTCTTCCCAAAATCTTGATCCAGCGTTTTGAAACACTGTCCATCATTTGTTCCATGGAATTGGAGTCATTCAGGTAAGATACTTTCTGGTTATTCTCCAATAGGAATTGGTCCGTACAATAGATCGCTTCGTCCAGGTCCCGCTCCGAACAAGACATCCAATTTTTCAGGGTAGTCAAAGTTTCTATGTCATTTTCCCTGGAATTCTGGTTCATGTGCATGGTCAGAACCGAAAGATCCAGGAGGTAACGCTTGAAGTTCCAGGAGTCGACCAGATCACAAGTAAGTTCATTCAGTGCGATCCCTTCTTTGAATCGCAGTTTGGCCAATTCCTTTTCATCTGAGTCTAAATCTGCAGAAAGCAAAAAGGTATTAAAAAGGTTCTTCTCATGTTCCTGGATCTCTCCATCCGAATAAGCAGAAATAGAAATAATTCCCAGTGCCAGTAATGCCAGTTTTTGGTAATCCAGTGTTTGTTTGCGTTTGTTCTTCAGGAAATCTTCAAACAAAATAACATCCAGGTAAACGAATGAATTGGTGAAATAACTCATCCAGGATTTGGTATTCGTGAGATTCTTCGGAACATCGGTGCGCTTTTCCAGTATCCGCTCAATTTTTTCAGAAGCACTTTCTTTCAGGAAGAACGTGAGAACAGAACTAAGTGATTGAACCCGGTGCTTTTTATAAAAGATATTCAGATCATTCAGGAATTCTTCCGACTTCAGCTTTTTTTTCCCCTGGATGTTGATATGTGTGAACAACAAAGATTCAAAAAGAAGCACAGTCAGCTGCTCATCGTGCGTCCATTTGGATGTATCCAGGCTTTTCCCAAACAATAACTTGGAGGGATAACCAAAAATAATTCCTGTCTGCGAAAGGGTATAATGATTGAATTCCGCCCGCGTCAAATCATCTGGTTTTTGCAGGTCAATAGAAAGTTCACCTGACTCTATCAGCTGTAAGTATTTAGCAATCCATCCTTTCGAACCGGGAGCGATCATGGAAGCAAAGTTAAGCATATTTGAATAGGGACTGAGAAAATTTTCATTTAGTACGGGTTTGTTTCATTATTTCGGATTATATTTGTCTACTTATTCTATAGAATATATAGTTTAGATTACAATTCGCAAGGAAAAATGATGTTCAAAGTGTTCAAAAATTGAACTTTTGATCTCTTTAACTTTTGAACAAAAGAATGAATTGAGAAATAAATCATTTTGACCTGGAGACAAGACATTTAATTATAGTAAAAACACGTATTATGGCATTAAGACTCGGCGACACGGCACCCAACTTCACAGCAAAAACAAGCATCGGAGATCTTGATCTTCACCAATTTTTAGGCGATTCCTGGGGAATTCTATTTTCTCACCCGGCAGATTTTACACCTGTTTGTACCACCGAATTAGGTCAGACTGCAAAATTAGCGAATGAATTTATTGCACGAAACACCAAAGTCCTTGCACTTTCCGTCGACGGTGTGGATTCTCATCACGAATGGATTAAGGACATCAATGAAACACAACAAACGCAGGTAAATTTTCCGATTATAGCGGATGAAGACAGAACCATTGCAGCGTTATACGATATGATCCATCCGAATGCATCGGCAACATTGACCGTTCGTTCTTTGTTTATCATCGCACCCGATAAAACGATCAAACTAATTATTACCTACCCGGCTTCAACAGGTAGGAATTTCCAGGAAATCCTGCGTGTTCTGGATTCCCTTCAATTAACAGCAAATTACAGTGTGGCAACTCCTGCAGATTGGAAACACGGGGAAGATGTGGTGGTTATTCCAGCAATTAAAACAGAAGATATTCCTGCAAAATTTCCGAAAGGTTTTCAGGAAGTAAAACCGTACTTACGTTTAACTCCTCAACCAAATATCTGATGGAAAAGGTTGGTATAAGCTGTCCGGTGAATGACAGGCAGGTAAACGAGATCGTCATTCGGCTGGTAGCTATGCAGGTCATTTTTGTTGCTGCAACAGCTTTGTACTTTCAGAATTCCTACATCGCTGTGTTGTTATTCGCTGATTTCGGATTGCGTGCATTTGGTTTCAGCGCGGTTTCTCCACTGAAATACCTTGCTCAAAAAACCGTCACTCATTTTCAATTGGGTTATAAAGCAACAAATGAAGCCCCAAAGAAATTTGCAGCCACCGTTGGCTTCTTGGTCGTAGGGCTTTTTTCTCTTTTATTATTTCTGGAACTTTCTCTTTTTACAAGTATTATTGGCGGATTCCTGCTTCTTTTTGCAGCTTTGGAATCCGGTTTTGGAATTTGTGTCGGCTGTATGATCTATCAGCAGCTGGCGCGATTTCGTTGGTTCAATTCGTTTTGAGCAGCAGTTAGGTTATAAATTAGTTAGCGTAAAAGGCTCTCCGCATTGGAGGGCCTTTTCACTTAGGTATGTCAGAGCTTTTACTTTACCCATTCCTTCATATGGTGTCGGCCCTATGCAACCAGACCCGATTGTTTCGAGTCTAAAATCTGAAAATCAGAGAACTATGAAAACGCTTTTATTCCTGCTTACCATACTTGCAACACAAACCACACTGGCCCAGTCCGGAAATTGCGGATCGGATCCAATACAGGATTACCTGCGGCAACATTTCCCGGGATACACTGAAAAAGAGAATCAAAACAATCAGCTTCTCTATGATTACTTAACCTCCGATTTAGTGAATCAACAAGAAAAAACTACCTATACTATTCCGATCGTATTTCACATCATGCACCAAAACGGACCTGAGAATATTTCGGATGCGACCGTGATCCAGGCAGTAGATGAATTGAATCAACGGTTTCAAAATTCGGGTCAATTTTTCGATGCAACCGGTCATGAGGTGGCTATTCAATTCTGTTTGGCATCGGTTGATCCGTGGGGGAATCCAACAAACGGAATTACACACGATTATTCTTCGATTCTAACCCTCAATTATTACAATTATGTTCAGGATTGGACTTTCAAAACACAAAACAGATGGAACCCGCTTTTATACCTGAACGTTTGGACTGTTGGACACATCGCCACGGACCCGTTCCAAAACCCTTTGGGTGTGGGTGGTTACGCTACTTTTCCTGGCGGATCGATAGAGATAGATGGAATTGTTGGGCGTTACAATTTTTTCTTATCAAGTTTACTTGCTCATGAAGTCGGGCATTATCTGAACCTCTATCATACGTTCCATTCCTGTACCAACCTCAATTGCTTATTGGATGGTGACCGCGTTTGTGACACTCCGCCCGACGGTTCAAACGACAATACAGTGTGCCAGGGAAATTCCTGTAACACCGAAATGAGCGATACTTCCGGCTTCAATCCGTTTACCGGAGATGTGGTAGACCTGCCAAATTACATGGACTACACTTCTTGCCCATTATCGTTTTCACAAGGACAAGCAGATAGAATGCTTGCAGCTCTTACGCAGTTACGTCCCACTTTATTGCAATCGAACGGGTGTGGAATGAATCCCGGGGCACCTGTGCCAATTGCTTCATTTACTATCGATTCCTCCTTTTGTAAAGGAACCGGGAAATACGGATTTGAATCTACCGGCACGAATGGTTTGTATGCTGCATGGGATTTTGACGGAAACGGAAGTATTGATACGGTTGGTCAGCAAGTAGTGCATCGGTTTACCACTTCCGGAACTTATGCAGTTAAATTGTACCTGAGCGGTTACGGCGGATCAGACACATTAACTCAATGGATTTCTGTATTTGTTGCACCGCCCCACTATCCGATTTCAGCAACTTCGATTGGGACTACAATAGATCCTATCCTGAATGTTCCATATGCTTGTATTGGCTCGCAGATAACGTTAATGGGCGCTCCCGGAATGAGCAGTTATTCGTGGAGCACCGGTAACACCACACAGAATGCCACCTTTACGATAGATACTACAACAGAGGTTTCATTAACCGTTACCACACCGTCCGGTCAAACGCTGACTTCCTGCCAGAATTTTAGAATTGGCGTAAATCCACGGATCCATTTGCAATTTGAGGCGGGCTCCGACACCGTCAATTGCGGCGATTTGGTGACCCTGAGATGGTACCCGATCCCATACTGGTTTCCTGCTACCAATACCTGGTATAGAAATGGAAATTGGTATTCCGCGAATCAAACGGTATTGGGGAGTTATGGAACTCCTCCGGGAGATCAGGCTGTTTGGGTAGAGAATAATGTGGATCCGATCGGGTGTCAAACCGACAGTGATACGATCTATTATTTCGTTCATGACTCTGAACCGGTTCAATTACTTTTCGATGGAACTACTCTGAAAACAAGTTACGATTGTTTGTCAAATATGTGGTACAAAGATGGTGTTCTTTTGACTAATCAACCGGATAGTGTTCTGGTTGTGCTGCAAAACGGATGCTATTGCTGCGCATGCACCACTTGTAAATACATGATGACAGACACCATTTGTATTACGAATCTTGGAGTGAGCGATTTTGCTGAAACAACCATTGAAGTTTTCCCGAATCCATTTTCGGAAACTTTGAACATTCGCTTTTCCAAAGAACAGCATAGCACTTCGGTTGAGTTACTGGATCCTTCAGGGAAGTTGGTACGTGAAGTAAAAATCAACGGGAAAGAACTTTCACTGAAACGCGAGGGATTAGCTTTGGGAGTTTATTTCATTCACATTTACAATGAAAGCACCCATTTAAACGAAACCCGATTTATATTGATTGAATAAAAACAGAGCATAAACGATATAAAACACGTAAGGCTGCGATTAATCGCAGCCTTACGTTTATCAATATAAATCGAATTACAATTTTCTTGCAACTTCTACTTCTTCGTAGGCTTCAACCAAGTCACCAATTTTGATATCGTTGAATTTATCGATGTTCAAACCACACTCGTAATTGTTTTTCACTTCTTTTACGTCGTCTTTGAAACGTTTCAATGATCCAAGAACTCCTGTGTGAATTACAATTCCATCGCGGATAACACGGATTTTGGATGTACGTTTGATCAAACCGTCTGTTACATAACATCCTGCAATCGTACCCACTTTCGTGATCTCAAATGTCTCACGGATTTCAGCAGTACCCAATATCTTCTCTTCGATATCCGGAGACAACATTCCTTCCATTGCTGCTTTCAACTCGTCAATCGCTTTGTAGATCACAGAATACAAACGGATATCAATCTGTTCCTGTTCTGCCAATTTACGTGCAGCAACTGATGGTCTTACCTGGAATCCGATCACAATCGCATCTGATGCAGACGCTAAGTTTACATCGGCTTCGGTAATTGCTCCAACTCCTTTATGAACGATGTTCACTTGGATTTCTTCAGTAGAAAGTCTCAATAATGAATCGGACAATGCCTCGATAGATCCATCCACATCACCTTTCACGATCAGGTTCAATTCCTTGAAATCCCCAATCGCCAAACGACGACCGATCTCATCCAAAGTAATGTGTTTGTTTGTACGAAGACCCTGCTCACGGTACAACTGCTCACGTTTGGTAGCAATTGATTTCGCTTCGCGTTCGTCATCCATGATATGGAAAGTATCTCCTGCAGAAGGTGCTCCGTTGATCCCTAAAACGGAAACCGGTTGTGCCGGTCCTGCTTCTTTCAAAGCAACTCCATGCTCATCATGCATTGCACGGACACGACCGTAGTTACGTCCTACCAATACAATATCCCCAACTTTCATTGTTCCTGCATGGACCAACATATTTGTAACGTATCCTTTTCCTTTATCCAAAGAAGATTCGATCACCGTTCCAACTGCATTTTTATTAGGATTTGCACGCAGGTGCAGAATTTCTGCCTCCAACAATACTTTATCCAATAATTCATCGATATTTAAATTCTGTTTTGCAGAAATTTCCTGGCACTGGAATTTTCCACCCCACTCTTCCACTAAGATATTCATAGCTGAAAGCTGTTCGCGGATCTTATCCGGATTTGCACCCGGTTTATCAATTTTATTGATTGCGAATACCATAGGAACGTTTGCTGCCTGGGCATGTGAGATTGCTTCTTTTGTTTGAGGCATCACATCGTCATCTGCCGCTACAATGATAATTGCAACGTCAGTTACCTGAGCACCACGAGCACGCATTGCTGTAAAGGCTTCGTGACCCGGTGTATCCAAGAAAGTCATCTTACGACCATCTTTCAATGTAACAGAATAAGCACCGATATGCTGCGTAATTCCTCCGGCTTCACCAGCGGTTACGTTCGCATTACGGATTTTGTCCAATAAGGAAGTTTTACCGTGGTCAACGTGGCCCATTACCGTAATAATCGGCGGACGTTCGATCAGATCTTCTTCTTTATCTTCTATTTCCGGAATTGCTTCCTGAACATCTGCAGAAACGAATTCTGTTTCAAATCCAAATTCTTCAGCTACGATCTGGATCGTTTCAGCATCCAAACGCTGATTGATGGAAACAAAGATTCCCAAAGACATACAAGCCGAGATAACCTGGGTTGGAGAAATGCTCATCATCGATGCCAATTCTGACACGGTAACGAACTCCGTCAACTTCAGGATTTTTTCTTGTAGTTCCGCTTCTAATTGTTCTATTTCACGACGTTGCGCACGGTCATCCCGTTTCGCACGGCGATTCTTGGACCCTTTTGATTTACCTCCCTGAGAAGATAAACGAGCCAAAGTATCTTTAACTTCTTTTTGGATATCCTGTTCCGAAGCAGCTGGTCTGTCAGTTGGTCCTCCTTTACGGAAGTTGCTTCCACCACCACGGTTGAAGCCTCCTCCACCCGGACGGTTCCCGCCTGGTCCACTCTGGCCCGGAGGGCGATTTCCGCCAGGACCGCCTGTTCCTCCCTGAGCACCACCTTGTGGGTTCGTACCAGGAGTTTTCGGCATTTCTTTCTTAATGCGTTTGCGTTTCTTGCGGTCATCACCCGGGCGAGAAGAACCAACAGATTTTGGTTTCTCAACAGGTAATTCAATTTTTCCGAGTACCGTTGGGCCGGATAATTTGGTGCGGTCTACGCGAATAGTTTCTATTTCTTTTGGAGCTTCAGGCCCCGGAGTTTCCTTTGGTTTTTCTGCCGCAACGGGCTCTTTTTCCGGTACAACCGGTGCAACCGGAGATTTCGGATACTCGCTCTTGTCGATTGGTCCGTCCTCTTTCTTGCGTTTATCAGGTCTTGTTTTGGTGTTCAACTTATCTAAGTCGATCTTCCCGATTACCTGGATTCCACCATCAGCGGTTTGAGCAGCAGGCTCTTCTTCCACTACCGGCTTCTTCTCTTCAACTGGTTTCTCAACAACAACAGGTTCAGGAGCTTCCACCTTTTCCTCTGCTTTTGGAGTTTCAACTTTCGGAGTAGTAACAACAGGGGCAGTTTTTGGTTGCTCTGACACGTTATTATCAAAATCGTCCTCGTCTTCCTGAGACTTCGGTTCGTCTTTGATATCGCGTAAGGTAATTGTCTCACGCTTCTCTCTTTTAACTGCTGTCATTTTGGATTGCTCCTTTAAATTTT
>CAMLDR010000052.1 GCA_946478775.1 uncultured Flavobacteriales bacterium
TCAAATGTTCAAATGTTCAAATGTTCAAATGTTCAAATGTTCAAATGTTCAAAATTGAGATTACAGACTAATTCCAAAATTTGCTCTTTTAAATTCTGGTTTGAACGTTTGAACTTTTCACCTTTTTGAACTTTGAAGAAAATGAACCAAAAGGTTGATTGACAAGCCCTTTTTCTCCCGGTACTTTTGTTTAAAAACAAATAAATTATGAAGAGGAAAATAAGAGGAGCAAAGTTGTTGGTTTCAGCATTCGGGCTCATGTTGATGTCTGTTGACTGTTCAAAGAAAGAAATTCCGGAACCAACACCACCCGTTCCAACAACCTGTAACATTGTTGAAGTAAACCCAAATGGAGGAAGTACCACGATTTCTGCACCGACCACGTGGACGGCTGGAAATGTTTACATCGTTAGAAGTCCGGTGACAGTGACTTCCGTTCTGACCATAGAACCCGGAGTAATTATTAAACTGGATGTAGATGCTCAAATTGAAGTGATCAATTCCGGGAAAATTGCTGCCAACGGAACAGCTTCGCAGCATGTTACCTTTACATCCATTAAAGACGACAGCTATTGCGGAGACTCAAACGGAGACGGAACGGCAACGACTCCACAAAAAGGAGATTGGCAGAATATTTATCTGAACGGAGGAAACGGGAATACATTTACTTATTGCGACATCTTCTATTCGGGAAGAAATGACGGTGGTTACTACAATGCAGTAGTGATTTCAGTTGCAGGACCTTCGTTCACATTCGATCATTGTACCTTCGCCCATACCTTGAGCAATCCGTCTTCTTCATCTGCCTATGTATTTCACGGAGGAAGCTATATGAACGATCCAGGTGTATCGGTATTTACTAACAACATCTTTTACGATAACGACCGACCTTTGTACTGCAGTTTCGATTATACGGTGAATACCAATAATATTTTCCACAATCCGGCAAATCCGGCTCAGATAAATGCGCGTAACGGGATTTATATGTGGGGCGGAATCGGAACTTCGGTAAGTTACAATGTCTCTGAAGTGCCGTATGTGCTGCTCACCAACTTTAGTGGTGGAGGAAGCGCAGCTGTTCGAAATATCAACATCGGGAATAACGTGATCCTGAAGTTTACGCAATCTTCTTACGGAATTTCAAGAGGAACAGATAATCATATCAATATGGGATCAGGTGTCATATTCACGTCTTATAAAGATGATGCCAATGGTGGAGATACCAATGGAGATGGAAATGCCAGTTCGCCGGCAGCCGGAGATTGGGATGGTTTTTGGGATTATGCAACCAACTCCTGGGTTTCAGGTTCCTATATCCTATATGCAGCACATTAACTATGATTCGATTGCCACTTTAGTTTAAGTATAACGGTTAGGTAGCAGCGAGCGGTCGGATTCTTGTAAGTGGTCCGGCCGTTTGCTTTTTTTTAGTTTTTCACCACACGCACCGTTTCCTTAAATTCCTTAGACTGAATGATGATCAAATACAATCCGCCCGGCAGATCATTCAGGTCAATCAGTTGGCGAAAAGTTCCCCGGGATACTTTACCGGAATAGACTTCCCGGATGAATTTCCCGCCTGCATCGTATAAATGAATCTGCATCCGTTCTTTTTCCGGTGCCTGGATTTCCAATGTGGTGCTTTCCACTGCCGGATTTGGGAATGTGAAAGCCTTAAACTCTGTGGGATAAGGAACACCGTTTTCGTCCAGTTCCACCGAAGTTTGCTCCAAAAACTCCCGATGAACAATCGTGATCGAGGAACCTCCGCCCATTACAAGACGTTCCGGAGCAATAATTTCCACCGGTTCTTCAGGTGGAGCCTGATCAAATGGCATTTGGTAAGCCCCCATAATTAAGGATTCCACTTCAATTAGTTCCGGAACCTGTGGAACAGGCATCATTTCTTCTTCTACAGATACTTTTTCCAAAGTTGCTGCTTCATTTGAAGCAATGTTATGAGCAATCTGCTGAACAGATTCAATTTGCCGCTGAGTTCTTTCGTCTTCACAGCTGAAGAGGGTTAAGCCAAAAACAAGGAGTAAGGCCGCCAGAAACAATTGCTGCGGATTGCGTTTTCGTTGTGTTAGCCACCGGTTGAATTCGGCATTCAGCTCATCTTCCTGTCTGGCAGTCATTCTGACACAAAGCGATTGACCGCTTAGTTCCAGGAGCGTTGATTTGATCTCTTGCACAGATTTGGTGCTGAAATCATGCACGTGTTTGGCACATTTTCCGCAAAAAGCTCCTTTTTCTGAGGGTGTCATTTTGCTCCAATCCTCCGAACAGGGTTTTTCAATTCCGATGTTTTTCATAGCAGCTGCTTTTGGTTTCTAAAGAGTTGTCGGTAAGTAAGATGCAAGCTAAAAGGAAATTCCATAAACTTGCTTAAAAAGATTTAAAGGTTCGGTTATCATTGATTAAAATGTGCCGGAATGGAATTGAATAGCATCTAAAATGATAACTTTGAAGACAAATTTGTTAAAACATGATCCAGCGCATTCAAACCGTTTACTTTTTAATAGCAGCTTTACTGGTTGCAACAACCCTTTTTGGAACTGATTTGTTTTCCTTTGACCAGGGTGAATTTGTTCATTCTACTGCTTATAAAATTTTCCGTGGATCCAATATGGATGGAAGAAAAGTGGACTTTTGGATGCTTTCCCTGGTACAAATCATTTTTGCTCTGATGATCATTTTTTCATTCAAGATGCGTCACCGTCAGATTTTCCTGGGCTGGATTTTATTGGTGTTGAATATACTAAGTTCCGGTTGGATTCTTTTGGGAGCATATGCAGAACCAATGACTTGTACCATGTGCGATGAACCTGCAACGAACTTGTCTTTGGGAATCGTTTTCTACCTGCACGCAGCAGCATTTATTTTTATATTCCTTGGAATCCGGGGTGTTCGCAAGGACAAAAAGACAATTGATTCATTGAATCGATTGAGGTAATTGGTTAAAAACGTAGGGGCGAAAAATTTTTCGCCCCTACGTTTTTACAGATTCTTTTTCATTCGCAATTCCTAATTATAGTCCTATCTTTGTGCCGTCGCTGAAGCTTTAGCCCAAGCGTTGCACTTTCAAAACAACAAACAGCATGAATTTTCTTTCCGTTGAAAACCTGACGAAATCCTTTGGAGATCGCGTAATCTTTTCAGACATTACTTTTGGAATTGACCAGGGAGACAAGGTGGCCATTGTGGCAAAAAACGGAAACGGTAAAACCACTTTACTGCGCTGTTTGATGAACCTGGAACAAATTGATTCCGGACGTGTGGTTTACAGAAACGACCTGCGTGTTGCTTTCATGCAGCAAACAGAAACACTGGATGAAACGCATACCATTCTGGAAGCTGTTTTTTCGCATGATTTACCGGAATTGCAAATTGTAAAAAAATACAACCAGGCACTTCGCGAAGGAAATGAAGAAGCCATTCATGCCTGTTACGAAGAACTGACCGAACTGAATGCCTGGGACATGGAAGTGAAAGTCAACCAGATCCTTTCTGTATTGAAGTTGAACGATACAAGTTTATTGGTCGGGAGTCTCTCCGGTGGACAGAAGAAACGGGTTGCGCTTGCTCAGGTTTTGGTTGCGGAAGCAGACTTTTTGATCTTAGATGAGCCTACGAATCACCTGGATTTAGATATGATCGAATGGCTGGAGGAATACCTTTCCAAATCCAAGTCTACGATCCTGATGGTAACGCACGACCGTTATTTTTTAGAGGTTGTTTGTGATACGATCTATGAACTCGAAGATAAAACACTCTACAAATACAAAGGCAATTTCTCCTATTATCTGGAGAAAAAAGCCGAGCGCCAGGAGCAATTACAATCCACGATAGATAAAGCCCGCAATACCTTTAAAAAAGAATTGGATTGGATCCGCAGACAGCCGAAAGCGCGTGGAACGAAACAAAAAGCACGTGTGGATAGTTTCCAGGACGTGAAGAAAGTTGCAAGTCAGCGCATTGATGACGATGAAATTGATATCCCGGTGAAAATGGAGCGTTTGGGCTCTAAAATTCTCGAATTGCATAAGATCGGGAAATCATACGGTGAGAAGATCATTTTGGACAATTTCTCCTATAATTTTCAGCGCAAAGAACGACTGGGAATTGTTGGGAACAACGGGACCGGAAAATCCACTTTCCTGAACATGATCCAAAGCAGGGAAGAGGTGGATAAAGGCAAAGTGGTAACCGGAGAAACAGTTGTTTTTGGGTACTACAGCCAGGATTTGATTAAAGTGGATGAAGACAAGAAAGTAATCGATGTCATTCGGGATATTGCTGAGTTTATTCCATTGGAAAAAGGAAAACAACTTTCTGCAGCGCAATTCCTGGAGAAATTCCTGTTTCCACGCCACATGCATTACAACTTCGTGCACAAACTGAGTGGTGGTGAAAAAAGACGCTTGAAATTGATGACCGTTCTGATGTCCAATCCGAATTTCCTGATCCTGGATGAGCCGACGAATGACCTGGATATCTTCGTAATGAGTGTCCTAGAGGACTACCTGAGAACTTTTGAAGGTTGTTTGATCGTGGTTTCGCATGACCGTTATTTCATGGATAAAATGGTAGATCATTTATTTGTGTTTGAAGGACAAGGTGCAATCAAGGACATTATCGGGAACTACACGGAATTTAGAAAACAGACCGCAGCAGATTATAAAAAAGAGAAAGCTACTGACGATAAGCCTGTTGAGGTTGTTAAAGTGAAGCAGATTTCAGAAGAAGCGCCGAAAGAGAAACGCAAGCTGTCTTTCAAAGAAAAGAGTGAGTTTGACCAGATTGAAAAAGATTTGGAGCGACTGGAAGAAGAAAAGACCAGGTGGACGAACGTATTGTCTGATTCCGATTCGAAAACGGAACAATTGATCGAAGCGGGAGAGAAGCTTGGAAAGATCGTTTCTGAAATTGATGAGAAAACAGAACGCTGGATCGAATTGTCTGAGTTTGCGTAAAAAATGAAACTGAAATATTTTTGTTTTAGTCGATTTTTTTTACTTTTAGTAATCTTAACATCACATTCACTAAACCATTTTATGCCATGAATAATAGAGAGCATCAAGAGTATATAAAACAATTGAAAGCAGTAACTTCGAAGTTATGGGCTTCTAAAAAAGCTTCCAAAGCGTTTTATGTTTCAGCAGGTATACATGATGAAAATGGTCAACTAACTGATATGTATGTCTCAGAATCCTCAGCTATAGGATACTCTTCTACCAAAAAAAAGTGAAATAAGTCATGTATTCAAGACGAACTGGATTTGTAAGAGGCGTCTTTTTTGAAGGTAAGGATTTGTATGAAAATGCCGGATTTAAAGAGAAAAATCATATTCAAATCGCCATAAGAAATCAAGATTTCATTAAAGGATTTTTTATCCCCAGGGATTTACAATAATTCCAAACTTGTTTATTCAGTTCACAACAAGCTTTTGCACACTTCTCACCCCCGAATGCTCCATTTCCAAGAAGTAAATTCCGGAAGTAAATCCGTCCATACGAATTTCGGATGCTTTTGAATGAGTTCCGCTCCAAACAGTTTCTCCCAGGGAGTTTCGCAGTACCAATCTACAATCTGAATAGGATGAACGAATCAAAACGCTTTCAGATGCCGGATTTGGTTCCACGGTGAAAGCCTGCAGATCTTTATCTTTAATCCCTAATTCATCAAAGTTTTGTGCACCGCATCCATTGGTCGAATTAAATCCATAATCCGGACTGTTTACAATGTTATTTCCAAAAACAGTGAGATCTGAGGCAGAAGCTGTAAGTGACATTTGCCGTGCAGGAGAGCAGTCCAGGCTGAAAGTCCAGGCCAGCCAGCTGATATTCCGTGAGCAAGCTTCATTTAAGATGATCGGGTATAAGGCAGAAAGATCATTCAACCCGCATTCTCCCGGATTAGATCCATCCTGATTAGTCGCGACTTCTCCCAAAATAAAACACACATTCGTATTCTGAGCTTCGTCCAGTTTGGTCTGTACCTGGGCAAGTGTATTTGCATAACCATACCAATAAGCATGTGATGAAAAGATCAGGTTGTGCCGCGTATCCGTTTGGTTCATTTCCTCTGCGATCGATAATAATTCGGTGGAAGACTGACCACAATCCGGTGCGTCTATCATGATAGGAACGTTCACACCTGCCTGCCGAAGTGTTGCTACTGCGGCTGTATAATTGGTTTTAAAAACAGTTAGTTCCGAAGCTGGGGATCCTGTCCAGCGCACAAAATCAAATTCATTTGCCAGGTTGATGATTAAATGCGATTTATTTGCTTCAATAAGCGCCAAGACATCCGGATCCGTCCAGAAATCCATTACCGTGGAATTGAAATACCCCCAGTTGTCTTTGCAGGTGATATAGGAATCGTCGTGAATGCTCAAAATAGGGATCATCTTTTTTGAAATGCAGTACGCGATAATATTGCTCAAATGTCCGTTGGTAACATATCCGTCCACAGTTCCGGGAGTTCCATTGCTTGGGGGCCCGGGAATGTCACGCCAGTTCTGTCCATCCGTATACCAGGGAATCCGTATTGCATTGGCGCCCGTATTGGCAACTTCATCAATATACCCCTGATATCCCGCAGCATCAGCCAATGAAATATCGCCCTGGTTGATCAATCCGTAATTGACACCCCGGAGAATCAGTGACTGGCCGTTTATTAAAGTCAGGTTTTTACCAACAACCTGTAAGGTGTTTTGTTGTGAAACGGCCTGAAACGCACTGATCACAATGATCAGGAGAAATGTAAACTGTTTTTTCATAGTTTAGAATATCGATTAATCCAATCGGGAATAGTTTAGCATTTCATTCAGTTGAGAGTCAAGTTACTACTTTCTGTTGGTTTGATCGGAATTAATGTTGCTTTTAACAGCTTTAAATTTAATTGAAAATAAATTTTAGACAAGACTAAAAAATAGTTTATATTTACATAAAATAATTTTTGTGCAGTATATCTATTTGATCGTTTTTCTGTGTTTGGCTTTCGTTTCGACAGGCCAAAATCAACCGGTTGATTCATTGAGCCGATTGCCTGATTCGCTCAGGGAAATAGAAGAAATCACGGTCACCGGAAGCCGCATTGCCCAATCTAAAAAGAACAGCGTTGTTTCGGTTTCTACCTTAGATCAAAAATTATTCAGAGCTATTTCGGCTTCCTCCATTTCAGACGCATTGAAATTCTCTCCCGGAATCCGGATGGAAACCAACTGTCAGACCTGCAATTACACACAAGTTAGAATGAACGGTTTGGGAGGTTCTTATTCCCAGATCCTGATCAACGGAAGGCCTTTGTTTTCTTCCCTGATGGGATTGTATGGATTGGAGCAGATTCCCACAAACATTGTGGACCGAATCGAAGTGGTGAACGGCGGAGGATCTGTTTTGTATGGTTCCAATGCCATTGCAGGAACGATTAATATTATCACCAAACACCCGGAATACAACTTCATAGAGGTTTTCGATAAAGTTTCCCTGATTCCGAAAGGGCCAGTTGAACAAGTTGTCCAGGCAAACGGTGCATTTCTTTCAAAATCAAAGAAGAGCGGCTTCCTCTTTTCAGGAATGAATAAGGTCCGGGATGGTTATGATCGAAACAAGGACGGATTCACGGAAATTCCGCGGGTGAATAACTCATTGCTCGGAATAAATGCATTTCAACAGATCGGCAGGTCAATAGAATTGCATGCAGATTTTTGGGTCTTACACGAACAACGCCAGGGCGGACAATTATGGAATGGAGATCCCCAGCAGGCTGAACAGAGCGAGTTCCGGAACCAGATTACCAGTATTGGTCAGTTTTCAGGAACCTGGAAATCGCGCAATAAAAAGTGGAATATTCAGGCTTATACAGGATACCAAAAAACGAATCGCTATCATTACACGGGCTTAGATCAGGCAGAAGCTTGGGGAAAGACAAATAATATTACGCTGCAATCGGGTGCTCAGTTCAGTTTCGCTCAAAAAGTGGGTGAAAAGGGCAAGTCCACATTGATTGGTGGAGTAGAACATTATTACGATGCCATTCAGGATGAAATCCGCGGATACGATTATTACATCAATCAGAACATCACACAGGTTGCGGGATTTCTGCAGGACCAGTTTGATATCGGAGAAAAATGGTCGTTTGTTGCAGGAGTAAGAACAACGAATCATTCGAAGGTTTCCAGCCTGATTGTTACTCCAAGAGCGGCTGTTTTATTCAAAGCGAACGGACAGTGGCAGTTTCGTTTGTCTTATGGAAACGGGTTCAAAGCTCCGCAGGTTTTTGAAACAGATATGCACATTGCCTTTGCAAACGGCGGAATTTCCCAGATCCGGGTAGATAAGGACCTGAAAAGTGAAAAGTCACACGCTTATTCAGCCCAAGTGAATTGGAACCGGAAAAGGAAAAAGATGCTTTATTCGTCTGAATTGACCCTGTTCCACACACAATTGCTTCATTCTTTTGTTTTGAACGAAATTCCAAGTCCGGACCCGGATAAAACTCTCTTGCTGAGAACAAATGGTTCCAATGCAGAAGTCAGCGGTTTAAGTGAATCCGTTCGTGTTCGCTGGGACAAATACCTGCAGGTCGATTTAAATCTGACTTACCAGGAATCGCGTTTCGCAGAAGCACAGCAGTGGTCGATGGAAGTAGCGCCCATTAAAGCATTCCTGAGAACTCCGAATGTGTATGGCTCGTCCACCGTTTCAATCTTTCCGGAAGGAAGCTGGTCAGGATCGGTAAGCTGTGTTTATACCGGGAGCATGCTGGTTCCGCATTTTGGCGGAGCACCGGAATCGGACCACGATGTGATTCTGAACACAAAATCGTTTTGGGATGTGGGGATCAGAGCTGAACACGCGATTCACATACATAAATTCGAGCAAACGGTAAGAATTGGTCTGGGCATACAGAATCTGTTCGACAGCTACCAGAGTGATTTTGATACTACGAAGTTCCGAGACAGCAATTTTGTTTACGGTCCGCCAAAGCCACGAACTGTTTTTGTGGACCTGAAATGGGTGATTGGAGGAAAACATTAAACCCAATTGAAAATGTACAATGGATAATTAAAAAGAAGAAGCACCCCGGTTTATTCGAATAATTTTTCAACTGTCTAATTATTTGAACTTTTCAATTTTTCCATTCTCAATTTTCAATTTCAATGAATCATATCCGGATCCCGATTACGCAAACATCATCCACCTGTTCCAATTTGCCTTTCCAACTTTCGAAAGTTGTTTCCAGATGGTCTTTTTGTTCCTCCATCGGGCGGTCATGAATAGCCAGGATGGACTCTTTGAACTGCTTGTATTTGAATTTCTTCCCGTTCTCCCCACCGAACTGGTCGGCATATCCGTCTGTAAACAGGTAGATGGTTGTTTTTGGCTCCAATCTCATGGAATGTGTGCTGAAAGGTTTTTCATCGGCATAAGTTCCAATTGGCTGCTTGTCTGCTTTCCATTCGATAATTTCATTACTTCCTGCAGGAACTACCCACAATGGATTGTTTGCTCCTGACCAAAGCAATTCTTTTGTCTTGACATTTAAACAGCCCAAACTGATGTCCATTCCGTCTTTTACGTTTTCGATGCTTTTGTTGAAAGTAGAAATCACCAATTCACGTGTTTTATCGAGGATTTTCCCGGGCTCTACAAAATTGAACTCCAAAACCGAACGGTTCAGTGCATTGCAACAGATCACGCTCACCATTGCACCCGGAACTCCATGTCCGGTACAATCAGCTGCGGCAAAGAATAAGTAGTCTTCAGAACCGGATTCGCTGACCACCGAGTGCGTTTCCAGCCAGTAAAAATCTCCGGCAACAATATCCTTTGGTTTGTAGAGAATGAAACTTTCAGGCAGGGTTTGGTGCCAGTAATCCACGGCCGGTAAAATAGCATCCTGCAAACGCTTCGCATAAGTGATCGAATCCAGAATTTCCCTGTTTTTATGCTCCAGGGCATCTTTTTGGTTTTCCACCAGGTTTTTTTGTTCCAGGATGATCTTATTCGCTTTGTTCTTTTGCTTCAGGGAGCGGAACAAGAGGAATCCCAAACCTATGAAAACGATCATACTTCCGGCAAAAAAGTACTTTTGGGTTTGTTCGCTTTTGATCTGCTTTTTTTGGTTCTCAATCTGGATCTGCTTCTTCTCGGTATCGTACTTCTTGGTTAGTTCCGAAAGCTGTCTGGCATTCTCCAAAGAGAAAATGGAATCCTTGATGTCAATGTATGTTTTTAAGATGCCAAAAGCCACATGATCGTTCCCCATTGCGTGATGCAGGTTCGCCAGATGCATGTGTGTAGCCATGACATTTGCGTTGTAAATATTGTTTGCATTTTTAATGCTGGCTTCTAAAAGAGGAAGTGCTTTGGTATATTGCTTTTGTTCGTAGTATGCCAAACCTAAGTTGTCGGTCCATGTAACTCCGCGGGAATCCGATCCGGTAATAGCGATTGCTTTTTCATAATATTCGATCGCTTTTTCATAGTTTTTTCGTTTCATGAAAATATTGGCATAATTCCCATAAACATGTGGATCTACCGTTCCAAGTTCGTTCATGATGTCCATTGCCTTTTTGATATTGACCGTAGCAGAATCCAGTTCGTTCATGAACTCATAGCAGATACTCAGATTTTGGTAAATGATCAGCTGTCCCTGAAGGAATCCGTTTTTAATGAAAACGGTATTGGAAGAACGGAATTTTTCAATAGCTTCCGGATTTCTTTTTAAATCACGGTAAAGGATCCCGATATTGGCTTCGCTTTTGGCAACTCCCATTTCATCTTTTGCTTTTTTGTAATACCGGATGGAAAGCTGGTAGTTTTCTAATGATTTAGGGATGTTTCCGGCCTCGTCCATCAGAATACCCAGGTTCTTGTAAGCCAAAGCAATTCCGGGATTGTATTTTAATTTTTTCGCAAGCTTCACGTTGTCCAGAAGCAGTTTTTCCATTTGCTTCGGATGAGAATATTTGAATGACCAGGAAATGTCGTTTTGGAAGATGACTTTATTGGTATCATCTTTCATTTTGGAGCAGACGGTGAGGATTGAGTCGAGTTGTTTTTCTGTTTGTGCGAAGGAAAATGTGTTGCTTAAAATAAAAAGTAGCGCAACAACGAGTCCGTTTTGTTTCATAAGTATGGTAGCTAAATAGTAAATCGAACTAAAATTAGTAAAAACATTTTCAATAGCTCTTAAATTCCTTTTTTGACGGAAAGTTTCTTAATATTGGTCTAAATATGTGCTGTTTCACACTTTCAAATTAAAAATATGATCTCCCGTATTGCCTTCTTTTTGTTCGTTTTTCAATCCTGCTCCCTTTTTTCTCAAATTTCAGATTCCGAGATGGAAAAATGGAAAACCAAATGGCGCTCAGAACTAAGAACCAAAGGTCATCAATTGGTATCGGAAATAGAAGGATCCCAGGGAATGAGCGATTTTTCAGATTCTATTCAACGTTTATTTTGGGAAGATACATTTGTGGTGGAAAACCTGTACCGGAACCAATTGGAGAAAGACATGACCACTTTAGGAATGAATAAGGCAAGTTTGGCCTGTGCATCTGAGTATGAAGGACTCATTGACAAGTACTATGCAATTCTATTGTCCAAAATGAAGGTAGATGACCGGGAATTCCTTATTTCCTGGCAGAATGACTGGAAAGCTCTCATGGTGAAAGAGCAGGCTTTAATAGGTAAATTGATGCAGGAAGAATACAGCGGTGGTGGAAGCATTCACTCACTCACTTATACAAGCCGTTTAATGCAGGCCAAAAAGGAACATACCTACCTGCTTATCAATTACCTGATACATTTAATTTGATCTCATGAAAAATAGTCTGATTATTCTCTTTTTGGTTTTCTTTTCTGCTTATTCACAAGCACAGCTGAAACCCGGATACGATAAAATGGAAGCCGCGGAATTGTTGAAAGTGAATTTTCGTTTTGTGGATTCTTTGATGTGGGATTCCATGCCCGGCCCGGAAAGATTTCAATTCAAATACCGTTCGGCAACACTGGGTTTCGATAACAAATGGGATTATTGGGAAGATAAAGCCGGTGTAGGAGTTTTGTCTTTGCGGGGTACCACGAATAATCCGACAAGTTGGGGAGCTAATTTCTATGCAGGAATGATTCCGGCCAAAGGATGGATTAAGATCAGTGAAAAAGACACTTTTCACTATGAATTATCGAAAGATCCGAAAGCATTGGTACATGTGGGATGGACAACCGCTTTGGGCTGTCTGTGGAAAGATATGGATTCACTGCTTTTTGATCAGATTGACCGGGGAAAGAAGGAATTTTACATTACCGGGCACAGTCAGGGAGGAGCATTGGCATACCTGCTGACAGCCCATTTGCTGATTATGCAGGAAAATGGCATTATTCCGGCAGATGTTCGATTCAAAACCTATTGCAGTGCAGCACCGAAGCCGGGAAATCTCTATTTCGCTTATTACTATGAAAAAATGACCCAGCAGGGTTGGGCTTACAATACGGTAAATGCATTGGACTGGGTGCCTGAATCTCCGTTCTCCATTCAGACGGTAAATGATTTTGTGGCGATCAATCCGTTCCAGGACGCTAAGAAAGCAATCCGGAAGTTGCCTTTCTTACCACAATTGGTGGTGATGAGTATGTATAAGAAGATGGACCGGCCTTCCAAAAAAACGCAAAAAAGGTTTGAGAAGAACCTGGGGAAAAGAATAGGGAAATTACTGACTAAGAACCTGAAAGGATTTGAACCTCCGAAACTGGCTCATTCATCTGCATTTACACGTTGTGGTAATTTCATCGTTTTGTATCCGGATGTGGATTATTACATCCAATTCCCGCAAGACCCGAAGGCGAAATTCATGAATCATCAGCTGGAACCTTATTTGTTTATGATAGATAAATTGCCGAAATAATACTATCTTTGAGTAACGCTATTTAATAACCGGCTTTATACAATTCACTCACTGCTGAAACCTTTTTATAAAGAAAACTATCCGTTTTTGTTGACCAATGAAGAATTTGTCCTGTATGGATGATTTCGCAACATTTGGTATGGCTTCATTTGATCTCTGACTAGTCAAATGAATTAAAAAACATAATTAGAAAATAATGAAGAGTGTTCGATTTTCAGAAACGCAGAAATTCAGACAATGGTGGCTGTGGTTTCTTTTTGCAGGGATTAAAGGTGTAATGGGCTTTTTCATTGTAACACAAGTGTTATTTGGCCGGCCGTTCGGAAGCAGTGTAGCGGATAATGCCGCATTGTTGATCGGTTTTTTGTTCATGTTGATCTTATCACTTTTGTTTTTTATCATGAAACTGGAAACCCGGATTACGGATACGGGAATAGCCGTTCGTTTTTACCCGATCCAGCTGAAGTTCCGGAATTACAAGTTGGAAGATATAGATCAGATGTATGTGCGGGAATATGCTCCTTTGACCGAATTTGGCGGTTGGGGAATCCGCTATAACCTGTTTGGAAAGGGGACGGCTCTCAACGTTTCAGGAAGAATGGGATTGCAGCTGGTTTTTAAAGACGGAAGCAAGCTTTTGATCGGAACCAACAAGCCGGAAGACCTGATGCAGGTTTTGTCGGTGATAGGAAGATGATCTGATCAATTATAAATGATTAAGAATAGAATTTCCTTGAAATTTAATAATTGATCATTTTTTTGCTTAAAATTGATCTAAAATCCAGTTTGATGAACCGTTCTGAATTACTTCCGGAAATATTTTTTGATGAAACACTGGATTCTACTGAGCTGGAATTGTTCCAAAATAAATACTTGCGTTCCATACTGAAGTATCAACACGATTATTTGTTGGCGCTTTTGCAGGATAGCTGCAAGCAAATGAATCCGGCTTTTCAACATCTCACCGAAAGAGAGCGGAACCGGTTTGCCAGGCAAGTGATCCAAAACAATCAGGCATTACGCAATCAATGCATCGGACTGATAGTGGGGTTTTTGGAACCGGAGCAATTTTCCTGGTATTTGAATCACAAGACGGATTGTAATAAACGGATCCTGCAAATGGCAGAAAAGCGGGTTCTTGGAGATTGAGTTTTCAATCAACTCTTATCCTATTTTAACCGGGGTTCCTAGAAATTTAGAGTCAATTCCGAAAACCATGTCCCAAAATACTTTCATGCGCGCAAAGCGTTCGCGGACCTTTGTTTTAAAACCGCCCATTTTGGCAACATCCCGGGCATTGTACCCATAAACGGTCATTCCGAAATGCTCTCCCAGGTAGATTGCGCGTTCATTGTGGAAACGCTGTGAAATAACGATCACTTCTTTTTGTCCGAATACTTTCAGGGCACGTTCCATCGAATCGAGCGTCCGGAATCCGGCGTAATCGAGGAAAATATGGCTGGCAGGAATTCCTGCTGCAACCAGTGCATTTTTCATGTCGGTCGGTTCATCGTAAGTAGCGATGCTGTTGTCTCCGCTAACCAGGATGTATTTCACTTTTCCGGCACGGTACAATTCCACTGCTGCCTGGATGCGGTAGGAAAAATACAGGTTGTCGTTTCCATGTTTATTGGTCCGGGAAGTTCCAAGTACCAAAGCAACTTTGACTTCGGGGCAATCGCTTACCTTATCGAATACTTTTCCGTTTGCATTTGATTCAATGGCCCAGTTGGCGCCGAAGAACCAGAAAAGGCCAAATAAAAAGAGGATAAGAAGTGTTCTTTTGATGATTTTGGACCAGCTGCGTTTGCGTTTCATGTTGTTTGGTTGTGGGGGTAAAAGTAGTGGAAAATTAAAATGGGAACGAATAATGATCCTAATTGTTCAGGAGATTGCCTGCGCGGAATAATTTAACAGTTTACAACTTGCTGTAAAACAGTGTTTTATGATTATTTTTACAAATTTCGTTTTTCTTCCATTTAGGCACTAAAACAGGAAATCAGTTGTTTTTATGTCCGGAATTAATCAGTTGAAATACAATTGATTAACTTGTTTTTTGTTCTTTTTTAGTTTGTCCCGATTTGTCCGTTTTGGTACTTGAATGTCCTTGATTTAATCCTTTTTTTGTCAGAATATTGGGATTCTTATTTCGAACAATTCAAATGGATATGGAAAACCAATTCGAGTGGCTTACAGAAGCATTAAAAAAGAATTCATCAAAGAAAACCGAACGCCTTAAGTGAACCGGGACAAGACATATCAGAATAAGGGAAGCAGACGTTCGTTTTACTCCAATCCCTGGGTACAGCAATGGCTGAACGACCATGCTTTGGGATCAGGAATGGACGTTCTGGAGGCGGAAACAGATGAAACATTATATGCTTTTAATGATGAAAATCAGCTATCAGGAATATTATTGACAAGAAAATTCGATGATGACGTTTTAAAATATCCACCAAAAAAATTTGCCGATTATTATTTTAAAGATCAACTTGGTTATACTTGGGAGAAGCTGAGAAAAATGTTCTATACGGGCGGAGTTTCATCAGAAAACAACAAACTAAAGGATTTTCTGATACGAAATGATTTTACCTGGGATCAAATAGTAACTGAATTTGTAGATAATAAAGGGAAAAACTACATACATATATTGGACTTCAAAGGAACGGTTTTTATTAGCGCTCCAACAATTGGTTTAGCATATAAAGTCTTGCAAGACCCTGATTTTGGATTGAATTATCCTCCGGATCTTGGATGGTCATTTTATTACACGGACGGTGTTGAAAAACCATACCGGGTAGGCTTTGGTTTTGATTATACACCGAGCCAAGAGCAATTAAATGAAATAAGAAAGGATATTGGGACTTTAAATTATCCGAAAAGAAATAAAACAAGTCCAGACAAGAAAAAGGCATCAACAAATACTATTTATGAAAAGGTCAATAAAGAATTTCACAATGAAATACAAAAATTGGCAAATGATGCATGGAAAGATACTAATGTTCCTTCATATCTAAGGGTTAATGAACTTGCTGAAAAATATTGCAAGAAGCATAATATTCCGATTGAAAGAAATAATCAAAGTACATATACAACTGTTGCAACGGCAATAGGGGTTTCTGCCACGAACATTACAAAGGAAAGAATTATTGGTAAAAATCTTGACCCTGATAATTATTCCTGGTCAGACTCGAGTTTAAACCAATATCGTGTGCTTTATGAGATGTTTGAATATCAAGCAGAGACAAAGCTGAAACAAGAATATGAGAAATTAACAGAAAAGTACTTAAAAAAATACGAAGCAGAAGTAAAAGTAGAGTTTCAACCATACGTAAAATTATTTGAGGAAAAGCGGAAACGTGTTTTGGAAAAACTTGAAATTCGTTTAGAAAATGTCACTGACACAAAGCAAATTGGTAAATGGAATGAAGCTGCAGAGCAAGAGCTAAAGTTACTTCAGAAGCAAATTATGACTGAGGCAAGTTCGGCATTTCAGAGTTCGGCATTGTGGCTAAAAATTGACGAAGAGATACGAAAAGAACTTGAACCCTTACATAAACAATTACTAACACCGGACATTATTGGCTATGTAGAAAAACTTAATGACCCTGGGTTATTAAAAATTGTAAAAGGTTGGGATAAGCGATTAATAGCAAGCAGACCTCTAAAAGGAAAGAATGGTTTTTATTATAATTCGAGTGCCGAATTCATAACCGTACCTAAAAAGACAGAAGCACTTCGATCTGCCTATTGGGATTACATTCGGCCTTACATGGAAAAGAAAAAGTACTCCATTGAAACAATCAATGATGTCTACCACCTGTTTTATTATCAGTATTCAAAAGCATTTTTGTTTACTGAAAAAGGAGAAATGACACCCTATGCACTTAGAAAATGGGCAGATGAGATGATGGTTATGATGTATAATTTGTCTGATGTTGTTTTAAAGGGGAAAGAAAATATATGGCAGATGCCTAATTCAAATGTATACAACGTGGCATTAGGGGAATTAAGAGAAGAAATTGGAGTAACTATTCAATACCTTCAAGAAATAATTGATTATCCTGAAAGATCGGAAGGTATTTTGAAAGATTTGGCAAAAGGTTTTAGCTCATTGCAAACGTATCAATATATCCCTTTTGTGCATTCGATTTTCGACATGGTGAAACTGAGTAAAATCAATAATGTTGTTCAAAAGAAAGCCGCTGGTGTTCCGATTCTTGAAACAGAACTCGCCATGATCCAATCATACGGAGCATTGTTGGAATTGCAACGCTTACAACCTGCTCCTTTTTGGTACAATGTAGGAAAAGGGACTGCTCACGGATTAACAATGATTGCAGAATTTGCTTTGCTTTCACCTATCGGCAGCAGCGGAGCAGTCATTGGAGAACGAGTAGCGCTCTCACTTCTTAAAAAGTATTTTGAAAAAACGGTTGTTAAACTAATCGTTAAAGGTGTAGGAAAACTCAGTAGCGCTTTTTTTATTACGGTAGCTAATCCTTTACGGGTTATCGAAGAGGCTCAAAAAATGGAACTTCCAATGACCGGAGTTCAATTCAATGCAGATGGCTCAATGATTATTTTGGTGGAGCCGAACGAAAATGCGAATGATCCGATGAACCTCTTCAGGGCATTTGCTAGTGTATATGTATCGAACTTCACGGAACTCCTTGGGGGAAGAATCTTTAAAGTCATCGGTAAAGGAGTTGGAAAGTTCTTACCTACAAAAATTACAAGTTCTATTTTCTCCAAATCACTTACGAAAACCAGGGATCTTTTCGCAAGCAAGGGGTATCATATGCCGTTAGCTGAATATGAAGAAGAAGTTTATGACCATATCTTACAGGCATTACTGCGCGGTGAAGCTCCAAAATTCAAGGAGGAAGAACAACTCGTAGTATTTGCTACCGTGATGTTGATTGGTAGCGGCGCTAAAGGATTGCAACTTACGCTTGCCGGATTTCAATATATAAATACCTTTAATTATGAAGGTAAGGAAATCACCTTATCTCCAACTGTAATGGATGCCTTGTCCACATTAGTCAGCTCAAAATCGAGAGAAGTTTTTGATGCCCAACTTACACAATTACTCGATACCCAGCAGATTTCACAGGAAGAATATACCCTTGCTCAAAAGCTTGCCAACGAAGTAGCTAATTTCGACCACCAAATTGAGGCTGAAAAAGAAAGCCTCAAACAACAATTAATGAATGGTTCGGATATCGATTTACAAGCGGAATATGCAGCATATCAGGAAGTATTTGCCCAGCTTGAAGCCATTAAAGAGCAATACGGCTTAGGAACAGCAGAAACTGAATATATACTGAATCCATCGGGACCAAATTTACAACTGGATATCACGATTTCAAATGAAACGGAGTTGGATACCTGGATGCGCGAACTGAAAGAAGCAATGGATTTTATTGAGGGAGTTGCTGAGTTTAGAAATGTGAATCTTGAAGAGAAGTTGAATGAAAATGTTACATTTGAAGAGAGTTCTTTGGATAAATTGAAAGGTGCCGGAAACATTGTTTCCGAGCTTACTGAAAAATCAAAAAACCATATAAAATATGGAGATGTAACTATTAAAATAAAAAATTCTCAAACTGGTGAAGTTATTTCCGAAATAACTAGAAAAGTCTCAGATCCTCCAATTAGTGTTCCGACATTTGGAGTAAATGTTCAATATAATGTCAGTGGAATTCATTTTGGAGATATACTGTCACCTAATTTGGTTGAAGAAATATCAGGTAGAACTTTGGTTACGACGTTGCAAGATGGCACCCCAGTTTTTGAATCGGAGGTTAGAGTTTGGGTCCAGGAAGCAAATAACGGGGCTGGGCAATGGAAAAATTTAGGTTTGAAAACATGGTGGCCAGATTCTTGGAGTGAACAAAAAATATGGAATTCAATATCCGAAGCGTTTAGTAATAAAACCCTTCAATATAACAATTTATACCATGGGACTACATCAGACGGGACTAAAATTGCAATTAGATTAGATGGATCAGGAAATATTTCAACGGCATATATAATACCTTAAAAGTAACTTTATGACTGACTTTAGTGAAAAAATGAAAACATTTGTAGCGGAATTTCAATCAACTAATTTGAATTCCAGTTATAACTATTTGATTCTGGATTTTCTACATTCATTTATATCGAAAGATTATTGGAGTAATAAATTATTTCCGTTGCTAAAGGAGCTAAGAAAAGACGAAAAAACAACTATTGATTGGGACTCATTTGATTGGGGGGGGAAAGTCTGTTTTAGACATAATTATGTGATGTTTTTAGATGAATCAATTTATCAAATCGGAAGAAAATTTCCTCCCATACTTGATGAAAATGATAACCCAATAGTTGATGAAGGAGGGCAATGGTTAGAAAATACGGAATATATAGAACAGCACTATACTGAATTTGTTAAACTACCTTTAGATGAATTCATTGAAATCTGCAAAAAATGGTATAATGAAGTAATTTGATGGTGTAATTGGTGCTAATAAAAATGCAATCAATGATAGAAGAATTGATAAGTTCTCCAAAGTTCAAAAACCCTGAAGATTTATTAGAAAATTTGAAAGTGTTTTTTCCGGTAACAATGTTAATTCGACCAGTGCAAAAAATCTTTTGAATGAATATGAAGAAGGAAGATTTTGGATGAATCAAGAAGAAGAAGTTTTTATTTCACAAAAGTGGACTGCAAATTCAAATGAAGTCGATGTAACTATAATTACAAAAAATGCATTAGTTGAATGTAAAAATGTAACGGGAGGGGTTGATGCCGTTAGAGATAGACTTGATGATATTATTAAAAAGTTTACTGATGAATCCAAGTTGTCTTCAAGTATCAAGAATCAATACGCTAATCATTATGGTAAAATGAATATCAGCAACTCAGCAAACCCTTATTACAACCTCAATAAAGAACAGTTTATAAATAAAATAAAAACAGATTTACTTGATCAAGAAGGCGGTATAAATAAAAATAATCTCATTAATTCGATTTCTGAGTTACATATAGAAAATGCACAAGTTAGATTTGTTATAAAAAATACGGATTGGTAATGAAAAGATTTGATGTTAAGGTTAATGATCTCGCTAGATATTGGTCAGATTTTGAAGGAGATCTATCTGTTTACTATCATTTTGTGTGGGATAAATTTGATTCTCAAACTGATTTAAGGAACTTTATTAAAAGTTATATTAAAATTGCAGAAAAATACAAAATAGCAGTACCTATCAATACGTTAGATAATTTGGATTTACAACCAGTATCGTTATATCCTTTATATAAAAAAGAAGGTTATTATTATTATCCAACATATTTATTCGTAAGCGCCAAGGATAAGATTGCTCAAAAAATCATTTCCATAGATCCATTAATTTCCATGGAAAATAGTCTTAAAAAATCAAATTCACATGGTTCTATCCCAATTAGAGTTGAATTATCGATGAGAGAAGACAAATTGAAGTTGTTGTGTTATATAGATAATGATGTTTTTAATCTTTGGATTGATAATAAAAAGACGAAGCAAGACCCAGAAATTGGTGGTAAGAATTTATGGGTAGACAACTCCGAATTAGCCTATTTAAACACTCCACGTTTAAATAGCTTTCTTAGAGACTTAAAAAGTCTATGTTTTAAATGCGGAGCTACAGAATTTGAATTTGAGAATTTGGGATTAAATGATTTTTGTGAGGATGGAGTAATGTTTAACGGGAAGGTTGTTTATTATGAAGATATTGTAGAATTATTACCCCCACACCAACGTATTGTTTTGTAAAGGATGAAAAACAATATGGAAATATTATGCCAATATTAAAACGAGTTATAGAGTATGTAATAGCAAACAATCATGGTCTTGTTTCGGGAAATACATACAAAGGATTTTCCATGGATGGGACTGTTGAAATATGGTTTTATTATAACAATTCGAACGGATCAATAATCTCATTTTCCCCAAGAATTAATTAAATATAAAATAACAAATCAAATAATTGTTGATGACATTAAATATGCTGAATCATATGGAAGAATTAGAAGTTGGTAATTATCTTATTCCTGACACAACTACCTGATTAAAAAATCCTATAACGGAGCCGGACAATGGAAAAACTTAGGTGAAAAACATGGTGGCCAGTTTCATGGAGTGAACAGAAGGTTACTTAAAAATTGCATTCGATAATTTCACAAAAACAGACGGAACTATCCAAAATGTAACAAAACAATATGTCGAACAACAATTTAATGCAGGTATTGGAAGAAAAGGTTTTACAATTAAAAATGATGGTACAGTAAAAAATATAACAGTTTTTTTAGAAGATGGCAGCAATTTCAAGCTTGATTTGTCCAAATTAAAACCATAACACATGAAAACATTACAAGTCACGAATGAATGGCTAAACAAATTTCACGAAGAAAGAATTGAATTGATTACAACCATTGATAATCGAGAAATATTTACCAAAACTATTAAAGGAGATTTAGAAGGCAATCATTTAAATTATATAACTGTTTTTAGATTGATTGAAACTTTAGTAGATGTATTCGGTTTTATGAAAATAGATTCTATCAGACTTATTTGGTCTGAAAAATTAGATGATGATGGATTACAGTTCTTTAAGAATGAGGATGATTTTGAAAGTTGGAAGGAAAATGTGTTAGACGGGAAGTATGAGTTTGAGAATTCCTTTGTTGGAGATTATGAAGACTCAACCGATATCTATTACAACTATTCTGTAGATGCAGAAGGTATAGATGAATCTCTCTATATATATGATCAAATGGATAGAGCAGGTATCTATATTTGGTATAATCCTAATACTGATACAACACATTTTTCAATAAATATAGAATTGAGAAAGGCTTTATTTTTTCGCAATGAAAATACTGAATGGCAGTTACCAGATGATTGTTTGAAATATAACAAAGCTTTGTTAGCACAAATAGATGATGAATTAGAATTACAATTGTTTTTGAAAGATTAGGAGGTAATGTGTAAACTTCCCCTCGGATGAAAATACCGATGAAGAAGCCTATAAATGGTTGGATCATCTGATGATCAAAAATATTGAGTGCAAAAATGAAGATGATATTGCAGAGTATTAAAAGGCAGACTGCGCGGTGAAACTCCAAAATTCAAGGAGGAAGAACAACTCGTAGTATTTGCTACCGTGATGTTGATTGGTAGCGGCGCTAAAGGATTGCAACTTACGCTTGCCGGATTTCAATATATAAATACCTTTAATTATGAAGGTAAGGAAATCACCTTATCTCCAACTGTAATGGATGCCTTGTCCACATTAGTCAGCTCAAAATCGAGAGAAGTTTTTGATGCCCAACTTACACAATTACTCGATACCCAGCAGATTTCACAGGAAGAATATACCCTTGCTCAAAAGCTTGCCAACGAAGTAGCTAATTTCGACCACCAAATTGAGGCTGAAAAAGAAAGCCTCAAACAACAATTAATGAATGGTTCGGATATCGATTTACAAGCGGAATATGCAGCATATCAGGAAGTATTTGCCCAGCTTGAAGCCATTAAAGAGCAATACGGCTTAGGAACAGCAGAAACTGAATATATACTGAATCCATCGGGACCAAATTTACAACTGGATATCACGATTTCAAATGAAACGGAGTTGGATACCTGGATGCTCGAACTGAAAGAAGCAATGGATTTTATTCAGGGAGTTGCGGAATTCAAAGAAATGAATGTTGATGAAAAAAATAATCACACTAATGAAGAACAACAAAATAATGATATTTTTGATAATCTCATTGATTTGGATGCAGAAGAATCATTGGGTGGCCATTCGTATGAAAGACACGGTGCAGATTTGACATTAATAGAAATGGAACAACGCGTTATGGGAACAAATCCGAACTTACCACAATCAAGAAGTGCTTTGAAATTTGAAAGTTTAGAGATCCATCAAGATGCTGTAAATAAAGCTTATCAACATTACAAAACAGAGATTGATACTCATTTTGAAAATGGTGGTGAATATAGAGAATGGGAATTTGATTATGTATCTCAAACTGGTAGTGGGTATATAAATACCGGAACACGAAGAAATCCTGTGCCACAGTTTGTTACTACAACTAAAATTATAATCGCTTTCAATGTTAACGCTATTAGTCCTCGTGGTTATTATCTGGTAAGTGCTTATCCTTATTATCCTTTAGATTAAATCATTTATATGTCAACAAATACTATTGAAGTTATAAAAAGCATCTTGGGAGGCTTTTACAAACATTCTAATTATAAAGAAGCCACAATAAAATTTAAAAAAGCTCTTACAACTAGAGAGTATTACAGCTTGCATTGGGAGGGAGTTAAAGAAACTATTCTTAAACGTAAACTGAATAGAGGAGAACCTTTGTCGCTTATGAATAATAGTGCGAACTTACCTTTGGATGAAAATACCGATGAAGAAGCCTATAAATGGTTGGATCTGATGATCAAAAATATTGAGTGCAAAAATGAAGATGATATTGTAGAGTATTAAAGGCAGACTGCGTGGCGAAGCTCCAAAATTCAAGGAGGAAGAACAACTTGAGATATTTGCTACCGTGATGTTAATTGGTTGTGGATATAAAAGTAGCGGAAAATTAAAATGTGAACGAATAACGATCCTAATTGTTCTGGAAATTGCCTGCGCAGAATAATTTAACAATTCATAACTTTCTGTAAAACAGTTATTTGTAATTATTTCCGCAAATTTCGTTTTTCTTCCATTTAGGCACTAAAACAGGAAATCAGTTGTTTTCATGTCCGGGATTAATCGATTGAAATACAGTTCATTAACTTGTTTTTTTGTTCCTTTCTAATTTGTCCCGACTTGTCCGTTTTGGTCCTTGGATGTCCTTGATTTAATCCTTTTTTTGTTAGAATATTGGGATTCTTATTTTGAACAATTCAAATGGATATGGAAAACCAATTCGAGTGGCTTTACCGAAGCATTAAAAAAGAATTCATCAAAGAAAACCGAACGCCTTAAGTGAACCGGGGCAAGACATA
>CAMLDR010000053.1 GCA_946478775.1 uncultured Flavobacteriales bacterium
AAACAGTTGGTTAATAGCTATTCGGGAACCATTTCATTGACCTATTATTTTTAAAGAGAAGAGGCTGTCTCAAAATCCAGGCAGCCTCTTTATAATTGAAGTTCTATCCATTTGTTTTTAAATGGGCTTCCTATTAAAATATACGCTTTTAAGCATCAGTTAATCAAGGAATGATTTACTTTGTTAATTGCAAACAAATGTAGCCCATGCAAACAAAACTTCCAAAAGTAGGAACCACCATCTTTACAACGATGAGTCAAATGGCCAATCAATACCAGGCCATTAATCTTTCTCAGGGGTTTCCAAATTTTCCCATTGATCCCCTGATCGAAGAACTGCTGGCAAAAAACAGTAAAGAAAACGTACATCAATATGCTCCGATGGCCGGGCTTCCCGCATTATTGGAAGGAATTGCCCAAATGGTACACCGTGTTTATAACAGAGAACTCAATCCATCCGCTGAGATTTTGGTGACTGCCGGAGCAACCCAGGGGATTTTTGCAGCACTTCAGGCCCTGGTGCATCCGGGAGATGAAGTAGTGATCCTGGACCCTTCCTATGATTGTTACAGTCCGGCCGTTCATTTGGCAGGCGGAAAACCGATTCACATTCCCATGCGGGAAGATTTCACGATTGACTGGCGCGAACTCAGACAAACTGTGAATCAGAAAACACGGGTTTTGATCATCAACAATCCGCATAATCCTTCCGGTAAAATGATGGAGCAGGAAGATTATGATGCCTTAGTCCAGGTAATGACAGATCATCCCAATTTGATTTTGCTTTCCGATGAGGTATATGAATTCATCACTTTTGAAAAAACACATTTTTCCGCACATACTAATGAAATTTTGCGAAATAGAAGCGTCATTGTTTCTTCCTTCGGTAAAACGTTCCATTTAACCGGCTGGAAGGTTGGTTACCTGATCGCTCCGGAATACATTCTGAAGGAAATCAAGAAAGTGCATCAGTTTTTGGTTTTTTCTGTAAACAGTATAGCTCAAAAAACGCTGGCGGATTATATTTCAAGTACGGATGTAACTACCTTAGGGAAGTTTTACCAGGATAAACGCGATCGTTTTAAAGAACTCATGACCAAAAGCAAATTCGAATTCCTTCCCAGTGAAGGGACTTATTTTCAAACAGTCCGATACCGTGCGATTTCCGATCTTCCGGATGTTTCTTTTTGCGAATGGCTGGTGAAAGAGATCGGAGTGGCGGCCATTCCACTTTCCGTTTTTTACGAAGACTTAACTGACTATCACACCATTCGTTTTTGTTTTGCGAAAACCGATGAAACCCTCATTCAGGCAGCAGAGAGATTATGCAGGATTTAAGACTAACATTGATCCAGACAGATCAGCTCTGGGAAGACAAAACCGGGAATTTGGCCCGTTACGAAACAATATTGCGATCCGTTCCCGAAACAGACCTCATTCTTCTCCCGGAAATGTTCCAAACGGGATTCTCCATGAATGCCGCAATGCTTGCTGAGAAAATGGAAGACAGTACAAGTATTGCTTGGTTGAAACAGCAGGCAAAAGAAAAAAATGCAGCTTTCTATACTTCTTTAATCATGGAAGAAAAGGGGAAATTCTATAACAGAGGTGTGTTTGTTGAACCAAATGGCTCCGTGACGGCTTACGACAAGCGAAAATTGTTCGGCATGGCGGAGGAATCGATTCATTTTACGGCCGGTTCAAAAGAAGTCATCGTTGATTACTTAGGCTGGAAGATTAATCTTCAGATTTGTTACGATCTTCGCTTCCCTGAAAACATCCGCAACGGAGAGCTTGATGGAAAACCGGTTTACGATTTGCTGCTCTATGTAGCAAACTGGCCCGAAAGGAGAATTCAGCACTGGTCTGCGCTTTTACCTGCAAGAGCCATTGAAAATCAATGTTACGTTGCCGGTCTGAACAGAATTGGTGAAGATAATTCAGGATTGTCCTATAACGGGCAAAGCAAAATAATTAACCTTTTGGGGGAAGAAATTTCCAACCTTTCCAATTCCGAAAGCGTCATAAGTTCAAGTATTAGTTACAGTGAACAGGCTCAATTGCGTGGGAAACTGCCTTTTCTAAAAGACAGCAATTACCGTTCATTTGATAATTAGTACCGTTTAATAAATAAATTGACCTTTGGTAGGTAAATTAATTACATTTAGAACTTCGTAAATTAAAGAAAACATGAAAAAACACATTACTTTGTTATCAGGGTTGTTGCTAGTTTCAGGTGCATTTGCTCAAAATGTGAAACCGATTGCTTCACCTCGCATAGCACAACAAGTTAGCACAGCAAATAAAAAAGTTGCTCCGGGAACTTCAACACCAAATAAAGCCCTTGGGACTGTTGTTTGGGACAGTGACTTCTCTGATCCAACAGATTGGACTATCGACAATGACGGACAGACAGGTGGTAACTTTGGCTGGAATATCAACGCAACGAAAGAAGGTTGGGCAAACAACGCAACACAAGGAATCATCAACTCTGCATCTGATGGTAACTTTGCTGAGTTAGGAAACGGTGTGCCTTCTCCATCTCCGGGTACACAAAAACTGAATGTTGATTACTATATGACTTCAGCTGCTCCTATTACGATCAACACGCAAAATCTTGTTTTGAGTTTTATGCAAAACGGTGCATTGTTCAATGACTTGCAGGAATTCCAAATTTCAGTGAACGGTACTTCATGGATTACAGTAGGAAACAACACAGATAAAGGCGTTTTGTCTCAATCAGGTGGTGCTGCTTACGCTAACCCAACTGAAGAAATTGTTAACTTATCTTCGTATATCCCTAACGGGTCTACACAGCTTTGGGTACGTTTCCACTGGACAACGCGTTTCCCTGCTGAGGCAACAAATCCTCTTGTTTGGGTAACTTACGGATGGAACATTGACGATGTTGCAATTAGGACTCTTCCTGATTACGATTTAGCAATTACAAACAATTACTGGGGTACTGAAGGCTTGGCATACTACAAAGTTCCTACCACGCAAATCGCTCCGATCGATTTCGCTTTGGTTTTAAAGAACGAAGGTGGAATGTCTATGACTAACGTACAATACAATGTTGCAATTACTGGTGCTGCTACTTTCAACGGATCAAGTGCATCTTCAACTATCGCTCCGGGAGCTGGTGACAGTTTGTTCTTAACTACAAACTTTACTCCATCTGTTGTTGGTACTTATAACGTTGCAAGAACACTGGCTTCTACAGAGGTTGATGATGTTCCTGCAAATAACGCTGTGGGTGCAAACTTCTCTTTCGATGTAACAAACTACATTTATGCAAGAGATAACGGTGTTGCTAACGGATTTACGGATAACGGAACAGATATATTTCAGGCAGGAAACTTCTATGATATCTGGGCAGATCAAACTGTAAAAGGTGTTGATGTACGTTTTGCTGCCGGAACTCCTGTAGGATCTGAAGTTTATGCAAGAATCCACAAAATTGATCCGGTAACTGGAGATATCCTTTATGTAGGAGAATCCGAGCAGATTTCATTGACAGCTGCTCAAATCGGTACAAACACCACTCTTTACCTGGGTTCTGCTCTTCAATTGGAAGCAAATACAACTTACTTTGTAATGGTTGGAGCTTATACTCCGGACGTTAAAATTGCAAACGCCGGTACTTCAGTTCCTCAAACTTCATTCTTCGTAGACGGAGATGATATCACAGTTCAGGCTACCAGATTTTACACAACTGAAACGCCTTGGGTTCGTTTGAA
Source organism: uncultured Flavobacteriales bacterium (assembly GCA_946478775.1). The sequence goes on from CAMLDR010000053.1 coordinate 3,740, forward strand.
CTTCGATCCTGCATTGAGCGTTACTGAATTAACTTCTGCGTCAAACTTATCAGTTTACCCGAACCCGTTCGCTGGAACAACTGAAGTTAAGTTCGACTTGAAAGCTGATGCTAATGTTTCTGCAGTTGTTACAGATCTTTCTGGACGCACAGTTGCAACAGTTCCTGCATCTCAAATGGCTGCTGGTTCTCAAACTATCGCTATCGATGGTACTAGCTTCCAGGCTGGAATCTACAACGTAACATTGACTGTTGGTAACGAAACAACAACAAAACGTATCGTTAAGAAATAATTCTTACTAAAGAATGAAAATGGGGATCTTCGGGTTCCCATTTTTTTTATACCTTAAAATTTATACGAATGATCGAATGGGGGTTAATTGGTTTGTTCGGGATGTGTTTTCTGGCATCAACCATTGTTCCGCTTCCTTCAGAGGCTACACTTCTCTTCTTTCTCAATTCGGGGAATTACTCTCCGGGAGCGGTGCTGCTTGTTGCCAGTTTAGGGAATTGTTTGGGTGGAAGCACCAATTATTTGCTGGGGTATTACGGACGAAAAATGCTCGGCAAAAAACAACTCCTGAGAAGCGAGGCCCTGGTGCAGCGTTTTGGTTTTTGGACCGCTCTGATTTCCTGGGTCCCAATTATTGGTGATCCGTTATTAGTCTTACTTGGTGTTTACCAGGTCTCTTTTTGGAAAACGATGGGTTTGATGAGCTTGGGGAAAGTAGTCCGTTACCTGGTTGTATTCTGGACCTACCTTACATTCCTTTAAGCGCAAATTCACGCGCAATCCGGTCAGTTTCCACGTAATCTTCATAACCGGGTTCGAAAATAAAGGGAGTTTCCAACATCACCTTTTCATTGATCCGGGCGATATCCAGGAAGCCGATCTTTTCTTCCAGGAAAAGCTGCACGGAAATTTCATTCGAGGCGTTTAAAGCACAGGCAGCGGTCCCGCCTTTTTCCAACGCAACATATGCCAATTGCAGATTTCGGAAGGTGTCTGTATCTACCTTTTCAAAAGTGAGTTGCGGATGGTCCAAAAAGCTGAAACGCGGAAAATCCGTTTTAAAGCGTTCCGGGTAGGTTAAGGCAAACTGGATCGGAAGTTTCATGTCCGGAAGTCCCATCTGCGCTTTCATACTTCCATCCTGGAACTGGACCAACGAATGGATAATAGATTGCGGATGAACGATTGTGTCAATTTGTCCGGCTTTCAAACCAAAAAGCCATTTTGCTTCAATGACTTCCAATCCTTTATTCATCAGGGATGCGGAATCAATGGTAATCTTTGCTCCCATGGACCAATTCGGGTGTTTCAATGCCTGGGACGGTGTTACCGCACTCAGGGCATCTGCTTTCCAACCCCGGAACGGGCCGCCCGAAGCTGTCAGGTAAACCTTCTCAACCGGATTGTGAAATTCGCCGACCAAACATTGAAAAATAGCAGAATGCTCCGAATCTACAGGATAAATATTGATTCCTTTGGCACGTGCTCTTGCAGTGACCAATTCGCCGGCAACTACGAGCGTTTCTTTGTTTGCCAAAGCAATGTCCTTTCCGGCTTCAATTGCTGCAAGCGTTGGCTTCAAACCTGCATAACCAACCAATGCGGTTAATACCACATCCACTTCATTGAACTCAACGACCTGGCAAAGTGCCTGGCTTCCTGCATACACATGAATGTCTTCTGAAAAAAGTGCGTCTTTCACTTCCTGGTACTTGCTTTCATCACCAATCACCACCGCATTTGGGTGAAATTGCTTTGCCTGTTCAATCAATAATTGAGCATTTGACTGAGCAGTAATCACTTGCAAATCGAATTTATCCGGATAAGCCCGGATTACTTCCAAAGCCTGGGTCCCGATTGAACCGGTAGAACCGAGAATGGCAACGCCTTTTTTCTGCATGTAACAAAAGTAAGATATTATGTAGATTTGCTGTATGAAATACCGCATATTATCCGACGAAGAACTCCGGCACCTGGAAGGCGATCTAAAGGCTTTCCTGATCATTAATGGTGTGCATGGTGAAGAATGGGCCAAACTGAACCTGGAGGAACCGAAAAAGGCCTTGGAATTGGTTGAATTATTCTCCGACCAGGTATTGCAGACGGTTTATGAAAAAGTGAAATTCCTGGAGCACCGCACTGTCGATTCATGCATCGTATTTCATTTTGGAGAACAGGAGCAGGAACTAATTGCCATTCAAAAGAAACCGGATTCTTCCGTTGATCTTTCTACCGTAGACGGAATTCATGATGCATTGACCAAAACACCGATGGACCTTTCCTTTTTTACCAGTAAGAAGCGTTATCCCAAATCAAGAGAAATGGAAATACACCAATTGATTGAACAAGGGGCGGTTTTATCGGATGCCGGTTTTTGGAATTCTTTGAAGGAAATTCTTTAGAATATCACTAAATGCTAGGAAAGCATAAGTAAATTGCACAGTCAAATTGGGCAATTGCTCACTCAAAATTTGCTTAAATACAATCTACAAAAAAAGTAGTTGGTACTCTATTCAGAAAGCTTAGTTTTACCCAAGCACCCCGCTTTGAAAAATTATGAAGATTAGATTCACTTACTTACTTTTCGGACTGCTGTTCCTGGTCCTTTCCGCTTGTTCCAATTCGAACATCGATGATCGACTTGTTAAAAAGTGGACACTGGTTAAAGTCGATGGTTTTGGTCCTGACAAAGACAAGATTTTAGGAATCAACACGATTTATTTTGATTTGAAAGACGACGAGACTTTTAAGGGTCGTTGGTATGATCAAAACAACATGACAGATTTCATTGAAATGGAAGGAAAATGGTTAAGCACTGAATACGACGACAAAACCGACTTATTTTTATTTTACGGTCCCAACCAAAAGAAGTCTATCATTTTTAACATCTCAAAAGTTGAAGGAGATGATATGACGATGCGCATTTCTGAAATAGACCATTTCTTTAAAGCGAAATAATACTACAAACCAATAACCAATGAGAGGGGCCCAGGCCCCTTTTTTTATTGCAGATACTTCCGGAACATATATACGGAAAGCAAGGCAGATGCATTATATTTGTCTTTATGGAACTTAGAAAGGCATTAGAAAATCGTTTTGGAGCACACCGTGTAAAATTCATCCAAAATCCTTTACACAATGAACAGGAATTAATACTCTTATTCCTGGAACTGGATGTTCCTGTAACCATTGTTATGACCGCCTCTCTTTCAACGTATAAAATGCCGGTTCTGGACCAATGGGTTGGAAGAGAGTTCAACGAGATTTACTTCTGCTTACCAACTTACTGGGATTTTGAAGATTATACCAGTCCGAATTTTTCCTGGATTTATTCCTGGATTTATAAACTGGAGCGCTTTGTACGGGATAAAAATACCTGGTACGGCCCGGGACACACGATTCCAACGGGAAACCCCGAGGTTCCGATTTCCCCCTTAATGAAACAAGAGTATTTCATCTTTTTGGATCCGATTTTGCTTCAAAAAGAATTGAGCCCAATAAATGTGGACGGTAAAACGATCCAATTCCTGAGCATTGTTCCTATTTTCGGAGACGAACTGGATTTCAAAATGGGTAAAGGAACCCACAAATTTATCCGAAAGTTCATTCAGCGAAATCAGGATGAAAAGCTGGACGATTACCGAAGCTCTATCTTAAACAGCCGTCTGAAGTTCTTTTAGAAAATCGCCGGATCATTGAAGTTGTCAGAGATTCGCAAAAAATGCCTGGGCAGCTTCCACTTCTTTCTTTGCGTTTCCAATCCAAATGTGATCGTCATAAATAACAAAAGGACGTTTCAAAAACGTGTATTCCTCCAACATGTATTTGCGGTAATCTGCTTCTGTCAGGTTCATTTCGTGTAATCCCTGTGAGCGAAATTTCATGGCTCTTTTGGAGAACATTCCTTCATAGGAACCCACTTTTTCTTTCAACCAATCCAGCGTTTCCGCATCAATATTGGTTTGTTTGATGTCAATCAACTCCACTTCTTTCGGCAGGTTCAACCCTTTCAGGATCTTCTGGCACGTATCACAGGAACTCAAGTAGTAAAATTTTCTCATGGACTAGTTATTAACGGTTCTGCATGTATTCATTGTTTCTTTTTCGGTCTTCAGGCGTACCGGTATTGCAGCCATTCGATTTCTTAGTGAAATGGTGAATCCATCGAATCTGCAATTGAACCGGCCAGTAGTTGCTGGAAAACCATTGGATTGTAGGTCGTGCTTTATTCGGCTCATAAATCCCGATAGCAGGGACCAGGAACCCAAAAGTGATGTAATCACCGCGGCGAATGGTTCGTGTAAATCCTAAATGCAGGTGAAACTGAGCCATGAAATCCTGTTGGAATTTCACCGGAGCGATCGTTGCAGCATAAGGTGCTTTAGGGGCAGGAAGTGCATTAAACAGGAAATTGAACCCCAAACCGGTTTCCAAATGCCAGCCTTCTGCGATTTTGGTGAAACGATCGATAGTTACACGTGCCGTAATGTATCCGTTATAAAAAGATCCGGTCGTTTCATCCACAGATACTGTTCCCGAAGGATTTGTCAATTCAAAGCGTGTACGTTCACTTCCTCCGATGTAATTAAATCCCAATCCCCAATCCAACCGATGGAACAGGTTCGCTCCAATCCATTTGATTTCTCCTTTATCTCCGCGTTTTTTATACAACGCAGCCAAGATCCGGGAAGATTTTAATCGGTAATGCGCTGCGCCAATTTCAATAAAGGCACCGGGTTTCCCAATCGGGTCAACAAAAGATGTAACCGGACGACCATTGATGTCTGTTCCGGAGTATTCCGTGATCTTCGGATTGGTGAATGTGAAATTCGGTCCCAAAGAAATCTGTATTCCGTCTTTCGTCAACTGCCGGTAATCACGCGCACCTCCAAAAAAGTCCTTCCGGCTGTTTCCTTTTAGATTACGCGATTGACCAAACGAAAGTCCGGCGATAGCAATGAACAAAATACAAACGGCAAATTTCATGGGCTAATTTTATTTAAATATCTAAAGTTTTCCGATTGGTTACGAAATAAGTTCCAACATTTTATCCATAACGAATGGTTCGTCCCATCTTTCATGGATGTTTTCGATCTTCAGGATTTGCTGCATCAGGGCATCTTGCTTCCGTCCATTCTTCAATGCATCACTGTATCGCGTATTGCTGAAAGTCACCTGCGAATAGAGCGGCGTCCATTTATCCGGATATAATCGGGAGAATTTTCCTTCGATCTTTTTCTGCAGTAAAAATTCAGGATCAGCCGTTTTATCACGCATTTCCACGTAATTATCCAAAGCCAGGTCTAAAATGGCATTCGCATCCGGCACACGCTGGTCCGAAAAGCGACTCAATAAACCATCCCAGTTTCCATTGGTTTCATCATACATCTCATTGAAAACAGTACAATCCTCAAATCCACAATTCATTCCTTGTCCGTAGAACGGAACGATTGCATGGGCTGCGTCTCCGAGCAACACGATACTGTCCTTGTAATTCCAGGGCTCACAACGAACCATGATTAAGGAACTGGTTGGGTTTTCGAAATAATCATCCAGTAAAGTCGGCATCATCTCCACTGCATCCGGGAAAGTCTTGTCAAAAAACGCTGCCACCTGCTCCCGTGTTTCAAGCGTTCCGAAGGATATTTCTCCTTCCATCGGGAAGAATAAAGTGCAGGTAAAACTTCCATCCAGGTTTGCCAGTGCAATCATCATAAATTCACCTCTTGGCCAGATATGCAGGCAGTTTTTATCCAATTTATGACTTCCGTCTTCGTTCGCCGGAATAACTAATTCTTTATAGCCATGATCCAAATATTTTTGGGAATAATCGAAGGTCATGGATTTCTGCATCCGCATACGAACCGCAGAAAAAGCACCATCAGTTGCAAAAATCTTATCGGATTCAAACTGCTCGACTTGTTTTGTCTGGTCGTTTTGAAAGGAAAGCGTATTTGTTTTCAGGTTGACATCCAGGCATTTCCGGTCGAAGAAGTATTCAATATTCGGATAATTATCCGCCAGGTTCATCAATTTTTGGTTCAATCCACCTCGCGAAACCGAATAGATTGCTTCGTTGTTTACTCCGTAAGGCTGATAAGTCAGCGTTCCGTCCAATGCGTGCATACAGCGGTTATACATCGGAATGGCAATTTTGCGGATGTCTTCAGCGATCCCTGCAATTTCCAAAGCTTTCCACCCCCGGTCCGAAAGTGCCAAATTGATTGATTTTCCACCTATCAGTGTTGCTTTTCTTAAATCGGGCCGTCTTTCAAATACAGAAACCTGGTAACCCTTCTGTGCAAGTAAAATGGCTTGTAAGCTTCCTACAAGACCCGCCCCTACTACTGCTATTTTTTTCATACTATAATCACTATTTACCACAAAGGCACGAAGGCACAAAGATGGTGTTTTCATTTATTGCAAGGGTAATATGATGAACTATTCCAATTGTCCGTTAACCACTCTTTTGAATCCGGTTCTAAACAATTCTGAATTGAAATTAATCAATAGTCCCAATTTGCAATCTGTTAATTTTAAATATGTCAATACTTGTGCTTTGAAAACTCCGGCAAGTTCATTTACTGCTTTCACCTCCACAACTACTTTGTTGTTAATAATTATATCTAAACGATAACCTACATCCAATTGAACCCCTTCATAATATAATGGCAATGATTTTTGTCTCACTACCTCTATATCATAGCGTTCAAGTTCGTACATTAAGCAAGCTTCATAAGCCGATTCCAGTAATCCGGGTCCTAAAGTTCTATGCACTTTTAGTCCGCATTTAAACACAATTTCAGCAATCTCATTTTCAGTCATTTAATGCTCATTTTTTTGTTAACTCTATTTAAGTTAGTCAAAAACATCAAAACTATTTCACCGAAAACTAACAATTATAAAAAACACTAAAAGAATAAATTATCTTCGTGCCCTTGTGCCTTTGTGGTTCAATTTTAGTGTTCCAGAATCGCTTCTTCCAAATACTTCCCAAGGAAATAAACATCCTCAAACGAATTGTATAATGGAACCGGCGCCACACGAATCACGTTCGGTTCTCTCCAATCTGCAACCACCCCTTTTTCAGAGATCGCATCAAAAATCTGCTTTCCTTTTCCGTGTACCAGGATAGACAGCTGGGCTCCCCGGCGTTTTGGTTCTTTTGGTGTAATGATCTCAAAACGGCATTTATTCGCATATTTTTGGGACAACCCATCCAAAATGAATTCCAGGTAACCTGTCAGCAGCTCACTTTTTGCTTTCAAACGATCCATTCCGGCTTCGTCAAAAATTTCCAGGGATGCCCAATGAGCGGCCATTCCCAAAACCGGAGCATTACTTAATTGCCAGCCTTCCGCACCTTCCATTGGAACAAAACCCGGCTGCATTTGAAAACGAGTACTTTTATCGTATCCCCACCATCCGGCAAAACGCGGAAGCGAGGCGTTTTTTGCATGCTTTTCATGAACAAACATCCCGGAAACTCCTCCCGGACTTGAATTCAGGTACTTGTAAGAACACCACGCAGCAAAATCCACTCCCCAATCATGAAGTTTAACCGGGATATTTCCAGCGGCATGCGCCAGGTCAAAACCAACCATTGCTCCAACTCCTTTCCCCGCTTTGGTGATTGCCTCCATATCCAGCAATTGACCGGTGTAATAATTCACCCCACCAAACATGACTAAAGCTAAAGAATCTCCCAATTCCAGGATTTTAGCTAAAACATCTTCGTCTCTTAAAGTATGTTCTCCTTCTCTTGGGTTCATTCCAACCAGGTCCGTTTCCGGATCCAAACCATGAAAACGCACTTGCGACTCCAACGCGTACAAATCACTTGGAAAGGCTTTTGCTTCACACAAAATTTTGGTCCTTGTTCCTGTTGGCTGATAAAAAGAAACCATCAACAAGTGCAGGTTTGTTGTGAGTGAATGTGTTACCACTACTTCTTTTGGCAAAGCACCCACAATTCTTGCGGAAGCATCCGTCAGGAATTCATGGTACTTATACCACGGATTCGTTCCGTGAAAATGCCCTTCGACTCCCCATTTTGCCCAGTCATCCAATTCCAGGTTTACTTTTTCGCGAACAGACTTTGGCTGTAAACCCAATGAATTTCCGGTGAAATATCTCACAGGATTCTTCGTGAAAGTTGGAAAATGGAAGCGGTCTCTGTAAGACTTTAAGGGATCTGATGCATCCATTTGAGTTGCAAACTCGGGAGTAAATTCGTATTTCATCTGATAAATCGATTGTTCTGTTGAGAACGGGTAAAAAAACTGTCCCAAATGTAACCAATCTTCGGGATTTTTCATGAACTGTAGTCACGCGATTAATCGTGTGACTACCCTTTTTTTCAATTCGTAATGCGTAATTTTGCATCAAATTAAAATCGACGTCCCGATGGCAGCAAATAAACTGAACAGATCCAACTCAGAAGCGCTTTACGAAAAAGCGAAAAATTACTTCCCGGGCGGAGTGAATTCGCCTGTAAGAGCATTTAAATCTGTGGAAGGTTCTCCCTTATTCATTAAAAAAGGTGACGGAGCTTTCATTTGGGATGAAGATGAGAATGAATTCATTGATTTTTGCGGAAGCTGGGGGCCACTTATCTTAGGTCACAATCATCCGAAAGTATATGCGGGAATTGTTGCCGCTTTAGGTAACGGAGCAAGTTTCGGGGCGCCAACCCGTTTGGAAAATGAACTGGCAGAATTGATCCTTTCAAAGAATCCGTTTATTGATAAAATACGCTTTACAAGTTCGGGAACGGAAGCCGTCATGTCGGCCCTTCGTTTGGCAAGGGGTTACACCGGGAGAACCAAGATTGTAAAATTTGAAGGTTGTTACCACGGTCACAGCGATTCGTTGTTAGTAAAGGCCGGTTCCGGGTTAGTTACCTTCGGAAACTCTTCCAGCGCAGGAGTTCCCGAAGCATTCGCCAATGAAACATTGGTTCTTCCTTTAAATGATTCGGAGGCTTTGAAAACTTGTTTTGAGCAGTTCGGAAAAGAAATCGCCTGTGTAATCATTGAGCCTATCCCGGCAAATAACGGGTTATTGCTCCAGGAACTAAGCTTCTTAAAAGAATTGCGTGAAATGTGTACAAAATCTGGCGCGCTGTTGTTCTTTGACGAAGTGATTTCAGGTTTCCGCGTGGCATTTTCAGGTGCTGCAGAATATTATGGAATTACTCCGGATCTGGTTACTTACGGGAAAATCATTGGCGGTGGTCTACCCGTTGGAGCTTATGGTGCCAAAAAAGAGATCATGGCGTGCGTTGCTCCCGACGGACCGGTTTACCAGGCGGGAACTTTATCAGGAAACCCGGTTGCCATGGCGGCAGGACTGGCTCAGTTAACGGAACTAAGCAAACCAGGATTCTACGAAGACCAGGAACGCAGAACCCGTTTGTTCACGGACCAAATTAACAATCATGCGAAGGAAAAAGGGTATGCTTTTGAATTGGTAACGATCGGCTCTATTTTCTGGATTTCGTTTGACAATTCGAAACACATCCGTGCGGCTGAAGAAATCAATCCGGATATGACGGGCTTCAAGCACTTGCACAAAGCATTGTTGGAAGAAGGATTCTACATGGGGCCAAGCGGCTATGAAGTTGGTTTCATTTCTCAGGCACATACGGATGAGATCTTAACGGACGCAGCAAAAAGATTCATTGTTGCTTTAGACCGAATTATGCACTAAAAGCCACATTTTTTATACATTTGGTTGAAATCTTTCGACCTAAATGATGCGATCTCCATTTTTTATAGCTCTATTTTTCGCCTTCCATTCTTTGGCTCAAACAAAAGAAGTGCCCGCTGAAGAAGCTCCTAAGCCAAAATTAACTCTTGGAGAACGAGGCTTGAACCGTTTTTTTGTCGATGGAGTCATCGGGGCAGGATTCCTCCGAGATGGGAGTAAATATTATCCTCAAAATGAATATGGAATTCTTACAAATTTCCGGATTGGGAACAATTTTTACCTGGGACAAGGAAATAATCCCATGATTATCCGCCTTACATGGCTCCGGATTGGTTTTCTTGCAGGTCTAGGGGTGGTCGATATTTTTCCACATTTTGTTTCTCCGCAAATAGGTTTAGTCAAACATTTTAAGATCACTGAAACTACTTCGCTTGAACCGGGTGTCCATGTCGGATACGTTTTTGCCACCGAGTTTCCTTTTGACGGGATTGGCAGCTTTGGTTTTGGTGTGACCTACGAATTAAAATTCAATGTCGGGAGGTTTTGTTTCGGTGCAGAATACGGTACCAGAAGAGATACTGAACATTACCATTCCAGTTCCTATCTCAAATATGATCGGTATCACTATGCCGGACTGTTATTTGGTGTCAGATTTGGTCGTGGATTTCATTAAATTGAAAACTCAAATTAATCGTATCTTTCCGTCATGAAATCTGAATTGGAAATAGTACCTGTCGGAACGTATTTTTACTTCCGCAAAGACTCGCTTTATTACTTGTTTCAATTATTGGAAATTTCTCCGAAGCAAATCCTGGTGCAGCGTTTTTGGTCAACGACCAATGTTCCGTCAATGGACAAATTGAACCAATTCGATGTCAAAAGTACCTGTTCGGAATTCGACGAAGAATTCGATGAGCTTATTCATATCGGGCGCGAAGAAATTACAGAAAATCAACTCGGTGAAATTGCACAGTTTCAGAAAATCAAAACTGCTAAAATTGCACGTGAAGCCGGGTTTTTAACTTTGAAAAAAGAAGCCGTCGAAGCATTCGAAAAGAAAGATTACCAGGAGGCTGTTCGCTTATTTTCACTTGCTGCTCCCTATTCCAAATACGATATCGAGATCTACGAGAAAAGGGGGTTGTGCTACCTCCATTTAGACTTATTCGCTGATGCAATAGCGGATTTTGATTATTACCTCATCCAGGATCCGGAAAACGAACTTGTAAAAGCCGCCGCAGAATCAGCAAAGAAAGCATTCGGTAAACAGGCAAAATAATGTGCTGCTCTTACAAATCGTAAGCTGCCTTTACTTCTTCATAATTGCTCAGATTCACATCCGGGTGTGTAATCAATCCGGAACTTTTTATGTGGACTACTTTAAAATGAAGCGTATTCGTTCCGTTCCAGGGACTTGACACTCCATCGGCAGGATTATAAGTAAGTACTTGTATTGCGCCTATACTCTCAGAATAAGGATAATCCACCAGCTTATATTGTACCCCATCATAAGTTACAGGGAGGGTAAGCTTAGAGCTCGATGAATTAACCATCAAATAACACAATACCGCATCATCGATGTCGTAATCCGTTATTCCCGTAAATGATTTAGCAATGTCACCGGCATTATACGTCAAATATACATTATAACTTTTTGCTTCAGGACCCGCTTCGCCCGTTGCTCCTTTAGGCCCGGTTTCTGCTTTTTTACAAGAACTGAAACTTAGTCCGAATGACAGGGTAAGTCCTATTACCAATGTTGCGATTGTTTTGCCTGATTGTTTCATACTATCTGATATTTATGTCTTGACTACGGGATATGTACTTTTTCTGTTCTCTTATAAATTGTAAACTTCTTTCACTTCTTCATAATTGCTCAGATCCACATTAGGATGCTTGATCAAACCGGTGCTTTTAATGTGAACTATCTTGTAATTTACTATCTGATCTGTGGACCATGGACTGGAATATGTTCCGGTAGCAAAGGTGCTGAAAGAAACTACTCCCGTACTCTCCAAATGCACGGTTAAATAATCAATTCCATAAACCGTTGCTGAAATGGGAGTACAATAAGTTCCTCCCCCGGCTCCAACATAAACCAGGTAAACCAGAAGCGCATCGTTTGCTTCGTAATTAGTAACGCCGTAAAATTCCCTGAAGGTTTCCCCGGCACCATAAGTGCATTGTACATGATAGGTTTTTGCCTCCGGACCACTTTGGCCTGTTGCACCTGTAGCCCCCGTTAATCCTGTTGGTCCTGCAGGTCCTTTTTCCACTTTTTTACACGAATTGAACGTTAATCCGAAAGCTGCTACCATTACAGTGATAACCCTGATTTTTTTGATTGCCTGTTTCATACTACCTGGAGATTTATGAAACAAAGATGAGCCCCTTAGAGGAATTAAAGGACTATGAATCGCCAAACTACCTTTTAAATCGACGAATGAACTGATTGATCGAAAATCAAAAAGATCGTTGTTCCGGAATCCTGCACGGTATTGACTTCCACTTTGCAATGGATGGCCTGCGCTAAATCACGGATCAGATGCAATCCCAGGCCCGTTTTAATGCCAACTACTTCCGAAGCATCGTACAAGGCTTTAAATTGACTTTTTGAAGCACCTGGACCGTTGTCTTCAATCTTTAAAACGGTTGTGTTTTCTGTTTCTTCCACGGACCAGTAAATAGCGGGTTTCTCCACTTTCTCCAAAGCCTTGACAGCGTTTGAAGTCAGGTTTCGTAAAATGGTGAGGAGGTAATTGCTATCCGTAAATAGCACTGCATCCGTTGTTTTATCTACCACCAACTCCACCTTTGAGCCTGAAGCAAAGTAAACTTCCAGTTCAGTAAATAAGTCGCGAACCTTGAGTTTCTCAATCGATGGTTTAAACTGCTGCATTTGTCCTTTACTCCACAACAGCATATCTTCCATTGACCGCAATAGATTTTCAACACCTTCCATAGTTTTGTGTTCCAGGCGCTTTTTGGTGGCTTCATCCATTAATTCCGGGCTATCTTTTTGAAGCTGCAGGAAGTGGATCAGGTTGGCAACCGGACTTCGCAGATCGTGATTGATAATGCTGAAAAAACGCGTTTTATTTGCATTTGCCTGCTGCAATTTTAAATTCAATTCGGACAAGTCTTGATTTGCACGTTTTCGATGGTTATTTTGAACATAAAACAAGCCGATGATGATTAGCAAAAACAAGGATCCAATGGCATAAAACCAGCGTTCTCTTTCCTGCGCATTTAGTGCAACTTTGTTTAATTCAATTTGCTTGTCACGCAGTGTAATTGTGCGTTGATCCTCCAGATTTTGGATTGACTGTTTGTTTTTTAAATTATAAACCGAATCTTTATAAACTGCTGAAACTAGCTGCATTTCAAAGCTTTTTTCAAACTGCTTTACCAGGGAAAAGTACTCTGCCAGAAATCTGTAATCATTTGTCAGTTCTTCCTGATTTCGCGTCTTTAAGTGAATCTTGAGTGCTTGATCCAAATAAGCATAAGCCTGTTCGAAATTTTGTTTTTGGTTCGTTGCTTTGCCCTTTTTCAAATAGGAAACCCCCAAATTTTGATAGATGGAAGCAACTAATTCCTGGTCACCGGAATTTTCGGCCACCGGAAGGGCTTTCAATGAACAGGCAATGCTCAAATTGTATTTTTTTAACCCAAGATAAGCTTTCCCTTTCCAATTTTGGATAAATGCAACCGAAACAGAATCTCCGGCTTGCAACAGTTCTCTTTCAGCAAAGCGATACGAAAAAATAGCCCGTTGGAAGTGCATTTGCTTCTCGTAAACAGTTCCCTTAAGTGCCACATTCATAGCATAGTCTGCACGATGGTCCGAAAATTTTTTAAACAGGTCGATTGCTTTATCATAGTTTTTAAGAGCCGCTTCGTTCTCGTCCATGAAATTGAAAACATTTCCAATATTCTGATAAGCATTTGCCTGATAGATTTGACTCTTGCCATCGTCAAACTTTTCAAACAAACTCAAGGCTTTGAAGAAAGAATCCAGGGCATCGGGAAATTTACCCTGATTCCCGTAAATGGTTCCTTGATTCAAGTAAACCAAGCCTAAGGACTTTTGATCATTGAGTGCTTCGAAATAGCTTATTGCAATAGCATAATACTTCAAACTTTGATTGTAATCTCCCGTCATTGAAGTGTTTTTAGCCATGTAGAGATATGCAAAAGCCTTTCCTTTCGGAAAGTTAATTGCCTGCGCCAATTTCAATGCCTGTTTGGCATAGTGAATTCCCTTTTCTGAATTATGAAGATAATACAGATTTGAGATTTCATTCAGGAGCATACAACGCCGGGAATCATCGCTTGCAGTTTTTAGAATTGCCTGCAGGGAATCTATTTTTTGCTGATGTGTTTGTTCTGCCAGTGCCACATTACTTAACAATAGCGAAGTCATCCAAATTAGTTGCCATAAAAACTTGGTCATAGTCAGAACAAGGATTGAATGTTTTCTTTATAGCTTCTGCCAACAGGAATTTTCTTTCGGTTGAATAGCATCAATTCATTCATACCAATTTGTTCAATTGCCTGTTTTTGAACCGCAAAACTTCTATGAACCCGCACAAAGGACTGAAATGCCGTTTCTTTCAACAAATTACCCAAAGAACCAAGTACACAATGTCGTTTGTCAGTAGTAAAAATGAGCGTGTAATCCTTCATTGCCTGGAGGTAATAGATGGAGTGCAATTTGATTTTGGTTTGAGTATGGCCTTCTTTCACAACAATCGTGTCTCCCCCCAAACTCGATTCAAAAAGGTGCGCTTTTTCTCGAACCTCCAGGTAATCGTGGATGCGTTCGATTGTCACCCTGAATCGATCCGCTTTTAGCGGTTTGACCAAAAAATCAAGAGCCTCCACTTCAAAACTTTCCACTGCATGTTCCGGATAAGAAGTAATGAATACACAAATGGCCGATTGAGAGATTCGCTTACGTAGCTCAATTCCGCTCATTTCGGGCATATCGATATCCAGGAACAGGAGATCAACCGGGTTTACTTCCAAAAATGCAAGCGCCTCCACAGGGGAACTGAAAACTTCAAGCACATGGATTTCCGGATAATTTCTCAGGCAGGAAAGCACCATCAATCGATCCAGTTCATCGTCATCCACAACCACACAATTCAATCTCATCACGAAGCCGTTTTAATCAAATTTAATTGAAAATCAGCAGATATCCTGTTGTTCGTCGATTAATCCTGCTATTTATCTATTCGCCGTTGTGAAGCGCCGGGTGAAGCGCGACTTTTGAATAGTAGTAGTAATCAAATAGTTTAAATTATGAAATTCCTTGTTTTTATAGCGCTTTCCGCTACCCTGATGATGTCTTGCAAAAAAGACGAAAAGAAACCCGGTTCTCCAACTCCTCCTCCTGTTGCAGAAGAAGGGCAAGCTGATATTACTTTAACCATGCCAGCCGGAGAAGTCTACCAATTAAACGGACCATGCGGATGGGCATCAGCAGCAGGGACAAACTATATCGGGGCAAACCATGCTTCAAACAACCTGAAAACGTTCTCCTCGTACTTCAATATTTCTGAATTGCCTGCTCAAACCACAAGCTATACCTTGGTCGAGGATGGAACAGACACGGACCCTACGCACATCACGATGAACATTACCGAAATAAACGGTGATACGCTGACTGCATGGCATTCTAAAACAACCTCAGGTACTTTAACGCTGGTTGTAAACGGAAATGTAGTTACCGCAAATCTTGCCGGAATCACGCTTTACCCGGAAACTAATCCTGGTTTTTTTACCAGCGGAAATGTGGGAGCATTTTCCAATAACGGCGCTTTGTCGGGAACATTGACTTTTTACAAATAAGAGAAAACGAAGTTTTCGATTCGAACAAGCGTTAGTGCAGTTCCAACGAAGTTTTCGATTCGAACAAGCGTTAGTGCAGTTCCAACGAAGTTTTCGATTCGAACAAGCGTTGCGCCTTCGCTGATCGCATGCCGCCTTAGCTCTTCACCTTTGCGTAACCGCTTGCGCCTCTGCTAAAGCTTCAGCGGCACGCAGACGGTAGAGCAAGGTTAGCGATGGCACAAGCTACTGCGTAAGCGTTAGTGCGGTTCTATTTACAGCCCTGACTCTTGTTTCTAAAATCTTTGACTCTTTTAAAATTACTGCCAGTCTTTAGAAACTTTCTTAGCCAATTTTTTACGCAGTTTGCGCAATACTTTATCCCTTGAATTAATCCCCCCGATTTTCAATAAATCCGTATAAACCAATTTGCCGTCTCTGTAAAAATGAAATTCGAACGTAACTGAAACAATATCCTCTTTGTAAATCGGAAATAAATTATCTGCTGCCAGATCTTCTGCTAAAGTCATGTTTCCTGTTGATGGTCTGAAACGGTTATCAAAACCACGCACTGAAACCAGCATAAGCGTATTGATTCCTTTTTCTTTCAATAATTGTGTCAGGGAATCTGTCAATAAAACCTGTGGGTCTCCACCTGCTTTCAGTACATTCAATGAAACGGTGTTTTTAACCTTGGATCTTGAAAGCACATCCGACACGGCAATTTCCAATGAAAACTGATCCGCTTCCTTGTCCAAATGACTAACGATTAACGCATTGGTCAATTTCAAAGGCGGAAATTTTGCCTGAGCGAAGCCAAACAGACAGCTACTTAAGAACAGCAAACTTAAAAGTGATTTTTTCATAGTTAGAATATTTTCTCTGCTATCGTCTTAACGCTTTCAGAGGTCGACATAGTATAATAATGGATTACCGGTACCTTCGCTTTCTTCAATTCTTGTGATTGATGGATTCCCCATGCAACACCTACTTCAAAAACTTCTTTGTTGCTTTTACACTTAATCAAATCCTTGCTCAATTCTTCCGGAAGATCGATGTGGAAAACCTTCGGCAGGAAAGAAATATGATTTAAAGTTGTAATCGGTTTAATTCCCGGAATGATCGGAA
Organism: uncultured Flavobacteriales bacterium; assembly: GCA_946478775.1. Next base: position 20,426 of record CAMLDR010000053.1, read on the forward strand.
CAGTAATGCCCATAGCGCGGCAAGCATCCACGAACTCAAAGTATTTTTGATTGTTGAAGAACATTTGCGTCACGATGTATTCGGCGCCTGCATCTACTTTTGCTTTCAGGTAATGCAAGTCTGTACTCAGGTTCATTGCTTCGAAATGCTTTTCCGGGTAACCTGCTGCACCTATGCAGAAATTTGTAGGAGCCAATTGAATGTCATCCACCAGGTAATTTCCTTTATTCATTTCAGAAATCTGGTCGATCAGCTCCACGGCATATTTATGTCCTTCCGGATGCGGTTTAAAAGTAGATTCTGTTTTAATAGAGTCACCACGAAGCGCCAATACATTGTCAATTCCCAGGAACTGCAAATCGATCAAAGCATTTTCAGTTTCCTCGCGGGAAAATCCTCCACAAATCAAATGTGGAACTGCATCGATATCGTATTTATTCATGATTGCAGCACAGATTCCAACCGTTCCTGGCCGTTTTCGGATTGCAATCTTTTCGAGCAACCCTTTTTCGCGTTCTTTGTAGATGAATTCTTCGCGATGATAAGTTACATTAATGTATTTCGGTTTGAATTCCATTAAGGGGTCAATACCGTCGTAAATGGATTGAATATTCGCTCCTTTTAACGGAGGGAGAATTTCAAATGAAAATAGCGTGTCTTTCGCTGCGTTTAAATGATCGATAACTTTCATGCCTTCAGAGAGGAAATATTATAATTCGACGTCAAAGATACACGAAATCTTATCTTAAGTGCCTATTTCACTAAATTTCCCGATTTGCAAATAATGTTAAAAAGGCCCGGATTATGAAACAAAATCGAAATGTGTCCGTTATCTTTGTATACGCTAACATCAGAAGCAGATAAAATACTTTGGTACGCTATTTGTTATGAGGTTAGAGGTTAGTTTTCATAAGTAGTAGTAGTTTAGGTTGGAACAAGAGAGGAGCGCCTGCTTCTCTCTTGTTGTTTTTAGGAACTTCTTCTCAGAAGGATAAACAGCTCCACCACTGTGACAGAATGCTGTCTTTACCCACTTATTGTTCCAATCACACTTTTTTTAAAAATGAGCCCAGAAATAGTGCTCCGAAAGTTTGGATCTGCCCAAATTACAGATTGTCAAAGTCTTATCGTTCGGATGCCTTAACCCTTCCATATTATTCTCCCTACAAGATTAGTTAAAAGACGTTAATTACGTCCTTTCCATGTACCAAAAGCAAAAACACTGCGTTAGTAGAATATAAGTAGTAGTAGTTAGGTTTAGTTAGGTAGCGTGTGAAGAGAGACTTTATTTCCAGTCTCTCTTCTTTTTTGGCTTTGACTCCGCTCAGCCAACTTTAATAAAAAATCCGATAGGTAGCTGAGCGAAATCGAAGTTACTCTTTTATAAGCGCTCCCGACAAATCCACCAAATACGATTCATTGTTCCCCAGGTTTTCCCAAACCAGTTTGATCCGCTTTCCATTGATATTGTCTACACGGTATGCAATTCCAAGGTTCTCAAAAAAATGTGAGTCCAGTTCCTTGAACGGAAGGTCTCCGAATTTCAAATCGGAAGGGATTTTATTTCCCGGTAAAACAAAAAGGTATTCACCCGCATTTATTTTCCATTCGGACAAAGTCTTTGCTTCTGCATAGCTGGTGTAAACCGGTTCTTTCTTGTTGTTCTGAAAAACCACGATCAAAATCATCCGGTCGGTTTCATTGTGCAGCTCAACGGCAATATTTCCCGATTTCCTATCGAGGTCTTTGGTTTTTACATAAGGCTTCCCGAATGATCTTCCCTGTGTGAAAAATTTCGTAAACGGAATGGAATCATTATTTGCCCAATGTTGGTACAATTCATTGAAAAGCGAATTATTCCACGAACGCCGTTTCACCAGATCAATGCCAACGAAAGGCAAATTCGAATCCAGCTGCGCATCGTTTATCATGCGTTCTTCGCTCTTAATTTCAGTGATCAGGGAATCCAGCTTCAAACGCTCTTCCTTGCTAAATTCCATATATGCTGTTTTCTCCTGGAGCAAATCGGTTTCCGGGTCAGCTTCCACAAAGAAGATGGCCACTATACCTGCGCAGCATATCAATAAAATGAAAATGACCAAACTCAGTCGCAGCCAGGAAATACGAGTGGATTCTACTACAATCTTGCCTTTTTTTACATCGGTCCCGAAATTGCTTAGCTGTTTTTGGTGCTCATCCGTGAATTTGATTTCCAATAGTTTATTGGTTAAAAATAACAGGAATCGTGTGGAACTTTTCGGGTGATAAGCCAAACTCATAAAGAATTCGAGCAACTGGGTCTTCACGCGGTAATGATTTACATTCAATAAATCCAATGCCCGGATCATATTCGCACTTAAGAATGAATCGACCAGCCGATGCAGATCCGTATCTTTTCGGGCTTTATTGGTTGCCAGGCTCAACTCCTCCTTCTGTTTGAAGATCCAGTCCGATAAGGAATCCTGCACCAGGTTTTGCTGATAGGCCGGCAGCAAAACGGAAAAACTCGTAAAAAAATGAATGTTCTTAACCGAAACAGAAGCGAACTGAGCGGTAAAGATCGGGAACAGGTACATTTCAAGAAACACCTGGTATTCCTCAAAAAGCGCATGCTCCTGGATTTTCGAAGAATCGACAAACAGCTCGGAGAAACTCCCTTTTATCAAAACCTTGATCAGGCAAGAATTATCTTCAGTCCATGAAGCAAAAATGATTCCTTTTGGATTCGAACAAATACTCAAAAACTGTGTTTGGTCTATTTCGGAAGCAT
>CAMLDR010000054.1 GCA_946478775.1 uncultured Flavobacteriales bacterium
TGTAAACATCAAACAAACGCACATTGTAACTCATGATGCTCCAGGAAGCAACACGGGTTTGAGGGTTTGGATCTGAAAATTGAATGGAAAGTGTCCGGAAATGCAGGTTGCCACCAAATAATATCGCAATCAGAATATAGAAGAACCACCCTGATCTTGCAAAAGCCCAATAAATCAGCAGGATTAAGGCCAGGGAGATGAAAATAGGGTAAGTCAGTCCGAAGAACGGCAGGATCCGTATGCTTGCCGGATGAACATAAGGCGAAAGATAGGCGAGTAGCAGGCAGCAGATAACCGTGACAGAAAGAATCTTAATCACCGTTGAAAATCGCGCTATCTTTTTAAACCAACTCAAATCATTTATTACTTTGCGAAAATAGGAAGTCTTTTTCGGCTTTCGTCAAAGATTCGTAACCGGATTTGGAAATCTTATCCAATATCTTGTCAATCTTCTGTTGTTTTGCCTTTGCATCCATGTTGTATTCCTCGTCGGTTTTCACCACCCGTCCGCCTTTCTGAGCTTTCATTTTCGGACGTTTGGTTCTTCTTCCTGCAAAAAAGTTTAAAATCCGCTGATGAAGCGATTCTGTCCAGTTGATGATGTTGGAAGAAGAATGGATGTTCTGAACAGAAAGAAATCCGATCAATGCACCGCCCAAATGTGCAAAGTGCGCAATTCCGTCGATCTGAGTCATCTGAACCAATTCGGAACCCAGGTAGATTAATGCGATGATGTACAATTTCACAGGGATCACTCCGAATAAGTTTACCCGGATGTTCGGACGATAAACAGCCATCGCAATGAATAGAGCCATAATCGAGCCGGATGCACCAAGCACTGCCGGGTATTGCCCCATAAATTGACGTGCGATCACTTCTGCCAAACCACCCGCAATTCCACCTACCACATAAACATGCAGCAATCTTCTGTCGGAAAAGAACTGACGGAACATATTTCCTGCAAAATAGAGGAAGATCATGTTAAACAGGAAATGGATCGGGTCGAAATGAGAAAAAATACTGGTAATGATCCCGTAAGGAGCATAAAGCAGATCACCCAGGTTTGTCTGCAGGGTAAATGCTTTGTCCAGAATCGTATTGAACAGTACTTCCTGACCGCTTATTTTACCGATAAATGCAAGCAGCATGATCAAAACGAAAATCACCACATTGGCAAAAATCAATTGGATATGCATTCCCCCGTGCTTAAACTGAAATTTCAGTTCTTCCGATAAAGTTCTGTCACTATTCATTTTAATAAAAGTTTTGTCCTTTTCTACGCCAAATCAATACAATGATCGCACCAACAATGGCGCCGCCTACATGCGCCAGGTGAGCAACATTATCGCCAGCATTATTCTGAAAACTGCTATAGACTTCAAATACGAAATATCCACCGATCAGCCATTTGGCTTTGATTGGAATAGGTGGAAAGATCAGCATTAGTTCTGTATTTGGGAAAAGGATCGCGAAAGCTGCCAATAAACCGAAAATAGCACCGGAAGCTCCAACCATTGGAACCATTGATTTAATCGAGTATTGAGCCAAAGCGTCATATTGCATCTGAGTCATTCCATACCGATTAGCAATATCCAGGACATTTTGTCCTGTTATATTTCCTGTTTCTCCCAATATTCCATTTACAGTAGCAATTGCATTGGAATTATTGATCGCATTCTTCAATTCCATGATCTGAAAGAGGCCCACACTATTGTAAAGCAAGATCGAGCCCAAAGCCGCTGCGATGTAGAAAACAAAGTAACGTTTCGGCCCCCACAAACGCTCCAAAAAGCTTCCGAACATCACCAGGATGTACATATTCATAAAAATATGAAAGAAGCCTCCATGCATGAAGAAGTGAGAAACCAGTTGATAGGGTTTAAAAAGCGGGGTATCGAAATAATGAGCTCCTAGCAAACTTACTAAATCGGTTCCCTGGCTCTCAAAGAATAATGTCAATATAAATAGGACTACATTGAGCAATAATAGATTCTTTGTAACAGGTCCAATATTTCCAAACATATCTTAAAATAATTGAATTAATTGTTCATTCGTAATTTGTGCAATAATCCGCTTGCCTGACGGAGAAAAAGTGTGTTCATCTGCCTCAAACAATCGGGATATAAAGTCAGAAATGCTTTCCTGGTTGCTTTGAAGCTTAAAAGCCATGCTTCCACCGAAAGCGATCTGTGACAAAACGGTGTGTGCAATCTCTCCTTTTTCCAAAGTGCCCATTTGCAGCTGCTCCAGGATTTTGTCCACACAAGACAAAACCGTTGATTCGTCCAGGATGGAGGGAATGCCGTCTATGTGCAGCACCTGATCTGCCCACGACCAGTTAAAGCCAATACGCGAGAGCGTTTTCTCATGTTCATTCCAAGCCAGCTGCTCTTGTTTCGACAGGGTTTTCTCCATGGGGAAAATGAGTTGCTGCGAAGCCAAAGGATTAATAAAAAACCCACGCATCAAATCGTCGTAAAGCATACGCTCATACGCCCTGCGGTATTGAATAACCAGTAAACCTTCCGGAACAGAACCAATGACAAAAGAGCCTTTTAAGATAAAGGGACCGATTGATTTCAGCGTTTCTACATCCAGTTCGATCTGAAGCGGATTCTCTTCCGGAACATCTTCACTAATCGGTTCTGAGTGCCACAATTCATCCAGGCTGGCTGATTGGAACTGCGAACCGAAGCCGGCTTTATTCAAAGCAGAAGAGAAAGCTTTGTCTTTTGAAGCATGAGAGGAACCCAAAGAGGAGTTTCCGGCGGAGAATTGTCCTTCCCGTGTATTTTGAACGTGAAAAGGATTGTATGATTTGTCTACCCTGATTTCAGGAGCTACCGGAGTTTGAGTCAGCATGGAAACCGGAAGGTCAAATTCACTTTCCCGGTCGAAATCCAGCGTAGGAGTGATGTTAAATTTCCCCAGGCCTAAACGGACAGCACTTCTGATGATGCTGTAAATGGCTTTGTCTTCCTCAAACTTAATCTCTGTTTTAGTCGGATGTACGTTGACATCAATCTGTTTCGGATCGACCTCCAGGAATAAAAAATATCCCGGGAATAATTTGGAGGGAAGTAAATGCTCAAAAGCAGCCGAAATGGCATGATTGAAATACGTATCCTTGAAAAAGCGGTTGTTCACAAAGAGAAATTGTTCCCCACGCGATTTCTTTGCAACTTCCGGCTTTCCTACAAAACCATCGAGCGCTACAATATCGGTGTGCTCCGTTACAGGAACGAGGTTGTCACCAAATTTCTTCCCGAACACATCTACAATCCGTTTTCTTAAAGGAGCAGGAGCAAGGTGATAAATTTCCTGGTCGTTATGTACCAATCGAAAGGCAATGTCGTGATGGGGAAGGACCACGCGTTCAAATTCATCAATGATGTGCTTAAACTCTACGTTATCTGATTTCAGGAAATTCCGGCGGGCGGGCACGTTGAAAAACAGGTTCTTGATTTCGAAATTACAGCCAACCGGACATTGGGTCGGCTCCTGGTTAATGACTTCCGTTCCTTCAATCAGGATCTTGGTTCCCAATTCGTCTGCTGTGCGTTTTGTTTGAAGTGTAACGTGCGCAATTGCCGCAATGGAAGCCAATGCTTCACCGCGAAATCCTTTTGTTTTTAAAGCAAATAGGTCAGCTGCATTTGCGATTTTGCTGGTTGCATGTCTTTCGAAACACATTCTTGCATCCAGTGGTGACATTCCTTTCCCGTTGTCCACGATCTGAATCAACGTTCGTCCGGCGTCTTTGATGTACAGTTCAATTTTCGTTGCACCGGCATCAATGCTATTCTCCACCAACTCTTTCACCACTGAAGCAGGTCTTTGGACAACTTCACCGGCTGCAATCTGGTTGGCAACGTGATCCGGAAGTAAACGAATAATATCAGACATGAACGAATTTCAATTTATGCAACACCAACAAATTTAAGATAATCTCTTAGTTCTAACGCTGTCTTTTTAACAATTCTTGTTCCACTTTTTTCTAAGTGACATCATGTCAGTCAAAAGATTGCTTCGACCCGGCTCAGCCACCTTTTTCTGGTTGAAACTTCAACAAGACCAACTCAGAAGTCCTTGCATTCCTAAAATTTGACAACGGTGCAAATCGGTTACCGAGCGAAGTCGAAGTCCAGATGTTGAAAACTATTCCAAAGCAGTTCGTATCTACGATCAAATCACGTAATTTTGTTCTATGAACAGAAAGACATTCCGTAAAACTTCTTTTATTCTAATCCTTATTGTCGGATCGGGATTGATTACTTCAGCGCTTTTGAAAACTCCGGCACAGAAACCGGTTAAAAAGTACCGGGTCAGCCTCACAACTGATAAGGAAGAAGATCAATGGATTGCAGCTGAATTGGCTAAACTTTCCATAAAAGAACGAATTGCACAGTCTTTCATGGTTGCCTGCTGGTCGAACAAAGGAAAGGAACACCTGGCAGAAACGGAGGCTTTGGTGCGTGAGCAGAAAATTGGCGGTTTGATCTTTTTCCAGGGCGAACGGGATAACCTGCAGGAAGCTATTCAACAAATGCAGGCTAGCTCCGAACTTCCATTACTGATAGGAATGGACGCGGAGTGGGGAACTGCCATGCGTCTTTCGGGAGAGCCCCGTTTTCCTTACCAGCAAACAATTGGTGCTGCAAATGACCTGAAGCTGACAGAAAAGATCGGCTACCACATGGGGATCGAATGTGATATGCTGGGAATCCACATGAATTTTTCTCCCGTAGCCGATGTAAACCTCAATCCGCAAAATCCGGTAATCGGATTCCGTGCCTTTGGTTCAGATCCACAGCAAGTTGCCAGACAAACGGCAGCCATGGTGAAAGGAATTGAAGATGCAGGTGTTATTTCATGCGTAAAGCATTTTCCGGGACACGGCGATACGGACAAAGATTCTCACAAAGAACTTCCTACGGTTTCCCACAGCGTAAACGAATTTGAATCGACCGATTTTCTGCCTTTTAAAAGCGGTATTGACGCCGGAACCCGTTCTGTGATGGTAGCCCATTTAAACGTCCCCTCACTGGATCCTAGTGGCACTCCAAGCAGCTTGTCCAAGCCGGTCATCGAAACTTATTTACGTAAAAAACTCGGCTTTAAAGGATTGGTAATTTCCGACGCACTGAACATGAAAGCTGTTTCGGAGAAATACGGAAAATCGGTAGTAGTAGCTAAGGCTTACCTGGCCGGATGTGATATTTTGCTGTTTCCTGAAAATGTTCCGGATGCGATCAAACTCATTTATTCGAAGGTAGAGAGCGGTGAATTGAGCAAAGAAGAAGTGAATGAGCACTGCAAAAGAGTACTGAGAGCGAAATACCAGGCTATCGTTCACAAACCCATTGTTAAGCGCAGAGATCCGGCTCCGGAACGCAAACTGATCATTAACCAGGTCTATGAAAAAGCCTTGTTGTGTCTTAAAAATGAAGAAGACAATCTGCCAATCGACAAACTAGACAAGGAGATCATTCGCATAGCAATTGGCACACACACTGCTGCTTTTAGAGATCGTTTAAATGACTACGCCAAAATCACTCATTACAAATACTTTACACCGGAAGAAGCTGTCCGAAGATTGAAAGCAATCAAACTTGATCCCGATGCGATTTATATCCTGGATTTTCACTCGGATGCACAGCGCGCGCGAAATAATTATGGTTTTGGACCCTGGACTCAGGTATTAGATTTAATTCCTGAAAATGCAAAAGCAAGCGTCATTCTATTCGGAAATCCTTTAGCCCTTCAAAAGGAAACAGCATTCCCGAAAGCAGTGAAATCTATCCTTTGTGCATATGAGAACACCGCTGCTGCGCAGGAAAGAACTGCCCAGGCAGTCATGGGTGCATTTGATGTGGAAGGAAAATTAGCCACAGACATCAACGATCAGTGGAAAACCGGGTTCGGGATCCAGGTCAAGAATAACGGAAGACTGAAGTATTCTCAGCCGGAAGAATTGGGCTTAAACCCGGACAAACTAAAGGAAGTAGATGACATTGTAGCAAAAGCAATTGAAGCAAAAGCATTCCCGGGCTGTCAGATAGTAGTAGCGATCGACGGGAAAATCATCCTTCAGAAATCTTACGGAACAACGATCTATGAAAATGGCGACAGTGTAACGAATGAACACATTTACGACATCGCCTCCATTACCAAAATAGCTTCGTCAACAACTGCTTTGATGCGTTTGAAAACCCTGGGGAAATTTGACGAAAAATCAGACCTGAACGAACTAGTACCGGAATACGTCAAAGGAACACCTTATGCAGATCTGAAAGCAATTGATCTGTTGACACACCAGGCAGGATTAACACCCTGGATTGCGTTCTACAAGCGAACCATGGAAAACGGCGAACTAAATCCGGGTATTTACAGTAAAACCGATAAAAGTATTTACAACAGAGTGGTTGCCGACAACATATTCATCAAAGACGATTATTGGAAAACCATGCTGAAAATCATTGTTGAGACACCATTGACGGGTAAAAAGTCCTACGAGTATTCCGATCTGAGCTATTACTTCTTCAATAAATACATTGAGCTTACGAGTGGAATGGGACAGAATGAGTTTGTGGAAAAAGAAATCTACAGACCTTTGGGATTACAAACTATGACCTATTTACCACTGGAAAAATTCAATAAGAAACGCATCGCTCCGACAGAATACGACAAAGAATTCCGTAAGCAGCTAATCCAGGGACACGTGCATGATCCCGGCGCAGCAATGATGGGCGGAGTTGCAGGTCATGCCGGATTATTTTCCAACGCAACGGACCTGGCAGCTTTGATGCAGTTTTTATTGAATAAAGGACAAATAGGAGACCAATCGATCATTAAAAAAGAAATTGTAGATCAGTTCACGGCTTGCCAATTTTGTCCCGGAAACAGAAGGGGAATTGGTTTTGACAAACCGACTGTAAGTTTAAAGAACGGTCCGACTTGCGACCTGGTTTCTCCTTCCACATTCGGTCATTCCGGATTTACGGGAACGATTACCTGGGCGGACCCGGAAAACAAGGTGAACTTTGTGTTCTTATCGAACCGGGTTTATCCTGACGCAGACAATTGGAAAATTACAAAGATGAGCGTGCGCACAGAGATTCAGCGAGTAATCTACGAAGCACTTTTTGAAGCACGCCGGAAATGAGACAAACACATATGAAAATCGGAATCGTACTTTATCCCACATTCGGCGGGAGTGGTGTAGTAGCCACAGAGCTCGGGAAAGCCCTGGCCCAAAAAGGGCACTTGGTCCATTTTATTACTTATTCACAGCCTGTTCGACTGGGCAGTTTTCGCGAAAACATTTTTTACCACGAAGTACAGCTTTCGGATTACCCGCTTTTTGAGTACCAGCCTTATGAGACCGAATTAGCAAGTAAAGTAGTGGATGTAGTGAAATACGAAGGGCTGGACCTGCTTCACGTGCATTACGCCATTCCGCATGCTTCGGCGGCATTTATGGCACAGCAGATCCTGAAAGCGCAGGGAATCAACATTCCTTTTATTACAACACTTCACGGAACAGACATTACCCTGGTTGGAAAAGATCCTTCCTTTGAGCCGGTGATCTCATTCTGCATTAATGCTTCAGATGCAGTTACAGCTGTTTCCGAAAGCCTGAAAAAAGACACATACGCACATTTCGAGACAAAGCGCGAAATCCATGTCATTCCAAACTTCATTCAGCCAAAAGCAGAATTGCCGGTAATCAATATGGAAAAACGCAGGCATTACGCCAACGACGATGAAATGATCTTATGCCATATTTCGAATTTCCGTCCGGTAAAACGAATTTCTGATGTGGTGCGCATTTTTGAAAAAGTACAGGAGAAAATTCCGTCAAAATTACTGTTGGCAGGAGATGGTCCTGACCGTGCAATTGTAGAGCGTTTGGCGCGTGACCTGGGAATTTGCAACAAGATCATCTTTATTGGTAAAGTACGCGAAACGGGACCGATCCTGGAATTAAGCGATTTATTCCTTTTACCTTCTGAAACAGAAAGTTTCGGTTTGGCAGCTTTGGAAGCAATGGCAGAAGGAGTTCCGGTGGTTTCATCCAATACAGGAGGAATTCCGGAGGTGAATATTGATGCCTATTCCGGGTTTACATCCAATGTGGGCGATGTAGAAGCAATGGCAATTGATGCGATCCGTATTTTAGAGAACAAAGAAACTCATCAGATCTTCCGCAAAAACGCACTGGCACAAGCAAAGAAATTCGACCTGTCAAAAGTTCTTCCATTGTATGAAGAGTTGTATGAATCGGTGCTGAAAGGACATTTAATTGAAAAGTGAAAAATTAAGAAGTGAGTTTTTTCTTTTTTTTGTAAGTTGATAGCAGCAGATGTATTGTAAATCGCCGGGAGTTTATTCCGGCGATTTTTGTTTCATTCATTCTATTTCAATACATTGCATAAAGCAACCCCGATTTTACATCTATGAAAACCTTTATTGCGTGCATCTTGTTCCTGTTTCCGGCAACACACGCTGTGTTTTCCCAGTTAAGCAAACATGCAGAACTGCAACAAGCCCCATGTTATATCAACGATGAAATGGAGCAGGATAATCTATTCAGCTCCACCAACAGCAAAATGCTTGATACCAACTCTATTGAATTTAAGTTAGCGAAAAAAAATGTGTTGGATTACTGCAATAAACAGTTGTCATTTCAGATGGACTCTGTTGCAATTTATTATTCCTGTCGTGAATACACCCAAACAAATCCGAATACGACTGCAGAACAACGGAAATGGATGAAAGAGGTAAACCTAAAACACCAATTCTTCATCACTTTCAAAGTCAATTCAACCATTGATTACCACGTTCATTTCTATTTAGACAGCCTGATGCAGGTCCGGGACGCCTCCAAACAACTTTTCAGTATCAAACAAGAGCACATTTGGAACATCCTCCCCTGGAGAGCCATTTCGGCGGAAGTATTGAAAAAACAAAAGAAGTTCATTTTGCCAATTGAAAATATTTCGCTTGAATACGATCCAAAACACGAACGTTTTGTGTATATCCTGATCCAGGAAAAAACAGATAAGACAAAAATTCATCAAACTTCCGCTTATTCCGGTAATTATAACCTGAATAAATTAGTGGTGGATTCAGAAACAGGAGCTGTTTTAGAAAAGACAGAAGAACATTACTCCTATATCGCTAATCCTTCCTGGTAGTATTTTTTCGCTTCAAACCGATTTTTAATCTGCTTTTTTCTTGCTTTGGTCGAATATAAGCGGTATTTTCATGTCTGCTTATGAAGACGATTTTTGATGAGGGAACTCGTAACGAGTTAATTGTGCGCATTCAGGCTATTCAGGAAGATGTGCAGGTGCAGTGGGGCAAAATGAACCTTTACCAAATGCTCATGCATTGTACCACCTGGGAAAAATGGATCCAGGGTACAGGAAACCCAACTTACAAGCAGGAATTTATCGGGAAACTATTTGGAAAAATGGGGCTCAGACGCATGATCCGAAACGATAATCCTTTTGACAAAGGCGTTCCGACTTCCGAACAATTTAAAATCAAAGAAACGAGCGGAGATATTGCTGAAAAGAAAGAGGAATGGATCCAACTAATCCAAGCTTATGAAAACTATTCCAATCCGACATTTATTCACGATTTTTTCGGGAAAATGACCCGGGAACAAATAGGGCTCTTAGCCTACAAACACACCGATCATCATTTAAGACAATTTAATAGTTAAAACTTATGAAAAAGATCGCTACCTTTTTTTTAGTCTTGATGATTTCACTATCATCTTCCGTTTTTGGTCAGACCAGAAAGGAAACTACCGTTAAACTGGAATGGCAGGAGCAGGGCTTCATCCATTTTTACTCCGGGGATTATTCCGTCTACGTGAGTAAACCCGATTTTTTGAACTTCGACAACGAATTACTTGTGGGGCTTTTTGACGAGTATTCGGATAAGAACGACTCCATTAATCTCAATAACCCGTTTCCGGAATTCAAAACAGAGCATCAGCAACAGCTTTGGAATCAATTGGTGCTTTGTGCCACAGAAGGCCGCATGCTTATTCTGCCGAATGATTCGAAGAAGAAATTGAAGAATGTGTTAATCGTAGACGACCGTACTGTTCATGGCAGCGGAATGGAAATATGGGAATGTAGAGACCCCAGAAACAATCAGGTTATCTTTGCCCACAACATACGGGTTCATGTAGCACCTGCGTTTTAAAACAGTAGGCTTTGGGAATAAAAACATCGATTCTAAGGTTTTAATTGCCCGTGAAATTTCAAAACCGACTAAAAGATTTTTTAGAGCCATTTTCTTTAGCTACTGAGCAGTATTGTGCTTGAATGGAATTACTGCTCAGAAAATTGGCCCATTGAAGAAAAAAGCTTATAGCAAGGATACCCGCTATCTCCTGATTTATTGCTAACTTGCGCACTCTAAACTAACTTTAGCGATGCGCGGAATCAATCCGAAACAACACTACGATGTTGTCATTATTGGTGGTGGAATTAGTGGATTAACCTCTGCGGCCCTTTTCAGTAAGGCCGGAATTTCCTGTTGTGTTATTGAAATGGACAATCGTCCGGGTGGATACCTGGCCGGCTTTCGCCGTCACGATTTCCGTTTCGATTCGGCCATTCACTGGCTCAATAACTGCGGACCGGACGGACTGGTTACTAAAATCTTCAAAATCATCGGAGAGGATTACCCGAAATGCAGGGAACAAAAGAATATTCGCCGCTTTGTGAGTGATGACTTTGATTACCTGGTTACCAACAACCCGGATGAGCTAAAAGATCAATGGATCAAAGAATTCCCGCATGAGAAAAAAGGAATCATTCGCTTTTTCAGGGATGCCAAACGCATTGGAAAATCCTTTGACCGCTATGCTAATCTAAGCCGCACGATGAATTCCATGGCCTGGTATGAATATCCGATCCACGGTCTGCGTATGCTTGGGTTTGCACTGCCATTTATTCCGCATATTCGTTATACCGGAGAAGAAAAACTGAAGCAGGGATTAAACCGATACTTTACAGACGAAAAATTACACCGCGTATTTTGTTCGGAGCCGGATGTGCTTTCCTGTCTGATCCCGATTTCGTGGGCTTATATCAAGGATTTTCAGCTTCCGCCGGATGGAGGGAGTCAGAGTTTCCCCGAATGGCTGATGTACGCAACAGAGAAAATGGGCGGAGAAATCTTCTTTAAATCCAGGGTAACCCAGGTTTTGGTGGAAGACAATGTAGCAAAAGGAGTGAAGTTCGATCACCGCGGAACGGAACATATCATTTCAAGTAAATATGTCGTTGCAGCCTGTGACGCTGAGACTTTGTTCGAAAAAATGCTCCCTCAGAAATCTGTCCCGGCTAAAATGAAGAGCCGTTTGAAAGACGCACCGCTTTATGCTTCCGCTATCACGGTGGCTATAGGACTCGATTGTCCGGCTGAAGAATTGGGCCTAGGGGAAGAAATTATCTTTTTAGCAGACACTTCTGTTCCTCGTCCTGATTTAGGCAAGGGAGATCCGCATCTGAGCGGAATCCACATTCTTGCTTCAACGGTACGGGATAAATCCTTGTCCTTACCCGAGCACGGAACCATTACACTTTTCATTCCTGCATGGATTGAGAACAACAATTTCTGGGGCTGTGAGATAGATGAAAACGGCAATTACATTCGCGGAGAGGAATACAATCGAATCAAAGATGAATACGCTAAAATCCTGATAGATCGGGTAGAAGAAAAGCTAATTCCGAACCTGAATAAACACATTTTATATATAGATGTTGCCACTCCGATTACACATCATCGCTACACCGGAAATAAGAACGGGACGATGATGGCACAAAAACCGGGGAAAGAAAATTACCAGGGGAAAGTTGCCTCTTACATTACTCCGGTCGACAATTTATTCCTCAGCGGACATTGGGCTGATCTGGGTGGTGGAATTCCGATTGCGATTAAGTCATCCATCAATACCACCTTACTGGTTCTTCAAAAAGAGGATAAAAAGCGTTTTAAGCTGCTTGCCAGGTATATGGATGGAAAAATAGGAGTGGAAGAGCTGAAAACCTCCGATTTACTGGTTGATTATGACAATTCATGGGTTAAAGACCCGACTCCAGCACAAAAGAAAGTAAAAAGGAGGCAAGAAGATTTAAATAACGATATGGTATCCTAATACGCAGGTGACCCATGAATCCACTCGATAAATTTAACAATCTCTTTGAGCCTGATTTGATTGCCGCTATTGAGAGTAAGGCCCGCGAAGTCACGTTAAAGGAAGGCGAATCCCTTTTAAGTCCCGGGCAAATTGTGCGTGTCATCCCGATTGTTCTTTCCGGAACGGTTAAAGTTTCCAGAATGGATACCGAAGGTCACGAGTTGTTTCTTTATTACATCCATCCAAATGAAAGTTGCGCAATGACATTCACCTGTTGTATGGAACAATATCCCAGTGAAATCAGGGCGGTCGCAGATGAAGATTCTGTCGTACTAACCATCCCGACAGCTTCAATGGACGAATGGATGCTGAAATATCCATCTTGGAAAAGTTTTGTTATGAGAACCATCCGAATGCGTTTTCAGGAATTGCTTACAATGATCGACCAGGTTGCTTTTCAACGATTGGATGAACGTTTGGTCCACTACCTGAAAGAAAAATCGAGAACAACACAATCCAAAGTAATCAACATTTCGCACGAGCAAATTGCGATCGACCTCTCCAGTTCACGGGAAGTCATTTCCCGGCTATTAAAAAGGCTTGAACAGGACAAAAAACTTCTTTTATACCGGAATCAGATCAAATTATTAAGCGGATTGTGACAAAAGTCACTGCATAAGAAGATTCATTGTCTCAACTTTGTAAAAAGAAGCAGTATGAAAACAAATATGCACCTGGCAGATCGGATCGTACGGATTTTGCTCTCCATAACAATTGCAATCCTTTATTTTACCGGACACTTCTCCGGAACACTGGCTGTCATTGCTCTGGTCGTGGCGATTATTTTTACGCTCACCAGTGTTTTCGGGTTTTGTCCACTATACGCCTTGTTCAGGATATCCGGTAAAAAACAGCATCAATGAGGTCATTTTTAAAGAAATACCGACTGGAAATCATCGGTGGAATTGTTGGCGGACTTGGAGGATATGCCTATTATCATTTCGTTGGTTGTTCGAACGGTTCCTGTGCAATCACCTCAAGTCCAATCAACAGCACACTTTATGGCACTTTCATGGGATTTCTGCTTTTCAGCAACTTTAAGGTCAAATCAAAAAAGAATCATCAATGAAAAAAACAATCATAGACGTTCGATCGTACGCAGAATACATGGGAGGACATGTAGCCGGTAGTATTCATATTCCCGTACACGAAATCCCCAATCGCTTAGACGAAATTATGCAGATGCCGCAACCGATCATTTTGTGCTGTGCCAGCGGTCAGCGGAGCGCTCAGGCTGCTTTATTCCTTCAATCTCAGGGGATCAACTGTTCTAACGGAGGAAGTTGGCTTGAGGTAAATGCAAATCATTAAACAAAACAAATTCATGATTCATTATTTAAAGAACCTTTTCGGAATAAACCCGAAAGCAAATTTCCCGGAATTAATGACCAGAAATGCTCAAATTATTGATGTGCGAACACCATCTGAGTTCAGTACCGGTCATATCAAAGGCGCTGTCAACATTCCTCTATCACTTATTTCGCAGCAACATTCCAAAATCAATAAAAACAAACCGATTATCACTTGCTGTGCATCCGGAATGAGAAGTGCCTCTGCAAAGAATCTGTTGCTATCCAAAGGATTCAAAGAAGTCTATAATGGCGGCGGCTGGTTGAGTCTTGAACAAAAGATTCAACGATAAAAAAGGATGGTTTTAACAACTATTGCAAAACGATCCATGGTAAATCATTCATCGATTTTTTACCTTTAAAAAAAATAAAAAATGGCATCTTTTTCTGAAATCATAAATTCTGACAAACCCGTTTTGGTTGACTTTTTCGCTGAATGGTGCGGCCCCTGCAAAACTATGAAACCTATATTGGAAGATCTGAAATCCAAATTAGGGAATACCGCTTCTGTTTTGAAAGTGGATGTAGATAAAAATCCGCATGCGGCCAGTAAATACCAAATCAAAAGCATTCCTACTTTAATTCTATTTAAGAAAGGAAAACCGGTTTGGAGACAATCCGGAGTGGTACAGGCAAATCAGCTGGCACAGGTTATCAGGCAGCATCAATAAGATTGACCGTCCTCAAGTTGAATGTAATTCCGCAATATTACGTCCAGCATTTTGAGGGTTATCCGGGTTTTACAAGCAAACAATTAGCGCAAATTATCAAGCTGGTTCACTAATAGCCTCGAAATAAAAACTACGCTTTTAAGCCAGAAGTAATTCCGCAATATTACGTCAGAGAATCTAAAAAGAGCCCGCCGTGCCGCAGCGGACTCTTTCATTTGGGTTGGCTATTGTTAGTTGATTAGTTCAAAGTAATCGTCATTTCTTCTAAGGGAATTCTAACTTTTTTAACTTTTGCATAAGGATCGATCTCCTCATTTCGGTAACCCAAAGCAAGAAGCACCACAGATTGTAGTCCTTTTTCTTTCAATCCTAAAACTTCATCGAAAGCAGCATTGTCAAATCCTTCCATGGGCGTGCTGTCGACTTTTAAATTCGCTGCTGCAATGATTGCCGTGCCCAAAGCGATATAAGCTTGTTTAGCGGTCCAGGTCTTTATAAATTCTTCCGGCAGACTCGTGAACGTTGAAAGTTTCGATTTAAAATCATTAAGGCTTTCCACGGGGATATTACGGGTTTTCGCAACCAATTCCATATACTCATCTATATGTGTCTGAGAAACGTGTGTGTAAGAAGCAAATACCAATAAGTGAGAAGATTCGCTCACCTGTGGGTTGAAGGAAGCTGCCTGCAATTTTTGTTTGATCTCCGGATTGGAAACAACCAGTACTCTGAAGGGCTGCATCCCTGCGGAAGTTGCCGTTAAATTGATCGCTTCCAGAATTTCTGTTATTTTTTCGTCTGATACTTTTTCAGAAGTCATGCGTTTAGCGGCGTATCGCCAGTTCAATGTGTCTATTAAATTCATCTGTTCTGTATTTTTATTAGCCAAAGGTAAGTCGGAATAGTTTCAAAAAGATATTGATATACTTTGTGAAACCAGTTTCCACGAGGAAACCATTCTTTAATACGACGATCAAAAATTCAGAATTCGAGAATTCCAGGGCTCGCGAATTCTCGAACTCTGTCAAATGATTTAATCGGGTGATCTTTATACGGAAGTAACCTGAACAGTCCGTTTCATTCGTTAAATTTGCCCAAATCCAAAGCAGAAACATGAGTAACAAACTTCACGAAGGAAAAACATTCAACAAGGTCAATTACGCCAACAAACAACTCATCAATAACGAATTCAGTAACTGTCAGTTTATTGAATGCGATTTTAGTAAAACCAACTTCAGTAGCATTGATTTTGTAGACTGTGAATTCGAAAGCTGCAATTTCTCATTGACGGTTCTAAAATACGCCGGACTAAAAGATGTTCATTTCAAAGACTGCAAGATCGTTGGAGTAGATTTCAGTGCCTGCAACGACTTTTTGTTTCAGTCAAATTCACCGACTGCAGCCTGGATTATGCTACCTTTCATTCCAAAAAAATGAAGAATACTGTTTTCACAAACTGTGTGATAAAAGAAGTGGATTTCTCTGAAGTCGATCTGTCACAAGCCAAATTTACAAACTGTGACCTCACGCGCTCTATTTTCGACCGAAGTATCCTGGATAAAGCAGATTTCAGTTCAGCAGTGAATTTTGACATCAATCCGGAGCGAAACCGAATCAAGAAAACTGTTTTTGCTTCAAGCGGATTAATCGGACTGCTGACGAAGTATGATTTGGTAGTGAAGGAATGATTTTTTCTTAAAATCAGGTGGGGACGCAATGCCTTGCGTCCCCACAGAAATTCCTTAAACAAAAAAGCCCAGTAAAACTGGGCTTTTTGTAGCGAGACGGAGTCCCGATAGCTATCGGGATGAACTCTGGTCCGTCAGCTGACGGATATGAATCCTACTTTCAAAACAAAACTTTTCAAAACAAAAAAAGAGGAAGCAAAAACTTCCTCTTTTGTAGCGAGACGGAGAGTTGAACTCCGGACCTCAGGGTTATGAATCCTGCGCTCTAACCAACTGAGCTATCTCGCCATATATGATCTAAAAATTCCTTTCGTTCCCCTGAAAGGCGGCACTGCGCCTGTGCCTATTGCTTCAGCGCGGGCACAAAGATAATTACTTTTTTTTTCTGTGCAAGACTAAGAACGGTCTTCTTCGTATAAAACTTTTGTCTTGTGCTTTAGTAACTTGAAAATCAAGCTAAACAGCAATGCGCCTGCGATCCAATAAACATAACATAAAGGGTTTTCAATCTTCCAGGTCATAAAATATTCACGAAGTCCTGCTACGAAAACAAAGCCCAATACCGTTGCGGAAATTCCGGAGTACTCACGGCGCATGATCGTTTTCATGGAGAAAGGAATATTTCCTTTGATATAATTCTTCATGCTTGGCCAGAATGCAGGAACGGAATTCGACCAGGTTACATAGCTTTCACCGAATTTACGCTCCAGGAAACGCTCTTCTGCAAACATGATTCGCTCGTAATAGATCCAAAACAGTAAGCTCACGATGACAATAAAGTAAACGTTGAATGTAAAACACACAATCCCGATCCACATAAAATAGTTCCCTAAATAGAGTGGGTGACGAACTGTGGAATAAATTCCTTTTGTATTTAAAGCCTCGGCAACCTGCTCCTGCGTGTTTCTGCCGGAAGTATTCTTGTTACTCGTCCCAATAGCAATAGCGCGGATTACCTGTCCTAAGACTGACATAGCAATTGCAGCACCGGTACAGATGTAATACCAGCGAGCATCATCCATAATGCATTGAACATCTGTAAAATAGATTACGGGAATCGCTAAAGCGAACAAAATAACGGGGATTTGTCCTCTGTACTTGAAGAGTTTGTTTCCGTTTTTTTCAAATGAATGTACTAACGCCATGAAAGAAATGTGTATATTTCGAAAATGATTTTTCGGCGCGAAGTTAACATTATTAAACTACTATGACAAATAAGGAACGATTCGAATTAGAATATGTATTAAGAACCTCACCGAAGGTTCTGGATAAATTGCTGTCTACACCTGACGGATTGAGCGAGTGGTTTGCCGATGATGTTATTGTAAAAGATGATATGTATACCTTTCACTGGGATGGAAGTGAAGAACAAGCGCGATTAATCTCCAAAAAGGCCGGAGAATACATTAAATGGCAATGGTTGAACGACGAAGAGGATGACCTCGAAACATTCTTTGAAATGAAATACACCATTGACCCCATGACGAAGGTTGTTATCCTTACAGTTTCGGATTTTGCGGAAAGAACGGAAAAAGATGAGATCGTACGCCTTTGGGAATCGCAAATCAGTGATTTGAGAAGAGTAATTGGGGCATAGAAGAAAGTTCAAAAGTTAAAAGGTTCAAAAGGATTCAATCAATTTATAGTTCAGATCGTTTAAAAACCGACAATTTGAACATTTGAACATAAAAAAGCGCCAGTTAATCACACCGACGCTTTCTGTTTTTTAATTCAACTCATTAATCGATTCCGTCAAATTTTTACTGATATCTTCCAATGCAGACTGAGAGAAATCGAATTTCAGTCCAGCAGTTTCGTAAATCTCTGGGATTGATTTGGTATAACCCAATGCCAAGGCATTTTTATAATCTGCTAAAGCTTTCGCCGGGTTCTTCTTATAGTTATTCCAAACGCCCAAAGCACCCAATTGTGCAATTCCGTATTCGATATAGTAGAACGGAACTTCAAATAAGTGCAGCTGCTTCTGCCAGGAACTCTCCAAAACAGATTCATACCCCTCATAATCAACCAGTCCGGTCCCAAAGCGTTTGCTTAGTCTAAGCCACTCCTGTGTTCTTTCAGCGGTTGAATGAGTTGGATGAGTATAAATCCAATGCTGGAAGGCGTCAATTTGAGCAATCCAGGGCAATACTTTTACTACAGACTCCAATTGCTCCAGCTTAGCTCGTCTGAGATCATTCTCATTCGTGTAGAATTCATCCCAAAGTTCCATCGTCAGTAATTCCATCGACATCGAAGCTAATTCAGCCACTTCCGAAGGCAGGGATTTAAATCCGGTTAATTCCAGGTCACGGCTCAAAAAAGAATGAACAGCGTGTCCGCCTTCATGAACCATCGTGGTCAAATCTCTTTGTGCTCCGGCTGCATTCATAAAGATGAACGGTATTCCGGACTCATAAAGCGGATAGTTATACCCTCCGGGAGCCTTGCCGGCTTTTGAATCCAAATCCAGGAATCCACCGGTTTTCATCGTTTTAAGACAATCACCGAAGTAGGTGTCCAGTTTTTGGAATACGGCTATCGATTTATCCAATAGTTCCTCACCGTTCTCAAAAGGTTTTAACGGAGCCAGTCCGTCCGGATCTACTTCCGTATCCCATGGTTTCAATTTGGACTTACCCAATTTATCCAACTTTTTCAGGCTCAGCTGTTTGACAATCGGAACAATCAGGTTCTCAATTGCATCGTGAAAAGCCAGGCAGTCCTCCACTGTATAATCAAATCGACCAAGCGCCTTGAACTTGTAATCGCGGTAGTCTGTGCAATCTGCATTCTTTGCTACCCGGTCTCTCAATTGGACCAATTGGTTGAACAACTCATCCAATGCATCCCGATCCTGCAATCTTCGGGCGGTTATTAGCTCATAAACTTCTTTGCGAACCGTTTCATTCGGATCTTTCAAAAAATTTGCAGCTTGCGGCATCGTCAATTCTTTTCCCTGGTAAGTGATCATCTGCTTTCCGGAAATTGCTCCGAATTGCTGACTCAGGGTATTCAATTCTGTTTCCAATGGGATGTTCTCCTCACGGAACAATTCCAATGCCGATTGCGTTCCTCTGAAATAGATCGCATATGCCTTATCTTCCGATAATTCCTTCACGAAAGGAGAAGCCATCATTTTTTGGTTCAATGAATCTTCAAAAGGAGCAAGGTTCGGCTGAATTTCAGTAACGAAAAACTGGTAAGATTCCGTCAGTTTCTCATCCAGTGTATTGATTGTCATTTTAATATAACGCCAGGCCATATTCTCTTCCAGTACAGCTTCCAGTTCACTTTTGTCGGACAACCATTGTTTAAAGGATTCTTTTGAAGAAATATCCCTGTTTTGAAGATCCAAAAGATAGGATTCTACAGATTTCCAACTTTCGCAGGTGAAATCGGGTGAAACAAATTTTCTCATAACACAAAAATAAAAAAAGAAGGGGCGGAAAATTTCCCGCCCCTTCTTTTTATGAAATATTTTGGATAATTACTTCCCTCTGGATGTACCTGTTTTAGGAGCAGCCACTTTTTTAGTGCTTGTTGCTTTTCCGGTTGCTTTCGCAGGTCCGCCTTTTGCAGCAGCAGCTTTCGGAGTTGCGGCCTTTGGAGCAGCAGCTTTCTTTGCCGGAGCTTTTTTAGCAGGGGCTTTTTCTTCTTTTGCATCTGCAGCTGATTCTTTCTTAGCAGCAGTCTTCGTAGCTTTTTCCTTCGGCTTTTCATCTTTTGCAGCTGAAGCCTTAGCTTTAGGCTTTTCTTCTTTCTCTTCAGGAACCAAAGCGCCCGCTTTCAACAACAGGTTGTACCACTGAAAGATTTTTTTGATGTCAGACGCATATACACGCTCCTGATCAAAATTTGGCAACACTTCAATCAAATAAGCTTTCAACTTATTTTGATCCTCTTTATGAGAAATAGTCTCTTTTCCTTTTTCCTTTTCAAAAATAGAAGCAAGGATTTCCTTTAACGGTTTGTCATCGTCATAGGTGTAGATAGAAATGTCATCCAAAGC
This sequence comes from uncultured Flavobacteriales bacterium, assembly GCA_946478775.1. Next base: position 19,950 of record CAMLDR010000054.1, read on the forward strand.
GGAAATTCTGTCTGAAGCATACGCAGGAACGCGTTTTTTGTCTTCCAACGATTCTACAATGATGTTGTTTTTACCTTGAGCCAATACTTTATAAAGTCCTGGTTTTCCTGAAATAGCAATGATACCTGTTAAATCCATTCGATTAATTTATTTGCGCCAAAAATACGGCTTCTTTTTAATTCTTCACAATTTTCACCCGAAAGTATTGAACATCCGTGTGAATAATTAAATAATATGTACCGTTTTCTAATTCTGAAACAGAAATTTCATGCTTTCCGTCAGTGATTTTTTTCACCGCTCTTCCCTGAACATCAATCACTTGAATCGTTGACAAAGGAATTGAAGCATCTATATTCAGATTTCCGGAGGTCGGATTGGGATAAACATGTATTTGATTGGTTAATTCATCAATTCCTAACGAAGGATTGTAAGGTTGTGAAAAAACTTCACATCCGTCGGTACTTGTTCTTGAAACGGTGAAGAACGAAGAAGAAGGCATTGTAATGGTATAAGTTGTACTTGTAGCTCCCGGAATTGCAACTCCGTTCTCATACCATTGCAAACTTGGATAAGGATCTGTTGAAATTAAAGTGCCGTTCACATAAATAACAGGAGCGGGTGGAGCAGACGCTGCCAAAACAGAAATTGTATCTGAATAAGATACACAGCCGTTCTGATCGTAAGCCATAAAATAAACATCTCCCGAAGCTGTTAATGCCGAATTCAAAGTAGTATCTCCGTTCATCCATTCAATCGAATAACCCGGAATGGATGCCGTTGAAACAGCACTGTCTCCCGGACAGAAAAACGCGTCTGCCACAATGGTGTTAGTGAAATTCGATTGTAGCATCAGGTTCAAAGCGTGAATTTTACCGTATCCGTAAGCATTATTCGGAATAGTCCCTGTAAACCCATCCGTAAATGAAGTAGAGTGGATGGCATCCAAAAAGCTTTGGTAATTTCCTTTGGAACATTTCTCCAGGTAAAGCGCTGCAATTCCTGCAACTACCGGTGAAGCCATGGAAGTTCCGCCGTTGCGAACGTGTAAGCCATCATTCGACATGACGGCATTAAGACCGGGATCATTTAACAACCAGAAAGGTCCTGCACTTAAAGAAACGTCTCCGCAAGCTACCACATCCGGTTTAATCACTCCCAATCGGGTAGGGCCTTTCGAAGAAGCGGGAGTTAACTGTCCAACAGCCGTGTAATTTGGCGGATTTGGCAAATACTGGTTCCCATTATTGTCGATATGTCCGTACCTGTTACGCATATTCCCAACAGTTACCACTTTCGGAGAACAGTTCCAGGAAGAAACGATCGTTTGCAGGGTATCCGGCATATTGTAGTATTGGATATCCGGATAAACACCTGTTGAAGGCAATCCCGTCGTCAGCATATCATTCAATGCAATTGCAGCCGAACCGCTCCATGCATCATAACTTCCCGCTCCGGTCGTTTTTAAGGCATAGATATAGGAGGTCGAGTCTACATTGTTTAAATAAAACTCCAGATGCAGGTTAGGTCCCACTATTTCGGGATAAATTTCCATGGTTGCAATTCGGTTCGATCCATTCCAAAGCGTATCTCTAATGACAGTTCCTACACCGGTATTTGCTGTGCGATAGATTGTTTGTGCACGTTCCTGAAAACTTCCGCTTCCCAAATTCGCCGCCCAGGAATAAGTCCATCCGGCATTTGAAAGATCTGCCCACAAATCCAGGTAAACGGTATTCGGTCCCAACTGGCTTCCCGGATTTGGTTTTACCCAAACAAAAGAAGTATCCGTATCCACATCACCGTGAACATGGTATTTTCCCCATGCACCTGAGTTTCCTGCTGCACAAACAATGATCCGTCCATCTTTCTCATCCAGCATATTGTCCATTAAAACAGCTGCTGGATCTGTTCCGTCGTGACTTCCTAAATAAGTTCCTACCGATAAATTCACCACCGCCGGAAGCCCCAGCTCATCCGCTTTTTTGAAAACGAAATCGCAGGCATCAGCAACTGTGAGTGTCCAATTGGGCAGATTAAAGTTTGTTTCAATGATGATGATCTTTGCTTCAGGAGCCATTCCGGTTTCTTTCCCGTTAGCCAATCCGCTTGAAACCCCCGCTCCGGCAACAGAAGTTCCGTGAGCAGAAGACTCTTCCATACTTCCACAGGTTCCCGCCTGGATTTCAGCTGCAGTCCATAACTGTCCGTAACCATAAGGCTGCGGGGTATTTGCCGCTACAGGAAGTGTGTGGTCCCAATAATAAAGTACCCGTGTATTTCCGTTTATATCTTTAAAATCGCCGTGATTGTAATCCAATCCCTGATCCACAAAAGCCACAATGACATCTTTTCCTTTAAACGGTGTCTGCAAACCTCCCAATCCCTGGTGAACAGGTTTTACAAAGTGCTTCACAAGGGTAGAATCATTCAATGCCTTTGGTGCTGCAAATTCCAAATAGAATGAGTTGATTAGCTTGGTATCCATTGCTTCTTTGATCCAGCCGGGTTTCGCTTGAATGTAGATCCATTCGCGGGTTACCTGTTTCACAGAGATCTCTTTTACAGCCAATAACGCATCCAGGTTCCCTGAATTCGCAACAGCAAAAGCAGCAGGAATAGCAGGCTGCTCTTCCAGTAATTTCTTGAATCTGAAATTATCCGTCTGTGCAAAACCCGGTGTTGAATTAATCAAAATTAATCCTGCTATGAATAATATTTTATTTACTTTCACCGCTTGTTGTAGTAGTTTTCCTATGAACATTTTTTTAAACCTTTAATATAGAATACTCG
>CAMLDR010000055.1 GCA_946478775.1 uncultured Flavobacteriales bacterium
GAGATAAGCTGGTGTGACTGGAGTTCAGACGTGTGCTCTTCCGATCTCCAGGTCATCCGATGCTAATATGATCTTCTGATCTTCCGGTAGACCGATCAGGATTTTCAACAGCATTTCCAATTGATCTTTATTTGCCAAAAGTGTCTGCTTTGCATTCACCGAATTCAACCGGTTGATACGAAGCTTGTCAACTTCTGTCTTAACGATCAGCTTCTGGCGCTCCATGGCCTCCATGTTACTGATTAAGCGATCAATGTTCACCAGGTTCGAATCCACAAATGCGATCTGTTTATTGATTGCCTGAAGATTGAAAAAGGTATTTGCAACCTGGGTTTTGCTGTCGCGCTCCGTCATTTTTTGCTGCAATTCGATCACCTCCTGCTGAATTTTCAGGGTAGCAATCCCATAATTCACCTGTGGATTGAACAGGATTTGCTGCAACTGAATAGAATTACTGAAAACGTACGGAACACCAAATTTTACTGCCTGGTAAGTTCCCGGAGCTCCTCCGAAAATTTCACCCGGCAATAATTGACCCTGGATAATCGCGTTGTACCTGTAATCAGCATTGACTACAATTTTAGGATAACGCGCAGTTAAATAGGAAGAAATCTGGCTTTTATTCATCGTTACGTCCAAACGGGAGTTAACGATGGATAAATTGGCCGTGTCCGCCATTCTCAAACAAGTTTCAAGGTCTAAAACCTGAGCGGAAGCAGTACTTCCAACTCCTAAGACCATGAGTAAACCTAAAAAACTTTTTTTCATATTAAATGGTTGTTTAAATGAAGTGTTTAACTATTTGTTTTTGGGATAAATAAATATCCGATTAGCATTTCCGTAACGTATTGTTTCTGGAGCACCAAACGCTCCTGGTATTCCTCTTCCGAAAGACTGTTGATGTATTTCATTAAGGGTTTTGCCATGAATGGATAATGACAGTTCGACATGATCATTAACATCAAATTCGTCAAGTCCACTTTGCGAATGATTCCTTCTTCCTGTGCTTTCGATAATTCTTCAAAAACGCCTGTACTTCCAATCTTTTCAAGAATTCCGGCATGATCAAACTCACATTTATCTCCTCTCGATAGTTCAGACAGGATAAAACGCGGGATATCCGGATGGATCGTCAGGAATTCAAATTCGCGCTCAATGAAAATGCGCATTTTCGATTCCAGACTAAGGTCCGTTCTGAAAACTTCCACCGTAGAAAGCATGAAATCTTCCATTGCGGTTTCGAATACGAGTTTGAATAATTGTTTCTTGGAACAGAAGTAGTAGTTTACAAGCGCCACATTCATCCCCGCAGCCTTGGCTATTTCACGGGAGGTACAGCCGTCAAATCCCTTCGCAATAAAGACATTCTTTGCTGCTTCGCGGATCTTTTCTTCTGTAGAGAGTTCTTTGCCCATATTTTTAAAATCGCGACAAATTTAAACAACAATTTTAAACAAGCGTTTAAACTTTTTCGATTTAATTGTTTAAATAACTTAAAACACCAGTAAAATCAAGCATTTTAAATTAAATAAAACGACTAAACGGGGCAAATTTCGGTACGAAATGAATAGCAACCCACCAAAAATCGGCGAATGGTAACCAGCATCCTGTGAATGGTGGAAAAGGGTTGAAAGAAGGTTCAAGGGTTGAAAATGGAACTTCGACTACGCTCAGTTACCTTTTCACTTTTAACCATCAATATAACGTTTGATCGGCATTTAATCACAAAAATCTTTTTAAGAAGCTCATTCAGAAGGTGATTGAGCGGAGCCGAAATCACTCCTCTTCATCCAGGAAAACATCCGAGCGCTGATTATTGAAATAAAGTGAAATGGCAAATCCTACAAACAAGGATTGTGTGGGTGCTCTTAAATCCTTTTCGGAATATCCACCTGATTGCGTTGATCCGATCCGGGAACCTGTAAATTGATAACCGGTAAAATTATATCCGACTATCCAGCGATAGGCAACCGCCTCATCCGCAGCCAGTATAATCGAAAGCATCGGTTCTACATAGGCAGCAACAACTTCTTGTTTTCCATAAACTTTCGTTCCGGATGTGGTGAACCAGTGCTGGGCAATTCCTCCCCGAATACCCAATTCCAGTCCCAAACGGGGTCCAACCCAGCTTGTCCATCCCAGTTCAATGTCTCCGCCAAGGACATGCATCCCTCCGGTCATTGAATAAACTTTCTTATTATTGGAAACAGAATCGTTACTCACACCCGGTTCAAAAGGAATTCGAAATTGATTCACTTTGTAATACATATACTTCGGTCCGAATGCTACGTACCAATGTTTGAAAGGCTTGTATTGGATTTTCGGATGGGCGTAAACCAACCCATTCAGGTAATTCCGGAACATTTTATTCCCCATTCCGGCAGGCAGCATTACTTCCCCGGTTATACTCCATTTATCATTTTCAATCTGAGCATTGGAATGAGTCAATGAACCTAAAACGAATAACAATACCAGAATCTTTTTCATGAAACCTTAATTTATGGTTAAATCTACAAAAGTATTTCTACAGATAACGCAGAAATTGATCAAACATTACCACAGATTGAACATACCTTCTAATTTTGTGAAATGATCAGGGGCATTGTTTACATCATTCTTTCCGGAATAGCTTTTTTTATTATCAACTTCTTCGTGAAGCTCCTCGGGAATCCGGATAACGACCTGATTCCGCATCTTCAAAAATACCCTGCTCATGAACTGGTCTTTTTCAGAAGCCTTGTTTCATTCGTTATCAGTGCCGCAATCATCAAATACCGCGGACTTCCTATCCTGGGAAACAATCGACGATGGCTGCTTTTAAGAGGAACTGCAGGAATGCTGGCCCTCACTATTTTCTTCTTCACCCTGCACAAACTGCCACTTGCAATTGCTTCTACCCTGCAATACCTTTCTCCGATATTCACCGTACTGATTGCTTCCCGATTATTCGGAGAAAAAGTCAGTAAAGCGCAATATTTCAGCAGTTTGATTGCCTTTTCAGGTGTTGTTTTCATCGGCTTTAACGGACTTACGGGAGGGTTCAATGATCAGAAGCCAGACCTGTTCTGGATGGGAATGGGAATTGTTTCCGCTGTGCTATCCGGTATTGCTTACAATGCAATCTCAAAACTGAAGGAAACGGAAGAAACCATCAACATTGTTATTTACTTCCCGATGCTTGCTCTTCCACTCACAGGCATCTGGTGTTTGTTTGATTTTACGGTTCCGCGCGGAATTGAATGGCTCATCTTGTTAACGATCGGAGTGTTTACGCAAATAGCCCAGGTTTGCATGACACGAGCATTCCTTTCCACCGATACGGCAATCGTTGCTCCATTCCAGTATATCGGGGCAATCTATGCACTGATTTCCGGTTGGTTTGTTTTCAATGAAAAACTGGAAATGGCTGCTATTATCGGGGTCTGTTTAGTGGTGTTGGGTGTCATCAGCGGAACGATTTTCCGGGCAGGAAAAAAACGCAAAAAAGAGATGGAACTGGGCATCGACGGAGAAACGGAAGTTCTTTCTTAAATTTCGTGAAACTTCCATAAAAAGAATCATATTTATCCGTATTTTCGAAGCATGTTGTCTACCATACAAAAAGACCAGCTAGCTCAATTCGGAAATCTTGAATTACTTGCAAAACAGGTCGTAGAAGGGTTCATTACCGGAATGCACAAAAGTCCGTTCCATGGATTTTCTGTTGAATTTGCAGAACATCGTTTATACAATCCGGGAGAATCTACCCGTCATATTGACTGGAAATTGTATGGCCGGTCCGAGAAAATGTTCACCAAAAAATACGAGGAAGAAACGAATCTTCGCTGTCAGATGGTGGTCGATGTTTCCTCATCCATGTATTACAGCGGCAAAAATGAACTTTCCAAACTGGAATTCTCGGTCCTTGCAGCAGCATCTTTATCCGAACTTTTAAAAAGACAGCGTGATGCCGTAGGGCTTTCCCTGTTCCATAATCGCTTGTTTCTGCATACTCCGGCAAAGTCCTCAGGTGCACACCACCGGTTTTTACTGCATGAAATGGAGAAGCAGCTTCACGAATACGAAGCAATTGATTCCAAATTAACAGAAACCATTTCCTGCCTGCACGATGTGGCAGAATTATGTCATAAACGAAGCCTGATTGTCATCTTCACCGATTTATTGGATGATCCTTCCCGACTGGATGAATTCATGCAGAGTATTCAGCACATGAAGCATAACAAGCACGAAGTGGTATTGTTTCATATCATGGATAAAGCCACCGAAATTGATTTTGAATTGGGACACAATCCCATCAACCTGATCGATATGGAAACAGGAGAAAAGATGAAACTCCAACCGGCTGAGATCAAAGAGAAATATACCACGGAAATCAACCGCTACTTCAATGAAGTCAATCTGAAGTGCACACAGTACAACGTAGATTTCTATACTGTTGACATCAAAGACCCGATCCAGGATGTGTTGGTGAAATATTTATTGAAACGACAAAAACTGTATTAATTGAAAATTTAAAATGGAAAATTGACAAGCTTTGGAGGCTTTTAGAGAAAGAAAAAAACTCTTTTCTTCTTTTCAATTTTTACATTTTCAATTATCAATTCCTCAGGGTTGATGCGCCTTATCCAATAAGTCAAGAATCGATTTCACCGGACTGAAAGTAGCGCTCGGAATCTCAACAAAAACGGTATTCCACTTAGCCATCGAGCCATTCCACAATCCCGGCAATTCCACAAAATGAATCGATTGGCCGTTGTGTGATTTGCTCACCTTGAAATAGGCATTCTCATCTTTATATGCAGCTAAATCAATTTTTGAACCATCCGTGTTTTTTCCCTGGCAAACCATGATTACCGGATTAAAATGGGAAGATTGGATCATCACACGCACCTGGTCGCTTTTTGGATTGATTTGCGCTTTCTCAACGATTTGCTTGGTGATCTCACCATTGTTTTCCACCCAAAACGGACCACCTCCGGGCTGTCCTTCATTTTGGACCATTCCGCAAATACGCAGAGGTCTTTTCAATAAATCCAGTTTATCTGTATGCGACAAGTCATTCACGGACTCATGGAACAATTGGTATTCTTCATTGAAATCATTCCACGCTTCTTCCGAAAAATCAGCCATTAATCGCTCCGTTTTCTCCTGAACTTCCAGGAACAATCCACCAAGCATACGCTGTGTTTCAACAGCAAAATGGGAATGATTGTAATGCTGGATATTGTCGATGTTCTTAATAAAAATCAAATCAGCATCCACCTTGGAAAAATTCTCCAGCAAGGCACCATGACCGGCAGGACGTGTCAAAAGAGCACCATCCGGACTAATGATAGGCTGAAAATTATCGTCAAATGCAATGGCATTCGTATCTATGTTCTGGACGGAGAAATCTACCTCAAATTTCCGGGAAGTCATCCCTTCCAAAAATTCCAGCTGCCGCTGAATGTATTCCTGGAATTTAGACTGGATCGTAAAATGAAAAGAACAGGCATTTTGATTCAGCAATTGTCCCTGAACTACGTGTTCCTGGATGGGACACAGCAAAAAAGGTCCGTTTTTATGAAAAGGGATCAACCCCTTCGGAAGATGTGCCAATCCGTATCCTTTGTTATTCAGAATAAACGATACAAATGCATCCAGGTCCATACTTCTGTTTCGAAGTGCTTTTTGGATCGCTGCAGGGAATTGGTAGAAAAAAGCGAAATCTTCAATATGCGTCAAAAAACGTTCCACGTATCCGCTATTGCTTTCGTTCGGATTATCCAAAAACTCAAATAAAAAATGGAACATTCTGGAGCCCGATCCCGAAGCCGGAATGAATATGGCGATTTTCTTATCCGATTGATAGAACGATTGTGCCAAATCCTCAATTTTCTCTTCATTCAAAGCAATGATACCCTCCTGAATTCTACAGGCAGAAACAAGGTTTAATGCCGGTTGTGGAGCTCGCAAGCGTTCCAATTGTAATTCTAATGTAGTTTTTAGCATAAGCATGCTTCCTGTAGCGTTTTTTTGTTTCTTTGCGTCATGCAAAATTCCAAATCAATTTTCGGATTTTTACTCAAGTCAAAAGGCAGACATGGCATTCATTCCCCATTTGTATTCGACTTTGTCGACAATTGTCTAACGACAAAAATGGATAAAAATTTTCTCACTGCGCGAAAAAAATGGTTACAAAACGTCAAAAACAACCGGGAGCAATTTAAAATAATCGATTTAGGAGCGGGTTCCAAACAAATGGGAGAAATGCGTTCTGTTTCTGATCTGGTAAAAAACGCAGGTAGCAGAGGACTTTATGGCGAAATTTTATGGAAAATTGCCCAGCACTACAAACCCATGCTGATGCTGGAACTGGGAACTTCCATCGGAACAGGTTCCATTCATTTGAAATCGGGAAATCCGGCCGGCCATTTAATTACTGTAGAAGGCTGTGATGCTGTTTTAACGCGCGCAACGCAGCAGTTCGATACCTGGAACCTTTCCGGTATTACCACCATCTGCAGTTCATTTGACGATTTTGTGAAATTGCCTGCAATTGGAACATACGATCTGATCTTCCTGGACGGAAACCACACAGGCGAAGCAACCATCCGTTATATCAATGCATTATTCGATCAAACACACAGCAATACCGCATTTATCCTGGATGATATCCGGTGGAGTGAAGATATGTGGGATTGCTGGAAATACCTGGCTTCAGACCCGCGCTTTCACGTTGCCGTAGATTTGGGAAGAATGGGGATTCTCTGGCGCAGACAAGAACAAACAAAAGAACAGTTCACCATTCGTCCGAAGATCTTTAAGACCAAATTGTTTTAAACATATAAAAACAGTACGGACGCGATTCCTCGCGTCCGTAAATATTTTCATGCTTTTCCTACGGACCCCATCGTGATCACATAGCGAAGGATTTTCTCTTCACCGTCTGCACTCACCGAATGCCCTTCCTTGTTATTTACTTTCTTAACCATTCTCGGAACAATCGTTTTCCACTCTTCTTCTGTTCTGGAAGCCGGTTTTTTCAATCCGTGGCATAAATTACAATTTGCTTCAAACAATTGTTTCCCCTCATTCAAATCAGTCAGTGTGTACCCCGGGAATTTGGTTTGCACACGATCAACATCTCCCTGCGTGGGCAATGTTTCCACTTTAGGGCTTGAATTCTTTGCGGTTCCGCAGGCAACTAAAATGGCAATGCCAAGTGCTGCTAATAGACTTTTCGTGTTCATAATAGTTTCTCTTTTAATTTGTTCAAGACAAGGTAATAATGATGTATCCTTTTTAAAGATTAACCCCGGTTTTGTTTTCGTCAAACCAAATATATAAAAATTCAGTTTGTTAAATTTAACAGTTAGTAGTCTTATTAGAATTAATTAACTTTAAATCATGAAAGTTTACACCAAAAAAGGAGATAAAGGAACAACCGGTTTAATAGGCGGAACCCGGCTTCCAAAACATCATATCCGCATTGAAAGCTATGGAACGGTCGATGAACTGAACAGCTATATCGGCCTGCTTCGTGATCTCATTCAGGAAGAATCCAAATCTGCGGTTTTGATTGAAATCCAGGACCGTTTATTCACTATCGGATCTCATCTGGCTGCAGATCCCGTGAAGTCCAAAATGACATTACCGGAATTGTTCGAAAGCGATGTTACTTACCTGGAGAACCAGATCGACGAGATGGACAATGAATTACCTCCTATGAAGTTTTTTGTGCTTCCCGGTGGAAATGTGATTGTTTCTCAATGTCATATTGCACGTTGCATTTGCAGAAGAGCTGAAAGATTGGTCTCTCACTTGAGTGAATCAGAGCCCGTAGAACCCTTAATCAGTGCGTATATGAACAGACTAAGCGACTACTTATTTGTGCTTTCCCGAAAACTGGCTCACGAACTAAAAGCTACGGAGACTCCATGGAAGCCTAGAACTAATTGATTATCAACACAATAAAAAGACGAGAAAAACTTTTTTTTTAATCCCAAAGAAAACACTTGGATTTTTTTAGAATAAGATTATTTTTGCGCAAATAAACAACAATATACTAAGACATGTACTGGACATTAGAACTAGCATCCTACTTAGAAGACGCTCCCTGGCCTGCAACGAAAGACGAGTTGATTGATTATGCAATCAGAGCGGGTGCACCCTTAGAAGTAGTTGAAAATCTACAAGATTTAGAAGATGAGGGCGATGTATATGAAAGCATTGAAGAAATTTGGCCGGATTACCCGTCTAAAGATGACTTCTTATTTAATGAAGATGAATATTAATTCATAAAATAAAAAGGTCCTCAAACGAGGGCCTTTTTTATGCTTATAACCCTCATCTAAACTCACCTTTTCCCTTCAATGAAGTGAATTAACCATTATTTAACACCGGGAAATTTGTCCGGGACTTCACTCTGACTTAGTTTTACACTATGAAAGGTTTGCTTATTGGATTTTTTCAGGTTTTGTGTTTCCTCCAGGTTTTTGGTGCGAACCAGCTGAATCCCCATTTAAGTGATCAATCAAAACCCTCTTACCTTTCTCATCATTCAAATACAGAGCACACTCATTTTGTGGTCAAACACCACCAATCAAGCTCTTCCATTCATTCCGATTCTTCCGTCCCTTTTGAAGATACTGAAGGGATCTTTGAAAACATAGAAGAAGAAACGGAAGATTTTTCCTCCGGAAAACACCTTCTTAATAATCTGTTCTTTGCTGGTATACCAGTAGACCAATCGCTCGATTATCTCTACGGAACTACCAAAAACAGTGCGCTGTTCTGTCAGCAGTTGTCTTTTATTCCAGCTAACAAAAGACACGTCGTTTTCCAGGTATTCAGAATATAGGATCCCGAAGACAACGATCCATTGTCTCCAATAAATTCATTTCCTCTGATTGACTGAAAGCAAATTACAGCAATCCTTCGCGGGAAAAAATCTCCGGATCTGAACATCCAAAAAACAGTTTACACAAAACATTCCGATTGCTATCGGGACGGGTTTAAAAACACGATTATTATGAAGAGAGTTCTCATTCTCATGAGCCTGGTTGTTGCCGTATGCATTACAGGCTGCGGTCCAGAAGCCGAAAAAAAGGAAAAAATAGGTGCGCTTTCGGTTACAAGTCCCTTAATGAAAGACACCACCATTATACAGGATTATGTATGCCAGATACACGCTATTCAGCATATTGAAATCAGGGCATTGGAAAAGGGTTATTTGCAAAATATTTTCGTTGACGAAGGTCAACTGGTGAAAAAAGGCCAGCTGATGTTCCGGATCATGCCCATGATGTATGAAGCGGAAATGCAAAAAGCACAAGCTGAAGCCAACTTCGCGAAAACCGAATACCTGAATGCCAAAATGCTCGCAGACAGCAACATCATTTCCAAAAATCAATTAGCACTCGTTAGAGCAAAATACGACAAAGCAAAAGCAGAATTATCGCTTTCACAGGTCCGGCTGGGCTTCACCGAGATCAAGGCTCCATTCGACGGGATCATGGACCGCTTCCAGGTACGTTTGGGAAGTTTGATAGATGAAGGAGATTTGTTGACAACACTATCCGACAACAGCAAACTATGGGTTTATTTCAACGTGCCGGAAGCTCAATACCTGAATTTCAAAACCGTGGACCAGGAAGACAATCGGAAGAATGTTCGTCTTTTAATGGCAAATAATGAAATCTATGAATACCCGGGAGTGGTGGAAACCATTGAAGCAGATTTTAACAACGAAACAGGTAACATCGCTTTTCGTGCTACATTCCCTAATCCAAAAGCACTTTTGAGACACGGTGAGACCGGAAGTATTCAAATGGTAGTACCATTGAAAAAAGCACTGATCATTCCTCAGAAGGCCACTTTTGAGATTCTGGAAAAAAAATACGTATTTGTTGTTGACAAAGACAATGTGGTGCATTCCAGGGAGATCGTAATCCGTTCGGAAATGCCGGATCTGTATGTTTTGAAAAGCGGATTAAAAACCGATGAACGTATTCTGCTGGAAGGAATCCGGAAGGTGCGAGATGGCGATCAAATCACTTACAAATACCAGGAACCAAATTCAGTGATTTCTAACCTGAAAGTTTACACCGAGTAATTCCATTTTAATCCAGTCAGATCATGTTTAACAAATTCATACAGAGACCTGTTTTAGCTATTGTGCTTTCATTGGTCATCATCTTCATGGGTATACTCGCTATCAGCGGATTATCCACCTCGCAGTTTCCTGAAATCGCTCCACCCACTGTTATCGTTAGAGCCTCTTATCCGGGTGCAAGTGCAAAAGTATTGACCGAGTCCGTTCTGATTCCCCTCGAGCAAGCCGTAAATGGTGTTCCCGGGATGAAATACATGACTTCCGATGCAACGAGTGCCGGGGAAGCGAACATTCAAATCGTATTCAACCTGGGTACAGATCCGGATCAGGCACTTGTCCAGGTAAATACCCGCATTGCCCAGGTCTTGAATCGTCTACCGGTCCTGGTGCAGCGGGAAGGAGTGGTCGTAAACCGGATCATGCCAAGTATGTTGATGTATGTCAACTTGTACAGCAAAGATCCAAAAGCCGATATGAAATTCATTTTCAACGTTGCGGGGGTAAATATGATCCCGGAATTGCAGCGTATTAATGGAATCGGCCAGGCAAGTATTTTGGGAAGCCGACAATATGCCATGCGGATCTGGCTGAAACCGGACCGGATGCGGGCTTATAATATTTCAACCGACGAGATCATGGAAGCACTCAACTCACAAAGTGTCATCGGTTCTCCGGGACGTATCGGCAGAAGTGACGGGAAGCGCGCAGAAGCATTGGAATATGTATTGACCTACAAAGGACGTTTCAATGAAGCAGATGAATATAAAAATGTCATCATCCGTTCAAATCCGGAAGGAGAAATTCTTCGCCTGAAAGATGTGGCGGAAGTGGAGCTAGGAAGTGAGTATTACGATATTTATTCCAACAAAGATGAATATCCTTCGGCTGCAATCGTATTGAAACAAACTTACGGAAGTAATGCAACCGAAGTCATCGAACGGGTAAAAGAGAAACTGGAAGAATTGAAAAAGACTTCTTTCCCTCCGGGAATGGAATACGAAATCAGTTATGACGTTTCGAACTTCCTGGATGCATCTGTGGAAAAAGTAGTTCATACCCTTGGAGAAGCATTCATTCTCGTTGCTTTGGTAGTTTTCCTATTCCTCGGCGACTTCCGTTCTACCCTGATCCCAACAATCGCCGTTCCGGTTTCCCTGATCGGTGCATTTATGTTCATGCAGCTATTCGGATTAACGATCAACCTGATCACTTTATTTGCGTTGGTTTTGGCAATCGGTATTGTGGTGGATGATGCCATAGTCGTCGTGGAGGCCGTTCATGCCAAGATGGAAGAAGAAAACCTTTCGCCTTATCATGCGGTCAAAAAAGTATTAAAAGAAATCAGCGGTGCCGTTATTGCAATTACCTTATTGATGACCGCAGTATTCATTCCGGTTGCATTCATGACAGGTCCGGTAGGGATTTTCTACCGGCAGTTCGCAATTACCATGGCAACTTCCATTGTACTTTCAGGATTGGTTGCCCTCACACTGACACCGGTTCTTTGTGCGATGCTATTGAAAAACAATCACGGAAAAGCAAGAAAAAGAACGCCCATCAATCGGTTCCTGGATTGGTTCAACCGCGGATTTGAGAAATTGACCGGACGCTACGTCGGGTTGTTAACCCGTATTGTAAACCGGAGACTTGTCACGTTCGTCATCTTACTTGCATTTGGTCTTGGAATTTTCGGATTGAGCCAGAAATTACCTTCCGGTTTCATTCCAAGTGAAGACCAGGGAATGATCTATGCAATTATTCAGACCCCGCCTGGATCAACACTGGAAAGAACCAACGATATTGCCCGTAAACTGCAGGGAATTGCAGAAAAAGTGTCTGGTATTAAATCCGTTTCTGCTTTGGCAGGTTACGAGGTATTAACAGAAGGTCGCGGTTCCAACGCCGGAACCTGTTTGATCAACCTGGATCCATGGTCGGAAAGAAAGCACAACGTACAGGAGATCATTTACGAGCTGGAAGAAAAAGCCAAAGTAATCCCGGGAGCAACGATTGAGTTCTTTGATCCGCCGGCAGTTCCGGGTTACGGTGCAGCGGGAGGTTTTTCCCTTCAATTACTCGACAAGACCAATACGGGTGATTACCTGGAACTGGAGCGGGTGAATACGGAATTCATGAATGCACTGCGCAAACGGAAAGAGATCACCGGTTTGTTCACATTCTACAGTGCTAACTATCCGCAATACGAACTTCAGATCAACAATGATCTGGCGATGCAGAAAGGAGTTTCAATCGGGAATGCCATGAATACACTCTCCATTTTGATAGGAAGTACCTACGAATTGGGTTTCATCAAGTACCAGCGTTTCTTCAAAGTATTTGTCCAGGCATCACCCGAATACAGGAGACTTCCGGAAGACATTATGAAGTTGTATGTAAAAAACGATCGGGGCGAGATGGTTCCATTCTCCGCATTCATGAAAATTGTGAAGTCACAGGGAGCAAATGAGATCAACCGCTACAATATGTACACCACTGCTTCTATTCGCGGGTCCGCAGCAAAAGGGTACAGCAGCGGTGAAGCGATTAAAGCTGCACAGGAGGTTGCCAAATCTACCTTACCCAGAGGGTATGACATTGATTGGGGAGGACTTTCCAAAGACGAAGTGATGCGTGGAAATGAGGCATTATACATTTTCATTGTCGTATTGATATTTGTATACTTTGTATTGGCAGCACAGTATGAGAGTTTCATTATTCCTTTAGCCGTAATCCTGTCTCTTCCAGCCGGTATTTTCGGATCTTTTTTCCTGCTTCAGATCATGGGATTGGAAAACAACATTTACGCACAGGTAGGATTGGTGATGCTCGTGGGGCTTCTCGGTAAAAATGCCGTATTGATCGTAGAGTTCGCCATGCAAAAGCACCACGAGGGCGCTACTGTTCTTGAAGCCGCCATTGAAGGTGCAAAAGTACGTTTCCGTCCCATCTTAATGACATCATTTGCATTCATTGCCGGACTGATCCCATTGGTTATTGCAACCGGTCCGGGAGCTATCGGCAACAGAACGATCGGTGCCTGTGCACTGGGAGGAATGCTTTTCGGTACTATTTTCGGAGTAATCATTATTCCAGGACTGTACTACATTTTCGGCACGCTTGCAGATGGCCGCAAACTGATCCGGAATGAAGATGACAGTTCATTAACCGAAGACTTTGTTCATGCAATCGACCATTTTCCAACAACAGATGAAACTGAAAACAATGCGCACTAATAATAGAATCGGGATCTGGGTCATAGTCGCCACACTGGCACTGACCATCACCGCTTGCAAAAGCCTGAAAATGAATCCCAAGACGGAAAACAGGTATACTCCTGAAGCATACCAAAGCTCAAAAGACACAACGAATACTGCTGATATCAAGTGGAAGGACTTTTTCAAGGACCAATACCTCGTAGCTCTGATCGATACCGCTCTTAAAAACAACCAGGAGTTGAATATCACGATGCAGGAAATCAACGTCGCAAAAGCTGAAGTAAGAGCCAAAAAAGGGGAATACCTTCCTTCTGCCGGAGTTGGACTTGGAGCCGGAGTAGAAAAAGTGGGCGAATATACCCGCGACGGTGCAGTGGAGAAAAACTTGCCTATACATGACGGAAAAGGGTTTCCCGAGCCACTTGGAAACTTTACGGTTGGCCTGAATGCTTCCTGGGAAATTGACATCTGGCGTAAACTGCGAAACGGCAGGGATGCAGCTTCATCCCGCTACCTGGGAACCGTTGAAGGAAAAAACTTCATGGTGACGAACCTGGTTGCTGAAATCTCCGAATCGTATTACGAACTAATGGCTTACGACAATAAACTGCTGATCCTGCAGCAGAACTTAGAAATCCAGAAAAATGCACTGGAAATCGTGAAAATGCAGAAAACAGCAGGTGAAGTTACCGAATTGGCAGTGAAAAAGTTCGAAGCAGAAGTTTACAAGAACCAAAGTCATTTGTTTTACCTGAAGCAGCAGATCATAGAGGCCGAAAACAGGATCAACTTCCTGGTCGGACGTTTCCCTCAGCCTGTACAACGCAATTCAGCAGCATTTCAGCAAATGGTCCCGGATACGATTTACACAGGCATTCCTTCACAACTGCTGCAAAATCGTCCGGATATCCGGCGGGCAGAACTGGAACTGAAGGCATCCAAACTGGATATCAAAGTTGCACGCGCAAACTTCTACCCTTCCCTGCGCATTACTGCCGGAATTGGTTACCAGGCTTTCAACGTGAAGTACCTCATCACTTCACCTCAATCCCTGCTTTACAATATTGCAGGTGATCTGGTTGCTCCGCTGATCAACCGGAATGCACTGAAAGCAAAATACGCTTCAGCAAATGCGAAACAAATCCAGGCTGTTTACACTTACGAACAAACGATCCTGAAATCTTATATAGAAGTGGTGAATCGCGTTTCGAAAGTCCAAAACCTGAAGAACAGTTACGACCTGAAACAGAAACAGGTGGACGCACTTACTCAATCCGTTTCGATCTCCGGCAACTTATTTAAATCGGCAAAGGCAGATTACATGGAAGTTCTGATGACACAGCGTGATGCGATTGAAGCCAAATTTGACCTGATTGAGATCAAGCAGGAACAGCTTTACAACATGGTAAGTGTTTACCAGTCTTTGGGCGGTGGATGGAGGTGAATTTAAGATCCATTGCACGAAGAAATCTTAATAGAGAAACCCGTCCTCACATCAAGACGGGCTCTGGTTACATCAAATCCCCTTCCAGTAGCGTACTTGAAGGGGATTTGTAATTTATAGGGTTATTTAAAACGATTCGCCCTCTGCTTTCTTCACCGAATTGAATTCAATCAAAGTGGTAAATGCTTTTTTCAACCTTTCTACCAAAGCCTGATCAGGAGTGAAATTGAAAGGTGCAGAATAGTCCTCATAATTCGGACCGCTAATTGAAATATACTCTGGAAAAGATGTAGTTTTCGCTTCATCGTCACATAGTGTAGAAACGATACCTTTACCTGAAACAAAAACATCAGTAGCGTACTCTGAACTCATTCCTGTTACTTTATTCAGGTCAATCGTTGTTACACAGTAAACAAATGCTTTCCATTCTTTTTTATAAACGAATTTTCCATTACTATAAGAGACAAATTCCCGGCCTAATCCCAAATTTTCCTTCATCTTCCCAGCAATCCAATCCATCGTTTCTTGCTTGGTTGGTTTTTTTTCTTTTGCGGGCGTTGGTTTTTGTGCAAAAGCAGTTACACTCAAAGCTAAGCAAAGGGTAACCATCAAAAAATTTTTCATCACTTTTTAAATTTAATTTTCACCTACTCTAATCGGGTTTCGGTATTCCCGTTTTGTGTTTAATTCATGGTAAAATTAGGTCGCCAGGAGCATTCTTTTTCTTCTTTCACGCCCTTAAAAACAACTGGATTCATATCTGTAAATACCCGCATCTAAACCCATATTGATTAACAGTCGTTTACATTTTAATCGATTGATAAGTGTTTTAAAAAATCCATTTAACCAAAACCCGTTAAGACCCTGACTAACATTCAAATGTCTTTTCACCGCTAACAATCGGTTTGCGGAACAAAAAAGGCATCCGCCGTTTGACGAATGCCTTTATCAATCTATTTGGAATGCTTAGTTTTTCACCAATCTAATCATGATTGAAGTATTTTCAGTTTGAACCAATACCTGGTATACTCCGTTACCGAAGGCAGATAAATCCAACTGAGCGACTTCAGAAGCTTTTCCGTCCAGTACTTTTCTTCCCTGAGCATCAGCAACTGAGTAGTTGAATGATCCCGGGAATTCGATACTTGCCAATCCACTTGTTGGATTCGGGTAAACTGACAATTTAGCTTCTGCCGTTTCGTCGATTCCCAAACACTGATCTACCGTAACGGTTGACGAAGCCGTATTCTGACAGCCGTTCAAATCCGTGTAAGTATAGGTAAGCGGGTGAATCCCTAATCCTGCTGTTGATGGACTAAAAACAACTCCCGTAATTCCTGTTCCTGTGTAAGTTCCTCCAGAAGGTGTTCCCTGAGTCAATGCTGCTGCCCCGTCAGATAAACAGAAAATTGAAATCGGTGAAATGCTGACATTCGGCAATTGATTTACGGTTACTGTCATTTCATCTTCTGCCTCACAACCAGCTGCGTTTGTTCCTGTAACAGTATAAGTTGTTGTTCCGGGTGTCGGAACAAAGGAAACTCCATTTGTCACGCCATTGTCCCAATCGTAAGTTAGCGCACCGTTTCCGTTCAAGGTAATGGATGCTCCGTTACAAACAACCAAGTTTGGTCCTGCACTTACATTGGGTGCGTTATTCACAAAAACAGTCACCTGGTCTGTATTCGTGCATCCGTTGCTTCCGGTTCCTGTCACTTCAAAAGTAGCCTGGTTATTTACGTCGAAAGGAACTCCGTTTGTAATTCCACCTGTCCAGGAATACGAAGTTGCTCCTGATCCCAATAAGGTAACCATTTCTCCTTCACAAACCGTTTGGTCCGGTCCTGCAGAAACGTTCGGTGCAGCTTGTACTGTTACCAAAATACTCGTTGCCGGAGATGTACATCCGTTTCCATCTGTATAAGTCACCAGATAGGTATTTGTAGAAGTAACATCAATACTTTGAGAAACAGCGCTTGTAGACCAGGAGTTACCCGTTGCCTGAGAAGATGTTAAAGTAACAGATCCTCCTGCACAGAATGTAGTTGGTCCGTTCGGTGTAATGGCCGGAGCTGAAGGTACATTGTTTACTATAACGGTAACCGGTGCTGAAGTAGCCGAACAAGTTCCTCCTTGTGAAACAGTATAAGTTCCTGCTGCTGAAACGGTGATACTTGAAGCGGTTGAACCGTTCGACCAGGTATTCCCTGAAGGTTCAGAAGAAGTCAGGGTAACAGAGCCGCCTGCACAAAAAGCAGTTGGTCCACCCGGAGTAATGGTCGGGGTTACCGGAGTAGGATTCACGGTAATTGTTTCGGTAGCTGATCCGGAACATCCTGCTCCATTATCACCTGTCGCTGTATAAGTGGTGGTCGTTGTCGGTGAAAATGGTACATTATTCAAAACTCCGTTGCTCCAGGTAATATTTTGTGCCCCTGTAGCTGAAAGGGTAATGGATTCTCCCTGGCAAATGCTATTTGCTGTTGCATCTGTTGTAATCGTAATTCCGGTAGTCGTAATATTGAAACTGCCTGTGTAATTAAACTGGCCGTCGTTTGCTGTCAAAGTGATCTGAGCTGTTCCGGTAGTGTTGTTGTTCAGGTTATTGATTACAATTCCGTATGTTCCGCTTCCTAAATTATTGATTGTAATATCGCTGTTATCTGCTACATTCTGATCACTGCTGGTTGCGGTAACAGAAGTAATTGCAGCCCCCACATTGGAAATAAGCGCATTTACATTACTCATTCCTGTGGTTTTACAGAAACTCTGTGCGGAAGGCATCGTTATCGTTGCATCGTTATCCATATTAGTAATTGCCTGGTTCTTATTCGCCAACGCGGCATACCCTGCATCGATACTTCCTGTTGTGGAAGCAATGAGGTTGAAAGAAATATTTCCGTCATCGTTCGTATCATCGACACCGTTTACGGTTATGTTTTGAACCACATTCCAGTTTGTTGAAGTAAAGGTCAATTGAGCCGGGCTTACCGTTCCTTCTGTGAGGTCGGATGATGATAAGTCTACGGTTACGTTTCCTGCAGGCTGAGTTCCCAGTGTCACGCCGATTGTAGTCGTTCCACCTTCATTCACGGCAAATGTTCCCGCTGCACTGAATGCCACACCCGGGAAAGTTACTGCATTGTATGCACGCACATTAATCCCGCGGGAATCTCCCTGGAACCCGTTTCCGGACCACGCAACTACAAATCCGCCATTCGGTAATTTGGCTATTGCCGGTTGATCCTGCTCGCCCGGACCAGTACTATTCACCTGTAAAGCAGCGGATCTGCTTTGATCGTAATTTTTTCCATAAATGACATATACTTCTTCGGAATTCGCCGGCATATTGCCATTCGGCAAATCAATCCAGAATGATTTAGCAATCACGTAGTCTCCGTTATCGTATAGCTGCGCTCTTGTTCCAAGCTGCCAGGCATAGGGATTTCCATTCAGGAGCACAGTGTTATTCACAATAAAAGTTCCGGTACTGCCTAAAATCCACAGACGCAATTTATCTGTACCGGGATATTCACCGTGAGTTGTTACGATCATTACTTCACCGTTGCTGTTCCCGGTTGCCTCCATATCTGCACTGATATAATTATCAATCCCGGGAGCCCAGAGAGCATACTCCGGAATTTCAGCCAGGAATGAACTGTTAAAAGTCTTGCGCATAATTTTTCGTTCTGCTATGCAGCATCCTGTGGCGATTATCTGATGATAAATTGCCGTTAAACGTCCATTGCTGTGATAGATGATATTTGGTGCTTCCACATAGGAATGGGATTGTTCAGTTATCCGAACTTCTGAATTGAACCAGGCATTGGCAGACAAATTGTACCCTCTCAGGTATAGTTGTTTATCCGAATCCCTGCTGTAAAGGAAAGCCAGGGAATCACCCTTAATTGCAAAATCCTGCTTCTCAAAAGCAACAGTAGTTGAAACCGTTATTCCTGTTCCAACGTTGTTTAATTCATCCAGGACGAGAAATTTCAAAGTAGAATTCAGTACGTAGGAAATGACATATTTGCCGTTTTTCCAGTGTTCGATGTTCAGAAACTTTGAAATAGAAACAGACGGATCAATCATCACTTCACCTCCAACAGCATTATGCGAACTATCGTATCTTCTCGCTTTGAGCTGCCCGGAACTTTGCCCTGTAATCCAAATAACGGTATAGCTTCCATCAGGGGCAGATGCTATTTGTGTAGCAAATTGACCAGGTGGAATGTCTGTGTTCACCAATTGTTCGATTGAGGCGGGATTTAATGATTGACTTTGAACCGCTTGTAAAAAGACGGAAAAAAAGAGTGTTAAAACTATTGACTTCATAAATTCTTATTAAACAATTTGGCAGCAAAATTAGAGGTTCAACGCGGCTTTTATTTGCTTTCAGAGGGTCAAATGAGATTCAATTCATATCCGTAAAAAGTGTGTTTCAAAACTTAGTGATTCACAAGGATTTACCTTTCGTGCGATTGATAAGTGTTTTTCAGAAAAAGTATTCCGATAGATGAAAAACCTGCAGAAAGCTTGGTAGGCAGATCGATTATAACTTTCCCGGGGATAAGTGCAAGATTATCCACCTTCTACCAGGGTAACTAAATGGAGCCAACGAAAAAAGCCCTGACAACCGATGCCAGAGCTTTACTATTAATCAATTCAGACTTACACGTTAAATCTGAAATGCATGATATCTCCATCCTGCACAATGTATTCTTTTCCTTCGACTTTAAATTTCCCCGCCTCTTTTACAGCTGCTTCGGAACCTAAAGTTGTGTAATCGTCGTATTTCATCACTTCTGCGCGGATAAATCCTTTTTCGAAATCTGTGTGGATTACTCCGGCTGCCTGTGGAGCAGTTGCACCGATTGGAACCGTCCATGCACGTACTTCCTTCACTCCTGCCGTGAAATAAGTTTGTAAATTCAACAAGGAATAGGCAGAACGGATCAAGCGATTCACTCCCGGTTCTTCCAAACCTAATTCCTCCAGGAACATCTGGCGCTCATCGTATGTTTCCAATTCAGTAATATCTGCTTCAATTTTTGCTCCTACGATCAAGATCTCTGCATTTTCATCTTTTACCGACGCACGAACTGCTTCTACATGTGCATTTCCTGTTTTTACAGCAGATTCCTCCACATTACAAACGTACATCACAGGTTTTGAAGTAATCAATTGGAATTTTTGAACGATTTCAGCTTCTTTCTCATCAAAGGTCATGGAACGAACAGATTTACCCTGCTCCAAAACAGCTTTGACAGCCAAAGCCAACTCATTTTCTTTTACGATTTCTTTATCTCCCGACTTCAGGCTGCGAGCCAAAGACTGAATACGCTTTTCAATCGATTCCAAATCTTTCAGCTGCAATTCGATATCAATGATTTCTTTATCACTTACCGGGTCTACACGGCCGTCCACGTGAATGATGTTCCCATCTTCAAAGCAACGCAGCACGTGCAGAATAGCATCTGTTTCACGGATATTTGCCAAAAACTGATTACCCAAACCTTCCCCTTTCGAAGCTCCTTTTACCAAACCTGCAATATCCACAATTTCCATCGTGGTTGGAACTACTCTCTCCGGATTCACCATCGCTTCCAGTTTCTCCAAACGTGGGTCCGGAACTGAGATCGTTCCTACATTGGGTTCGATCGTACAAAAAGGAAAATTCGCAGATTGCGCTTTAGCGTTAGATAAACAATTAAACAAAGTCGACTTACCCACATTCGGCAAACCAACAATTCCGCATTTCAATGCCATAGAAAATTTTTTTGCAAAGATAAGAAGAAAAAGCATAGCTTTTGATATGGCAAGCGTTAGTGCAGCCTTAGCTTTGAAGACTAAATTATGACAAACGTCAGTGCGAAAATAATTTAGGAGAAGCGCAAGCTTTTGAAGACCGAATTAAGATCAGTCAGCTGACGGATTAGTGTGAAAGTAAAAGTAGTGCTCCATTGCGGAAAGAGCATACTACAAATTTAACTCTGACTGATTGATGCTGCATCAAGAAGAATAATTGCGCCCCGATAGCTATCGCAATGAGAATTCCGTCCCGATAATTATCGATAATCCCAATGAATGGGTTGTATTAGCTGTTATAAAGGGAGTTTATCTTTCACCAAGTTCTTTCAGCTTGTTGAGAGCTTTTGGAAAGGTCTGATTCATCTCATCTATAAATTCTTCCGTGGTATCCAGGTCAACAATAACGGTTGTAGTTCCATTGTTTTCTTCGAAAGTATAGTTCTCAAATCCGTTTGCCCATTTTTCCACTTCCGGTCCTTCTGTGATCTCCTCTTCCCCCTTCAGAAGACCATAATGGTTAATAGAAACAAATTGATTGGGAATATTTTCAGCTATCCTGGAAACCATACCTCCCTTTTCTCCTTTTTCGTCTACTCCGAGAAACAGGATTTTACTTCCCTTCTCCCAACTTCCCTCAAAAGTCGATGTTGGATTAAACGCAGCGGTCCATTGCTCATAAGTTGATTTACTGCTGATGCCAAGCATCAAATCATAAACCCTGCTGGCAGGCGCTTGAATGCTTTCTTTGAATTGTAACTTTTCCATGAAATGACTATTTAATTAAATACTAAGCTTATCTAAAATAGAGAATCTGAATAGAAGTTCAAAACTCCAGCACTGCACTTTAACCTTTGATAACTTTCACCGGCTTCCCTATTCCGTTTTCCAAATAGAATAAATAAACTCCATTGGGTAAATGATTCAGGTCAATATTCATATTTTCACAGCTGATTTGGCCGTTTTCAATCAATTGACCTGTTTCGTTACAAATAAAATAAGCAGTTCCTGTTAAAGAAATAGTTGATTGAATACTGAATTGACCGTTTGTAGGATTGGGAAACAGAAATACATCTGCCTGAATTGCTTTTTCATTTACTCCCATCGTACCCGAATCTATACAAAGAGGATACATACTAAAATTCTGACTGTCCAGGTATTCCAAACGCTGCGGGATCGATTCCGAAATCATCAGCGAATCCACGGTTGAGATTCGAAGATCACACTGTCTGACCATGATCCAGGTCAGAAAACTTTCCGCCAGGTCTTCTACAGTCGGGCTGGAAGCTGCATAAGTAGAAATAAATCCTCCATCCGAATTTTGTGCAGCCAGCCAGCCGGATGCAGCTGCATGAGTGGGATCAAGTGCCGTATGCACAGCCTCATGTACCAATACTTCTTCGAGAATGCCCAATTGCTCATAGGATGCGCTTTGACCGACATGAATCAGCACTGCGTCAAAACCACCACCAAAAGATTCCGTTCCCAGGTGGATCCAGATCTTATCTATTCCTGTTCGAAGACAAGCCGGAAGCTGCCCCAGGATAAACGCATATTTTTCAGCCTCTATCGTGGCAGCAGTAATGTCAAATTCCGGGTTGACCTGTACCTGGGAAGTAATCCCGTCATCGTAAATAACATCAAATAAGTAGGTGTTTAAGAAGATCCAATCATCGACCCTGCGGTCAAAAACCCAATTCATTGCTTGTCCTGCATAACTCACGCTTTGTAATGATGAGATCTCATTGCTTGTGATTACGGAAGAATCAATGTAAGCCGTAATGGAATAAGGTTGTGCCTTTGCAAATGAGCCCGTAAAAATTAACAAAATAATGCATGCTGCTTTTTTCATATTTATTATTTTGTCCATCTTGTTATTAAAGGGTTTTATTCTCCTTTTGTTGATTTTGTTTCGGTGGTCTGTAAATTGAAAACCGTCCCTGCCGGATCCTGTATCCAATGCATATTTTCAGGTAATTCCTCCAATTCATCACAGGTTTCTACTCCATTCGACAACAAATAATTGGTCGCTTCACCAACATTCGGAACTGTCAGCTGTAACCACGTTTCCGAGTGAGTATAGTTGTCAACACAGTCCAGCCAGAGCACATTATGTCCGAAT
>CAMLDR010000056.1 GCA_946478775.1 uncultured Flavobacteriales bacterium
ATATGAATCCCCGGCATCCCGGTAATAGACATTCGCGAACCGGAAATTCAATTTGTTACTAATTTGTTTTGACTGGAAAATGATGTCGCTCATTTCCGCCTGCAGGAAGCTGATCTCGTCGCCCATGGATCCGGTAGCGTCTACTACAAAGGCCACGTCTACATTCTCCACCTCCTGGCAGGAGATATTCAATTTTTGATGGTTCAAACCGTTTTCAAAAGCACTGACTTTATTGATTGTCGATACTTTTCCGTTGTAAGAGATCTGGATGGATAATTTTCCGTTTATAACCGGTGTTTCGTTTTTAATCGTTAACCAGCATTCCGCTTTCCCGGTGTTGTCTGTGCGGGTCGTAAACAGCACATCGCGGTTTGAGAGCAATTGCACGATCGCATCTACGATCGGAATGCCGCTTTCGGACTGGAGCATCACCGTGTATCTTCCGGATGGTGCAATTTCCCACGTTTTTTGATGGGTTGCCAATTCTCCTTTAGAAAGGTCCTGCCACATCTTCCACTTGGAAAAGTCGTTGATCTCTCCTGCAGTGAGTTGGTTTGAGCTGGCTGTACCGTTATATGACAATCCTAATCCTGCTTTCGAGCCGGGAGCCATGACAGTTCCGCTGGCAGTTACCCTGGCGGGAGTGGCACTATACGAATAGGCCGCACTGGTTGTTTTTCTTAAAACCTTTGAACTACCACCAGAAGTGCTCATAACAGCAACTTCGCTAATCTCACGCATTTCGCCGCGCAGATCACCGTCTTCCCCTTTTGCAGCGCGTTTGGGTGCGCTTGGGTCTTCTTTCATTTTAAACTCGGCAACCTCATCGCCGGTTACTTTGATTTCTTTTGTAATGGGGGAGTAGCCGGCGTAGTTCATCACACAAACGTAGGTTCCGGTATCTAGTGCAAGGGCAAAATTGCCCAGTTTATCTGTCAAAACGGAAGCGACTAATTTATCGCCTCTGTAGATGTCTACATTTCCGTAGCGAAGCGCTTCACTGTCTGCTTCAGTATGCATGTTTCCTGAAATGGACTGGGAAAAGGCCGCGCCGGTTCCAAGTAGTAGGATGCATAGTAAGGTAACGAATCTCATAATATCCAGTTTAGAATTATTACTAGTTACACCTAAGATGCATTTGGGTTCAAAAATCCATAAAAGCAATTACGAATTGAGATCAAATATGAATCTTAAATCAGCGCTTTAATCCCGGTAATACCGATTTGTAGTCCGACGCAGAAAATGAGAAACGCCATGATGCGGTTGAGGATTTGTTCTCCTTCTTTGCCGATTACCCGGATGATTTTTTTGGTGTTCAGGTAGAAAAAGTAAATCAATAAACAGATGACAATGATTGCCAGAAGAATTGCCCCGGTGTTGATGAGGTACAAATTGAAATGGGCATTAGCACTGTGAGCACTTAATGTGAAAAGGACTGAAATAGAACCTGCACCGGTTGTTATCGGAAAGGTGATGGGATAGAATAATTTATCCTGGATAAGCGAATAATTCGAAGCCTGTATTTCGCCGGATTCATCGGTGAGCGGTTTTTCGTCTTTTTTATCCGAGGAAAGAAATTCCCATCCGATTTTGCAGATCATAATTCCTCCGGCAAGCTGCACTACTGGGATGGTAATCCCGAAGATCTGTAGAATCCAATGGCCGGCAAAAAGCGCAATGGTGCAGAGGATAAAAGCATAGAGTGCGATTTTCTTGACCGCCTTTCTTTTTTCCCGGATCTCTAGATTCGACAGGTAAGGATTGATAATAAAAGCAGATCCGATCGGATTTACCACGGGAAAGAGCGTGATCACCCCAATGAAAAGCATGTCTATAAAAGATTGAATTCCGTTCATTTCTACGGTTTTTAATAATTAATAAAATAAAGAGAACTGAAAAGATGGAGGAATTTTTAAGTCTCCCTCCTTGAGGAGGGGTTAGGGGAGGTGGCGATAAACATCTTAGCCACCCCTCTCAATCTCCCCTATGCGCCTATGCTGGAGCTCCGGCGTAAGCATAAGGGGAGAGGTAAATTCACTCCACTGTAAATTCTTCTTTCTCGTCGGGTTTGCCCTTTTCTTTGAGTTTTTCCCCGAATTTCTTCAGTCCTTTTTTCTCCTTTTCGATCTTTTTCTTTTCTTCGAAGGGGTTCACTTCTTCTTCTTTTCCAAATTCGATTTTCAACACCTCATAATCCTTTTTCGGAGGCTGGTATTTTTTAATCGTGGTGTCTTTTTTGAATAAGCCCAATTCGCTTTTCAGGATAGAAATGGCTTCCTGCTTGGCTTCTATGCGATTTTGTTTGGCATCTTCCTGACGGGAGGTTTTATCCCATTCAATGATCGGATTAGCGAGGTTCCCATGCATACGCACAAAAACTTTGATTCCCGTTCCGTCGTCTTCCACGATCCCGAATTCCGATTCGTCTTTTTGCTGCTTCAACTCCCGGAAACGGAAAGCGAACTTGTAATCAATGTCGTTATTGAATTTGTGCTTTCCATCAATAGTAATATTGAGTGCGTTGGAGTTGATCTCCATTTTTGGAATAATGATCGTGCTCTTTTTAATGAAAATGGTGTTTTCCAATGTTTCAAACTGGATGTTGTTCAGTTTGTCTCCCAAAGCATCAATTTCCCGTGCTTTCAGGATCATTTTTGTTTTCGCTGTTTTCAGGTCTTTTGTGAGTGCTGTAAACGTGGACACATTTTTCAACTGTCCGCCCACTATTTTTAATTGGATCTGAGCCTCCAGTTCGTCTTTCAGGATTCCGTAACTTAAATCAAAAGGAGCTTTCAGGTCTAAAATTGCTTCTGCCCGGCCGCTGATGTTGTCTTCTTTGATGACTTCCTGGTCAAAATTGTTCCATTCCCGGAAGATCGGCTTGAAATAGATGTCTTTTGAGCTCAAACTGGTTGCCAGCTGAAAATATTCCGGAGAAGATTCCACTACGGCAAGTGTTCCGCGAACGGTTGCATTGGCTGTAATACCGTGCAGCTTCTGAATGGAAATACTCCGGTTCCCAACAGTCATTTCTCCGTTGATTTGGGTGAAGACATGATGCTCCATGTGAATGGCATTGACATTCAGTTTGACATTTCCGTTGATCAGGGTCGGAAGCATCCATTCCCTGTTTGCGGTGGTGGTTTTCGGGTCACCGGCAATGGTATTGGTGAAATCTTTCAGGTTGATCTTCTTGCTTTCGGCAATAACAGAAACATCCAGCGTGTGTCTGTCCTGCAGGAATTGATCAATGTAGTTAAAGCTTCCGTTCAGTTCCAGGTCAGATTCACCCAAACGCACTTTTAAACCTTCCAGTACGGCATCGCTTCTGTTCAGGATCAGGTTTCCGTACATATCATAAAATTTCCGGGAATCGTTTTCAAGCCTGAAGTCCACATTGTCCATCAATGCCGTTCCGTTTCCGTCTACAATTTCCACGATTGCTTCTTCATTCTCAAAAACGGTTTCGAGGTGGAAATTCGTGTTGACTTTTACCCTTCCGGAAAGTTCTGCAATCTTAGGGATTTTGAATAAGGCATGGATCACTTCCAGATCCAGTGACCCTTTTGCGGTGCCGCGGTAACTGGGTTTCGAGAATCTGCGGATAGCTAAGTTCCCCGAAAAAGGGCCGCTGATCGTTTGGAAGGAAACGTTTTTAATGGTGAGCTCTTCCTTGTCTTTTCCTTTTAGTGTGGAATAGTAGCCCTTCAGGTCAATATTACGAAGCGTTAATCCTTTGGTTGGCTCGGTTAACCTTCCGTTGTCAATGGAGAATTTACAATCCACTTTCGGATAGGAATCTT
The DNA here is from genome assembly GCA_946478775.1 of uncultured Flavobacteriales bacterium. The sequence continues at coordinate 3,804 of CAMLDR010000056.1, forward strand.
TTGCCAGTTTATTCTGAAACGACAGGTGGAAAGTTCCTGTGCCCGAACCTTTTAATTCGGAAACGGTCTTTACTTCCTTTACTGCCAGTTTGTTGGCCAATTCTGCTAAAGGAATTTGATCGGCATCAATTTTCAGTCTCACTTCACTGGTGTCTACTTTTACATCGAAATCAAAAGGAATTCCCGAAAGCAACAATTTTCCTCGGTTAATGGAGAAGGTTTCAGAGATTTGATCGATGTGGATTGCAACATCAGTTGATGCCTGCTGGTTGATGATGAATGGGACCAATCCGTTCTGAATGCGCTGAATGTAAAAGTCGGCTTTGGTATCAATGTCAAATTGGTCCTGCGTAAAGTTTCCTACCAAATGAATGTCTTGCACCTTTGTTTTGTAACTGTTATCATTCACTTTATTCGCGTAGGAAAAACGGATGCCGGTTGCATGAATGGATTCCAGGGTGAGGTTGAAATTCGTTTTTTCTTTGGAAGCGGACTCTCTGAAAATATCGTAGTTCACATCGCCCTTTTTGTCTACTTTTAGTTTCAACGTGCCGGGTTTGATTTCTACTTTCTTGACATTGTACTTCTCATTCCAAATGTCCATCGGATTGAATTTCAAGCGCACCTGTTCCGTATAGAGAAGTGTATCTTTATTGGTGGAATAGGAAAAGGCATCCTGGATGAAGACCTGGTTGAAATCAAGACTCAGATTGGGGAAGGTGGACCAAAAGGTCACATCAATTTCACCTACGTGAACTTCCGTTTTTAGTGTTTTATTGATCTCTGAAATAGCGTAATTGATGATGTCGTCCTTGAAGACATAAATGAGGAAACTAATGACCAAAACAAGCGTCACAATGATTCCAAAGAACCACTTCACAGATCTCACCAGCCGCCTCTTCCACTTCATAAATCAAATTTACGTCTAAACCACCGGTTAAATACCTTGGCCCTCAAATAGTAATTAACGTTCGATTCTTAATTTGTTTCAGTTTTGGCAAAGAATTCCGGGAATTGTCTCACGCAGATCATGCGGATTTATGTTGTTGAAATGAGTTGAATCTCAATTGACAGCATCACAATTCGTTATTTGAAGTTGAATTAGTCTTTAAACTCACGAATTTGGGTGACGAAGATAAAAGCCTTCCGTTTTGGGAACCGATTCAGAAAAGTGCAAATTCTACAGTGTTTGTAAAACTGCTATGGAATTTGCATTTCGGATCCAGATCCCTTCTTTTCGTGAATCGGTCCAAAAGGGAAGGCTGCTTGAGCGTGTCAATTGGAAAGGCATTTTTGCCTACTTTTTTTTGCCTTGGAAAAAAGTAGGAGAAAAAGAAAAGGAGCCTGTTAAGACTCCTTTCTGTACTAACCTCCTCTTCTTCCAGGGGACGTTATTGGTTTTGACGGTGCAGCAGCCGGTGTCGAAACCGGTGTACTTGCCGGACGTTGTGCCGGCGTTGACACTGGAGTAGATACTGGTCTGCTCGGTGGTGGTGTATATTGTGGTTCCGTTCTAACAGGTTCTGTTCTAACCGGAGTTGTTCTTACTGGTTCTGTTCTCACAGGTTCCGTTTTTACCGGCTCTGTTCTCACAGGCTCGGAATAGACCGGTCTGCTGACAGGTTTTGATTCCGGTTCTTTTACCGGTTCCGGAGTTTTAACAGGTTCGCTGTTTGTGTACGGACGTGGATTTTTTGTTTCCACCGGTGTACTTGTTGCCGGTTCTTTCTGAGTCGTTCTTGTTCCCGGATTTCCGGTTGCTTCCGGGTTTGGCTTGTTTGCTTCCGTACCAATCGTTCTGGTAGATCCTTCGGATTCAGTTCCTCTCGGGACACCGTTGTTTCCAGGGTTTCCAGTCCGAGTATCTCCCAATCGGGGTTCAGGATAACGCTCTCTGTATGGCTTTTGTCCCGGGTTCACGTTGGGAGCAGGGGTTCTTACCGGCTCCATTTGTCTTCCTGCCGTGCGGTTTGGAATGTTTGGCTGCGGAGTCGGTTCGATACGTAAGTAACCGTTATCGTAAATACAAGCGCTCAAATCACCTCCTGAAAATCCTCTTCGTTCGCATTCCCTTTGAGCTCTTCTGTAATCGTCTGCGTTCATATCGCCCAAAGTACGGTGTACACGCGGGAATGATTCGTCTGTGAATGCAAACGTGTTTTGGTTGAATCCGTAGTCAAACAGTGATTCCTGCGGAGTAATGCGGTATTGTCTTGCAAAATCCTTTGCCAAAAATGCCAGGTATTCTTTTTCCAGCACCTGGTCTCGTTGGTTGGTAGAACCGAAAACTCCCATGTTCCAGTTGGAAGAAGAAATTCCTCCCATGCTGTTGCGAACATCGAAATCGTCTGAAGTTCTTCCGTTCGCATTTCCGAGAATTCCGTCATAGGTATCGGTACAGGGATAAATTTCCATCGCAATGTTATAGAATCCCATTCCGCCTGATTGAGAACCGTCCAGTTTTACTTTTTCTCCCGTTGGCCAGGTAATCGTGTAATTGTTTCTTCCTGAAGGAGAAATCGTTCCTCCGTGCTCCAGGTAATAATTGGATCCTTCGATGTAAACAGGTTCTCCGTTGATTCGAAGCGGGGTCGTTGTATTTCCGTCGGGCTTTTCATTGGCGTAAAAACAAACGCGGTCTCCGCCAACGTTCATTGCTACAGCTGTGTTCAATGAGAAATCATCCGATTGCGGACGCTGACGCACCTGTACGTTTACGTTTCCGCTTCCGGATCTGGCAAGCGTAAATTCTCCAACCGTCTGGAAGGAATAAGTAGCTCCGTCAAATGATTTTAAATGCGGGTCGCCATACGTTCTTCCCATAACCGGTTTACAATCCGGAGTTCTGTTCGTAAAGCTGTTCAATCGCGACCATTGGGCACGGGATGAACTGTCGGTGGTAGTACTCGATCGCTGGATCTGTGACCGGACTTTTTCCTGTGTTGCGCTTGGCATAGCGCCAAACATTTCTGCTGGGGTGTATTCTTCCGGGAAATTACGGTCCGGAGTAGGTTTTTTATTCGCCATAGCTTCCATCGACTGAGCTAACCACTCACCGCGAACAGCATCCCAGGCAACCATCTCTTTTCTGATTGGCTCGAAATCGGTTCCGAAGTTTGCTTTCTCCTGAGCGTTTGCTGTTCCAAACGCTAGTAAAGCGAATAATCCAAAGAATGTAACTTGTTTTTTCATAACAGTTGGTTTAATTCGAGAGCAACTAAACAAGAAGCGTACCGAAAAATGAACGGATTAAATTTTGTTAAAATAAAAACGAACTTTTGCAGAATGATTGTAAAATTTAAAACATTATCGGATGCAACTCATTCATTCCTTATAAATACTTCCTGATATCCGCACGAATAATACCTAAATCTTGCGTACATTTGCCCAACTAAATTAAGAAAATGAGTCTATTGACAGTTGGTAGTGTGGCATTTGATGCTATTGAAACTCCATTCGGAAAAACAGATAAGATTGTAGGTGGTGCAGGAACCTTTATTGCATTGTCTGCTTCAAACTTTATAAAAGACCAGCGCATTGTATCGGTGGTTGGAGATGATTTCCCGCAGGAAACATTGGATCTGCTTCGTTCTAAAGGTGTTGCTTTGGAAGGATTGCAAATCAAACAAGGTGAAAAAACCTTCTTTTGGTCAGGTCGTTACCACAACGATATGAACTCCAGAGACACCTTGGTAACGGAGTTGAATGTATTGGGTGATTTTGATCCGATCATTCCGGAATCTTACCAGGGAGCAGAGTACCTGATGTTAGGGAACTTAAGTCCGCAGGTTCAGCGCCAGGTAATTGAGCGTTTGACAAAAAGACCGAAGCTCATCGCAATGGATACGATGAATTTCTGGATGGATATCGCTTTGGATGATTTGAAACAAACATTGAAACTGATCGACGTTTTAATCATCAATGATGAAGAAGCACGTCAGTTGTCCGGAGAATATTCACTGGTTAAAGCAAGCCGTGTGATTCGTGCAATGGGACCTAAAACACTGATCATCAAAAAAGGAGAGCATGGAGCTTTGTTGTTCCAGGACGATAAAGTATTCTTTGCGCCGGCTTTACCATTGGAAGACGTATTCGATCCGACAGGAGCAGGAGATACTTTCGCTGGTGGATTTATCGGATACATTGCAGCAACGGATGATACTTCTTTTGAGAATATGAAACGTGCAATTATCGCAGGGTCCGCATTGGCATCTTTCTGCGTGGAAAAATTCGGAACGGAACGTTTACTGGAAATTAATCACGATGAAATTGAAGCGAGAATTGCACGCTTTATTTCACTTACAAATTTCGAAATGTCAACTGTAGTTGGTTAAATAATCGTAAATTGAGAAACCACTAAAAGCTTTATCATGGAAAAGGCAAGTTTATTAGAGTCATTAAAAAATCTCGTGCAGCAAGAAGATGCGCTGGCTGTAGCGCGTGAGGTGAGTGAATTGCGTAATCAATTTGAGGACGCAGTTTTGGAAGAGGATCGTCAGTTCCAAATCAAACAACTGGAAGCCCAGGAAAAGGGTGAACCGGTGGAGGAACGCTCTTCTGATCCTGTACGGGAAGAGTTTTATAACTTGTACAATGAGTTCCGTGAGCGTAAAGGAGGATTGCAGAAAGCAAAGAAAGAAGCGGAAGAATCCAATTTACGTCGTAAAAAAGTGCTTTTAGACCGACTCAAAGACGTTGTTGAAAAAGAAGAGAACATTGGTGCGGCCATGACTGCATACAAAGAAATCCATGACGCCTGGAAAGAGGTAGGGGATATTCCGCGTGAAAAACGCCAGGATATTCAATCCGAGTATTCCCGTTTATTGGAAACCTTCTTTTACCATATCAAGATTTACCGGGAGTTACGTGAGCATGACCTGCACCGGAACCACCAATTGAAATTGGATGTCATTCGCAGGATCCAGGAATTGTCGAAAGTGGAACACGTGAAAGATGTGGAGCAGGCAATCAAAACGCTTCAAAATGAATGGGAAGAAACAGGTCCTGTGGGAAATGAAGCATGGGAAAGCCTGAAAAACTCCTATTGGGATGCTGTTCGTGCTGTTTATGCAAGAATCCAGGTGTTCTACGATGAGAAACGAACGGAATTGGCCGGGAACCTCGAATTAAAAAAAGAGATTGCCCTAAAAGCTGCCGAATTGGTGAAAGATTTTACATCCACTAATACCAAGGACTGGGATACTACAACGGCTTCATTACTTGCTTTACAGGAAGAATGGAAGAAAATCGGTTTCGGTCCGCGCAAAGAAAACGAAGAGGTTTGGAAAGAATTCCGTGCTTCCTGTGATGAGTTCTTTGCAAAAAAGAAAACATTCTTTGATTCTGTCAGAGGAAAGTTTGATGAAGTAGCAACAAAAAAACAGCAGTTGGTGGACAAGCTGGAAGAATTGAAAGATTCAACCGAGTGGAAGAAAACAACGGATCAGATCCTGGCAATCCAAAAAGAATGGAAAGCATTGGGAAGTGCCGGTCAGCGTTTCGAGCAAAAACTGTGGAAAGACTTCCGTGCTGCGTGTGATCATTTCTTCGAAGCGAAACAAGCTCATTTCAGTTCAAAAGACAAAGAGTTTGAAGGAAATCTGACGCAAAAAATGGAATTGATCGACCGTATTAAAGCGGCAACAATTCCGGAAGATAAAAAAGAAGCAATGACTTTGCTGAAGAACTTTGCAACTGAATTCAACGAAATCGGACACGTTCCGATGAAAGAAAAAGACCGTGTTTTCAATGCATACAAAGAAGCTTTGGATGGTCATTACAAGAAATTGAAGCTTGAAGGTGCGGAGCAGGAGAAAATGTTGTTCCAGGCGCGCCTGGATACCATGAAAGCGGATCCTAACGCCGAAAGAGCAATGGCACGTGAGAAATACGACCTGCACGATAAAATAAACAAATTAAAATCCGACATTTTACAGTTTGAGAATAACCTGGGCTTCTTTGCGAAATCAAAAGGTGCAGATATCCTGAAGAAAGAAGTAGAAGGAAAGATTGCAGCAGCTCAGCGTAAAATTGAGGAGCTGAAAGCAAAGATTAAAATGATCCAATAATAGATGAATCGCTCCATAAATATTTTACTGATATTTTTCTCTTTCCCGGCATTTGCGTTTATCATCTGTGTGGCATTTGATATTGATTTTTTCAACATTCCGATTGCGGAACTCCCTTTCAAATTCCATATTTTCATTGGAATTGCAACTCTTTTGCTGCTGTTGATCATTCGCCGGTCCGTAAGTCGCTGGGTGGGTGTAACGATGACCCGGAAACCCGAACGTTTTTTGTGGAGTATTCCCGTTTCAAATGAACGCAAAAAGCAGGTGCGCCTGTTTTTGATAATGGAAACACTGCTTGCCTTGTTTTGCATGGTTGCTGTTTTACTTCTAACAACTGAAGCCTGGCCGGTAGCGCTTGTTTATGGGATTATGGTACTGGACCAAGTGCTGTTCCTTGCAATTGCCCAATCCTGGTTCCGGGTGGGAATTACACACAAAGCAGTGGTGGTTGCAGACCGGGAAGTGCGTTTGCTGTTTTTTTCCGGATTGAGACGCATCGAAACGCATCAACAGACACTTTACTTTGAATACATTGAGGATTTGCAATTGTCCTTCCCTTTGAATTGTATCCCGGATGGAAAATACCAGGAATTCAGAGCCGGAGTGGAAGAGCGTGTAAACCGTGACCGCGTATTTTTTTCAGAAGGATTTAAAGCCCTGAAGTAATGAGTGAACTATTGAAAAGACCTTTTTTGCTCGGATTTATAATCGGAATATTGTTCCTGATTCTCTGCATTTTTGTCCCGATTCCCATGTATGACGGGATCTTTCATTACGACCATGAATTGGTTCACATCGAAACAGAAGGAAAGGTGGCTTTGAGCTATTATTTCGGGATCGGATTGGATAAAACGCTTGCTAATGGCATTTTTCCGAGTAAATTCGAATTGAAACCAATTGGTTATGCCCTTTTTATTTTGATTCACATGGGCTTACCTGCCTTGGTTGCGATCCGCTTCAAAATGAGTAATGCCAGAAAACAGATCGAAAACTCGGATAATGAGTAAAGATTTGCGCAGCTGGCTCTCTCTATTCGTTTTAGCAGTTATTTGGGGAGCTTCATTTATCCTGATGAAGCGTGGAATGTATGATGAAAATGGCGCAACTATTTTCTCCGATTCACAGGTAGGGGCTCTGAGAATGGCCATTGCCGGTTTGGTGATGCTGCCTTTCGGACTGATGAACCTGCGCAAGATCAAACATTGGAAACAGGTCGTTTATTTATTGATTGTCGGTACCTGCGGAAATTTCCTTCCGGCGTTCCTGTTCACCTTTGCAGAAACAAAGCTGTCATCCGGATTGGCGGGAATGCTCAACAGCTTTACCCCCTTTTTCACACTGATCCTGGGTTATTTATTCTTCAGGCAGCAAATTCGATTGAAACAAGTCATTGGCTTAATGGTAGCTTTTATTGGGATCTGTATCCTGGTCGGAATTATCAATAATGAACCGCTTGAAATCTCATTCATACACGTAGGTGCTATTTTATTAGCGACTTTGATGTACGGAACCAGTTTAAATACGATTAAATTCAAACTCAGCGAATTCAAATCATTGGAAATTGCTTCTTTATCCTTTACATTCTTAGCCATTCCGGCGTGGATCGTGACTTTGAGTTTGGACACCGGAAGCGTACTGAAAACCAACGAATATGCATACGAAGCGTTGGGCTACATCAGCATTCTGAGCGTTTTCGGGACTTGCCTGGCTTTGCTTTTGTTCAATCAGATCATTGCATTGAAATCACCGATGTTTGCCAGTTCCGTTACCTACATGATCCCGATTGTGGCCGTGATATTAGGAGTTTTCCTGAACAAGGAACACTTCCACGTTTCCCAGTTCCTGGGAATGATCGTCATCGTTGGAGGTGTTTATCTGGTGAATTCGAAACAAAAGGAAAGGTGACTTCGACTCCGCTCAGCCACCTTTCATGTTTACAAATTCAATCAATTATACTGCTGCGCTCTTCCGAGTACCTCCGCGGGAATAATGGGTCAGAACTCTAAACGATAGCTCAGCACCGGTAACAAAGGTGTTTGGTACCAATACTTCACTTCTCCGGTTTTGCGGTCAAAATACTGTCCACCCACATTTTTCCGGTTCGTTGTATTCTGAATGTCGAGCGATACAATACTTGTAATCCGTTTGAAATTGCGCTTTAAACTTAATCGGACATCCAATCGGAAATAATCCGGCATTTTCTTTCCATAGGTTTGGGATGCCGTAAGCTTTGTTTCACCTGCTGCTATGGATGCGTTCAGATCAACCGGCGTATAACGGAATCCTCCCACATAAATGCACTTAATATTGAAACCGATGGTTCGGCTTTTTTCTTTCTTTCTCAGGCCCCATTCTTTTCCAACAGTTAAGGAAGTGGCGTAGTTGGTATTGAACCGGGTATCATACCAATTTCCGTCGGCTGTTTTGTATTTGGATTCATAAAGGGAAGCGGACAGCAAATAATACAAGTTTTTGAACAGGAATCGTTCATAAGTCAGTTCCACCCCGTAGTTTTTCCCCAATCCTGAATTGCTCAGGGATTCAGATGGAAAACCATCCGTGGAGTTTAGGATCGAATAAGTACTGGTGGGATCCTGGCTGATCGGAACGTCAAATAAATGCTGATAATACACTTCGGTTTTGATGTGTTCGTGCTCATTCAGAACGAAATCGTACCCGAAAACAGCATGATGCGCCTTACTTAATTTTAAATCGCGGTTGGGAAGGGTGGTTATTCCATTTTTTGTACGCTCCACAAAATACACTCCTATTGGCTGCAGCTGACTGTGTAAACCATAACCCACTGTAAGGTGGTGTTTTGGATGGAAATCATACCGAAGGGATGCACGTGGTTCAATCGAATTACTATTATTGAGGAACAACTGAAAATAATGGATTCCGACATTGGCTGTCAGCTTTTCTGTGATGTGCGTATTCCATTGGAAAAACACCTGCATGGTTTGGGTTCCGCCTTTTTCATTGATTTGTTCCAATAGTACGGTCGAATCGCCCATGTCACTCTGTTTCAAACTGTAGCCCAAATGATTCAGGATAAATCCTGTACGGATGTTGTTTTTGGCGTTTATCTTTTGAGTGTAGGTGCTTGAAAGGGTCAGTTTATTCTGCAAAAACCGCTGCTCGTATTCCCGGGTAAGAGAAGTATAGTCAGTACCTAGCTTGTCTTGCTTATACCCGTTTTCAGTTCCGGAAAATACCAACGCTGTTTTTAAGTAGGATTTGTTCCTGAAAAGTTTGGTGTTTGTGATCCCAACAGCTCCCGTATTACTGTAAAAGTTCGTGTTTAGGCGAAGAAAATCATCTTCCTGCCAGCGAACATAATCTTTTTCATCGGTGGTGGTCTGGTAACTCAATCCGCCAAAACCAAACAGGGTAAATTTCCCCAATTTTTTAGTCGGGAGGTAAAAGTTGAAAGACAGGTCCTGGAAATTCGTGTTCGCATCTCCGATTGGAATCCCGATTTTTCCCAATACATTCAGGGTCGAATAACGGTAATTGATCAAATACGATCCTTCATATCCTTTTTTGAAAGGACCTTCCGTAGATACGTCCAGCCCCAGGATTCCGAGCTGCACCGTGTATTCCCGTTTTTCATTGTTTCCTTTTCTCAGTCGCAGGTCGAATACACCTGAAAGTGCGTTTCCGTATTCAGCGGCAAAAGCCCCGGTTGAAAAGTCGGAATTACTCATCAATTGTGCGCTTAGAATGGAAATTCCACCGCCTGCTGTCCCCACGTTCGAAAAATGGTTCGGGTTAGGGATTTCCACCCCTTCCATGCGCCACAAAAGACCGTTGGGTGAATTTCCACGGATCGAAATATGGTTGTTCCCGTCGCCTGCAGTGACAACTCCTGCAAACGAGGTTGCCATTCGGGCCGGGTCATTTACCGCGGCTGCGAACTTCTGCGTTTCTTCCACGGAAAAAGTGCGGGTGCTGACGGTAGAAAGTTCATTTAAGGGATTGTTCTTGTCCGTTTTGGCAGTGATCACCACTTCGCTTATTTTCTTCAGTTCTTCTTCCATGTTGATGTTCAGGACCAGTTCTTTACCGGAATTGACAGTGACATTCTGCAGAATAACCGGTTTGTAATCGGTGGCTGTAATTTCAATTGTTCTGCTTCCAACCGGGATATTCCCAAAAGAGAAGCTGCCGTTTTCTTCTGTTACTGCATAAACGAGTGAATCCAGTCCCGTGATTTTAACGATTGCTCCGGGAATGGAAGACTGGGAGATATTGTCGACAACTGTGCCGCGAACCGTTTGTGTCTGTGAGAAACAGGTGTTGACAATAAGACACAGCAATCCCGTTACGAAGAATTTCGTTGTTTTTTGAAACATGATGTTGATTTTTTGTGGGGACACGAGGCATCGCATCCCCACAGGGTTATTTTAAATGTGAATTACAGATCCCGAACCGCTGATGGATGTATTGACTGTCGGGGTTCCTTTGTATTTGACATCTCCGCTTCCGGAGATCGTTGCATTTAACTGGTTCAAAACCCAAACAGAAACAGATCCTGAACCGCTGATTTTTGCTTTTGAAATGTGCGCGGTTACACCATCCATTTCAATATTTCCGGATCCGCTTATTTCAGCTTCCTGGTTGGTCACCACTCCTCCTGAAACAGAAATGTTCCCGGATCCGCTGATTTCTGCATTTAAATCGGCAGCGGTAACACCGGTAAATGTGATGTTTCCTGACCCACTTATTTCCAATTCGAGTGTGCCGGTTGTAAGCATTCCGGAGGATTCGAAATTTCCGCTTCCATCTAATTCGACTTCGCGCAGGTCGGGTGAGTGGATAATGATTTTTATACCGTTGTGCTTCCGGATCCATTTGCGGGAGTCGATTTCCAATTCTCCGTCACTGATCTCCATAGTTAGGACTTTCAGAATATTTTGCTGGGCCGAAATTTCCACGAAATAAACTGAGTCCTGCATATAACTAATGTCCGCATCAATAGCCAATGAAATTTTATTGAAACCACTCAGGTTGCGCGTTTCGGTAACTGTTTCACCTTTCCCTCTAATGGAATTAAACAAATGTTTCTTGCAGGATGTGAATGAACCTGCGAGAATTAAAAGCACAGGGATCATTAATTTTAAATTCTTCATAAAGACTTTTATTTGTTAGTTGTATCTATGACAACTGAGATTGGATTTACCCCTATGCAGAATGATTTTTTCCTTAGAAAAACCGCAAAGCCAGTTTCCCTCCAATCCACAACTGATTGGCAAAACCACCTTCTACAGCGCTGGAAGCAGTTCGCTGGTTGATCCTGTTCCAGACCGGGTCCAGTTCCGGGTCAGCAATTTCGCTGTTGTACCAATTGATAGTTGGCCCGACTGCAATGCTGAAGTTCTTTCCAAAACGGTATTCGATCCCCAGGAAACTTTTTGTCAGCATATTGAACGTGAAGTCGGTGTTGTTTAAATACAGGCGCTGTAACGAAAGGTCCATATTCAAATACCACTTTTTCCCTAATCGAATGGCAGATCCCAATCCGTAACCAAAGGTCCACAAGGGGCGCCCTCCTGAAATTTGCATTCCGCCGATGAGCATGTTGTGAAACACATTCACGCCGGTGCGGAAACTGAGGGTTGTGAGTAAATTTTCATCCGTAGCAAGTTCCACTTTGTGGTAGCCTTTTTTTACAAAGCTTAAAAAACCGATAGGAATTCCGTTGATTGAATCGGTAAAATTGAGGAATCCAAGCTGAGCACCATTCACTTTCCTTGCTCTGTTAACCAGGCCCGAAATCTGTACCCCGTTGATTACACGTGCTGAATTGACCAATCCTGCAATTTGTCCACCGGAAACGGTATCCCCGTAATTGGCAATTCCGGCAAGCTGGCCTCCGAATACATTTTTTGACTGATTGTAAATTCCGGCTAGTTGAAATCCTTTTGTATAAGAACCATTTAAATTCGCAATGCCGCCAACCTGAACGGCTGTAACCGTATCCTTAACCAAATTGACAATTCCCGCTACCTGAACATAGTTGACTTTTCCGCGATCGAGATTTACCAAACCCGCAACCTGGACGCCATTCACATCTTTAGCAACGCTATTTACCAAGCCTGCAACCTGAACTCCGTGCATATCTTTTGCAACCGTATTGACCAATCCGGCAACTTGTGCTCCGGTGAATGCTCCTGAAACCAGGTTGGCCAGTCCGCCAATCTGTGCATATTTCACATTTCCGTAATCTACATTGACCAAACCACCCAACTCAAAACCGCTGATTCCTTTGGAAGAACCGACCAGGACATTGAATGAAAATTTGTTCACCGTATTCACGGAAAGCAAACGGTTGGTGCTTATCGGAGGAAAAAGTGAAAAGGAGAGATTCGTGAATAAAGTATCTGAAATATTTCTCAGGTTTGCGCGGCTTTCACGGAACCGTTTCCAAAACGGACTGACGTATGGAGTAGTATCCGCCACCGGTGGTGTGATGGGTTTTACGGAATCGATTGAAAAAGTGACGCGCAGGGAGTCGTTTACCATCACGCTAACTGGTGGCGATTTAGGCTGAAGATAAATGATCAGTGTATTCTGCTGTTTGGATACAATCACAACAGTGGTGTCTTTAAAATCTTCCTTTGCAACGGAAATGGAAATGATATCCGCCGTTTTTGGGAACGACAGGTTGAAATAACCGTATTCATTGGTTACAGCCGATTGTTTGGTTTGCCGGAGATACACACTGGATTCCACGACCTCCGAAGAATCTTCCGCGTTCAGGATGTACCCATTCACAATGACGGTGGACTTGTTTGCCGAAGGAGTGTCGGGTTTTGGTTTTGGCACCGATTTGCAATTAATGATTACGTACTTGCCTTTCAGTTTGTAAGAACAGTATCCGTCACGATCAAAAAGTGTATTCAAAACGATCCGGAGCGGCTGTTTGTCAAACTTCACGGATATGCGCTGTTTATTGTCGAAACCCGTATAAGAGAAAACAACTCCTGTTTGATTCGAGATTTGCCTAAACAACTCTTCATACAGGTACGTTCCTGATCGAATACTGACTTCTTTTTCCAGGTAAGGAGTTTGTGCGTTTGAATGAAAAGCAGCCATGCAGCAAATACTGATAGCGCTGAAAAAACGAATCATTGTATGCATGCCATTCCTTTAATCACATATGCATTATTCTTTTCCTTAATGATAGTCACCTCGAGTGTTTGGGATATAACCATTAGAACGGTATCCAGGTCTTCATTCAAAAACTCGGTGGTAATCCGGCAATTCTTCAGGTCCGGATTATCAATGCGGATAGTTACTTTGTACGTTTTGTTGAGTAAATCAACCACATCCTCCAGGCGCTGATCATCCAAAATAATGGTTTTGTACTGCTTTTTCAGGCTCTCTGCCAGGACATCGAGTTTCAGATCACCGCTTGAAATAATATAATGGGCGCTTTCATTTGCATGAAGTGTGAGCTGCATTCCTTTGTTGTCATAAATCACTACCACTCCTTCGTCCACCCGCACATAAATGGTGTCGTCCACCGCTTTTACATCGAACTTTGTTCCGAGATCTTTGATGTGGATAGGGCCTGCGTCAATGATGAATGGTAGTTTTTCACTGTGTTTTACAGAGAAGTAGCCGGAACCTTTCAAGGTTAATGACCGGTTTTTCTTTCCGTAATCAGGAGATAGTTCCACACTGGAATGTGCAGCCAATTGGATATCGGTTCCGTCGTTCAGTTCAATGTTCTTTTTTATTTTTCCGGCTGTGAAAACCGTGTTTTGTTCGTTCTGATTCAGGAAGTACAGAACAGCACCGAAAGAGATGATCAGTACGGCTGCAGCGGCAGAGATCCATCGCGTGTTGAGTTTTCGGATCGGGGTTTGTTTCAGTTGTGCGTGAACCTGATTCCAGGCATGATCGGTTGAAAGAGCTTTCTCTGCCAAACCGAATGCTAAGGCACTCTGTTCGAAATAGGCTTTGTTGTGATCAGATTCTGCAATCCAGTCCTCCAGGAACATTGCTTCTTCCGGGCTCGCTTCGCCGGTAAGGAATTTGCCAATCAGCGCATCCATGTCGTGTGATGTTTTCATAGTCTTTGAATGAAAAAAAGGATGAGTATTGGCAAATAGTCTTTCAACTCTTCGCGAACAATTTTGAGGGCTTTCCCCATTTGGTTTTCTACGGTTTTTACCGATAGGCCTAGTTGGTCGGCAATTTCCTGGTAACGCAGTTGTTCAAAGCGGCTCATTTTAAAAATACGTCCGCATTGTTCCGGCATACTTTCCAAAGCCTGCTGAATCCGTTCATTGAGTTCATTCACCTGCACCGAATCCGAAGAATCGGCCTGAACGACGGTTGCTTTCAGGTCTTCGGCATAGGAGTTTCGAACCTTCAGATGTTTGATCTTATTCAAACAGGCGTTCTGAACTGCTTTATATAAAACTGCCCTTATAGAAGTGTGAATGTCGAGCTGTGTTCGTTTTTCCCAAAGAGAAACAAATACCTGCTGCACAATGTCTTCCGCTTCATCCGAATCTTTCAGAAAAGTGTTGCCGTAGCGGACAAGCGGCTTATAATAATCGCGAAATACCATTTCAAATGTGCTTAAATCTCCTGTCACAACTTGTGTTATCACTTGTTTTTCTTCCACGCCTGTGTATTTCACAGGAGCAAAGTTATCATCTTTTAGTTTAAGACAACTCAGAAAGCGTTTACCCCTATGCGGATGGAGATTTTTTTTGAATCTATTTTACTAACAAACACCGATTGCACAAAAATTGGCACGCAGAACGCTTACGCCTGAGCTTCAGGGTTGGCGCATGGCGCAGATTTTCGTAGATGTTTGTGAAAAAAGTAAAGGATTCTAGCATAAGTATTCTGCCAGCCACATACTATAAATTAGGAATTCGCAATTGGGAATTAGGAATTATCTGCGGAACCACTTCCCGGCATCAATATAGAACAGTCCTTTCACGGAGAAAGAATTCAAATAAGGATTGTCAAATAAATTGCGGAATGTATTGAAGTAGCCATAATCCAATCCGTTTTTCGAAGCGTAGATATTGTATTTCCAGACAAAGCGGATCTCGCTTCCGGGATAGATTACCCAGCGAAGATCGAAGTCGACCGTAAATGCATTGAAGCTGGTATGGTGGTAGCTTTGACCTAAAGTGTCTGTTCCTGAATAGGAAGAAGAACGGTAGCTTCCGTCATCCAGTAATTCCATGAAGGATTTGTAGGAGACTTCCTGCCAATAATGGTTGAAGCGCAGTTTCAGACCGAATGTCTTAGTGAAATTATAGTCCAGTGCAATGGAATTGGTCACCACCCAGCGCTCCCGGTTTCCAAGTGTGATCTGATCGGTATAATTGGTGTCTGTGACATATACGTAACCGAAATTATTGAAGTATCGCTGAACACTTGAACTGAGTACCGTAAATACTTTTGGTGCAATCCGGATGCGCGGGCTGATGTTCAGGTCCAGGGTCGACATTCCTTTCCGGTTATATACCTGTTGATAAGCATAGAAATCCAATGCAAATCGTTTGGAGTAATCGCTCGAGTAGAAACCTCCGTATTGGAACGATGCAGGGAAATGAACAGGAATTCCGAAAGTCCGGGATTCAAAGAAATCACGTTCACCTAAAGGATAAAGACCCAGTGAAATTCCGGTAGAAAGGAATTTTTTCGTTGTGATAACATATTCTGTACTGATAGACCAGTAGCCCAATTTGGCGGGTTTGTAGAGGTATTCAATGTTGCTTTCCGCAGAGAAGTTTCTTCGGATTAGCCTTTTGGTGGCTTCATAGCCTGTCCAGCGGTAACGGCCAAAAAAGCCGAAGTAATTATTTCGTGGCAAAAAACCGAGTTCGGTTGGATTGTAATTGTTGTCGCTATCGTAGTAATCGATATTGAATTGGTTGACTCCCTTCACTTTTTGAAAACTGATGGAAGAAGCACGCCCCACACTCACTTTGTTTCCGGAAGAGTTAACCGAAATCTGCGTATTGGCGGAAATACTGTAAACTTTTGATTTGTTGAATACCAATCCCTGTAAGGTGCTCACATTGGAAAGTACGTTGATCTCCGGACGGATCACGTTGGTGTTCAAAAGGGAAATGTTTGCATTGTTCTTCCCGTTTTGGGACAATACGAACACATTGTAATTCGAAACCGGGTGAGCAAGTATTTTACGATCATTCCCTGCCGAATCGGTGTAATTCAGGTAAGATCGGTTTTCAATGGCATTGAACACACCAATTCCCAAACCGCCCTTGGTTCTCCCTGAAATTTTCAGGGCATTGATCAGCTGTGCTCTGTCGGGAATCGTACTGATGGTATTATTCGGATCTTGTGCCGCAGAATCAAGGGCTTGTTCTTTCAGGTAAGTTTCCGCACCAATTCTGCGTGAGTAAAATAAATCTCCGATCCCGAACAAATCCATTCCTTCCAGGAAAAAAGGCCTGTTTTCGGGGTAACGTACTTCAAAAGGTGAAAGATTTAAAACCAGCCGGTCCGAAACGGTTTGCCCGAAATCCGGGATCAGCGTCGCGTCGAGTGTGAATGATTCGCTGAGTCCAACCTTCATATCCATTCCAAAACGCGGCCGGAATCCCCAGTTTTGTGATTGCGAGTTCTCGTCGAAACTGTCTTCCAGGTACATGGTGGAGTAGGGAGAGAATGAAAGTCTCAGCGGAGTTCCCAGGTTTTCAATTCCCTTGATGTAACCGCTTTGTGCAATTTCGCCGTATTGCTGCGGATCTACTGCCGACCAATGGGATGTTTCCCGGTTCCTTCGAACGTTTCTCACATAATTGATCCGCCAGTTTTGGATATTCTCTTTTGGGAAGCGCAATTGTGTTAATGGAATGCGAATTTCAATACTCCAGCCTTCGGCAATGCGTTTTACTTTGCTTCTCCAAACGGCATTCCAGGAATAATCTTCGTTTGTCTGATCAATAATTGCATCCAGTTCGGTTCCTGCCGCAGTGACATAAAACCCGAAAGCATTTTGCCCCGCACCATACGGATCGATCAAAACACCAAACCAATCGGCGTTTCCATAATCATCCCTTTCCGATAGAAAAGCAATGATGGAATCCGGCTGATTGTCGGTTAATTTAGCTCCGATATAAATGTACTGATCGTCATAAAGGAATTTCACTTCGCTTTTGTACTTGCTTGCAATTCCCGGGTTCGGATAGTTGTTAATAAAGTCTGCTGCTGTTTCTGCTTCATCCCAGGCCACTTCCAACAGCATACCATCCAAAGAAATGGCATGATCCGTCCGTTTTCCCGAAACCGTTTTTTGTGCCGGAAGGGTGGATGAAATCAGAATAAAAGTTAGAAGTATACAGCAGCTTAATTTCACCCGACAAAATTCGTTATTTTTGGTAATATAAAGTCACACATATGTCAGGAATAAACTTTCTAAGTCGATTTGCCTCTTTTTTACTCCTAATTGTTTCCGTTTCTTCCTGCGGATTAAAGTATGTTCCAAGTCCCGGCCTGCAGGAACTGGCAGCCAATCGAAGAGAAAGCCTGGAACAGCAATTAGCCCGTGATTTCGGGAAGGTGAATAAGAAATATGTAAGCTTGACTTATGGGGAAACAGTAGTGATCAAACCACTATCTTACCAGCGGCTGGACTCTCTTTTTGAGGTGAAATACAACTTGAGCCAGAATGGATTTTCTACCAAAGAGATTGATCCGCTGATTGAGAACCAGAAAATGGTTTTGCTTGCGGATACGACTGAAGTGCTTTATATGGAAACGCATTGGTTTGAATTGGTGCAGGATACAAGCTGCGAATTTATCATTGCTCAATGTTTCTTGAATAACCGGAACGTACTCCGTAAAATGGAGTTTATCAATGAGTTTAAAACCGGGATCTCTAATCAGTTGTGGGCAGAAAAGTACATGAAAGAAGAATGGCTCACGAGAGATATTGGTTACACCCCAAACGACGATCTGAGTTTTTATTCCCAAATGAAAAACCAGGAGTTTAATCTGAAAGGGGAAGAGAAAGCACTTTTTTTGGAGAACGTATTTTTAGTCATGCGCTTCATCAGTGAGAATAAAAGTACAGCACCACAGGGAATTGTTTTGAAACTGGCGGCACGTCAAATGAAAAATGAAATCCCGAACTTCAATGCTTCCGAGTATACTTTTTCATTCAAAACAGTGAATAACCTGCGGCTGAAGCAAGATCTCTATGTGGTTGAAGCGGTTTCCGAAACAGATCAAAAAGTGGTGGTCACCAGGAGGTACGATTTATTTTTCATGCCGGTAGATTAATTGAGTCCCGATAGCTATCGGGATGAAAATGTATAATTGAAAAGCTTTTTCAATTCTTCCAAGTAGTATTAAATTTCCTCTTCAAGAGACAGGTTTAATCTTATCTATTTTTCAATTCTCCATTGTCCATTCCTATATTGAGATTCGAAACGGTTTAATCTCCTCATCTTTGTACAAATAACGCTGAAGCCGTTGAGATAATAATGCTTTAGGATGTCCTTTTTCAGGTGTCCCGGTTAGCTGATAATTAAACTCCCGCTTGTCTATCCGGAATTTCCATCCCTCCTTTTCTTTGTGGAACCAAATTGTGCGACCGTCTAAATTCAATTTATTACCGGATTTCAGAACGATGGATTTACTTAAG
>CAMLDR010000057.1 GCA_946478775.1 uncultured Flavobacteriales bacterium
CGCGTGCCGATTGCGCGGCTGGCGGCGGCGCAGGCCGCGATCGTAGGTGAAACACGTGTCCATACTTTTTTAAGCACGTGGTTATTCGCCGAAGTTACTGTTGCCGGAAGATTGACTTTCCAATTTGTATTTCCGGTTGCAGTAGAGCGTACCAAATAATGGTCCCCGATGATAGTTCCCATCTGGGCGTTCGTAAAATGCACATCGTTGTAAGCCGCTGAGAAAATCTGGTTCATGCGTGTTCCGAAAGAAGTACTGAAACGTGCCATGAAATTACCTGATCCTACAGCAATCGCCTGATTATCGGGTACATCCAAAAAGGAAATACTGTAAATATTGTCCAGTGAAACCGGTGTTGCCGGAACATACAAGTTAGTAAGCATATTCGGTGTAAAATAAGCTGTTCCATGATCTCCAACTACATAAATGCTTGAATGGAAAATCTGAACATCTCTCAGGGCATACGAAGTATGATCCGAAATCGGAATGGACGAAGTGGTCATCAAAGGAGTTGTTCCAGCTGTCCAGTTAGGGGTTGTTGTGTTGAATTCCTTCAAATAACCATGATCTCCTGCAAAAATATAGATTGTATTCGGTGTATTAAAATAATCGTCTACTGCATTGATCTGCTCCAATGTTCCCAATGGTTTTACTACACATAAATCAGCTGTAGAAGAAAACGGACGGGTTATTACCAACCCATTTTCTCCGTATGCTACCAATTCATGATCCAGCTTTCTGATACCCACCAGATTTGTCAATCGGTGGTGTGGACGAGCGGTGAAACTAATTGCAGTACTATTCGATGATGGCAGCGAAGCAATGGCCGAACTGGTGAAAATACCACCTTTTGTACCTACCAAAGTTACCTGGCTTCCGTGTACCGCTATTTGCGTAATAACCGAACCACTCAAACTTACCGCAGCAGAAGAGGAATAAATCGCACTTCCTGTTGATAAGGAACTATAGATCTTGGCATCACTACTCTTGTACCCGATCATGTAATCTGCACCTCCCAGGTTCATTTTATCCATGGAAACAAATGAAGTTGCTCCGGAAATAGCTGTTAATGCGGAATATGTTGTGTTATTCGTGGGATCAGACGCATAGCTTCTATAAATTGCTCCGCTGGACAACAACACATAAATGGCAACTCCTGATCCTGCTTTTACGGCCATGATCTGTTTAGGAGCTGAAGGCAAAGCTGTTCCAACCGACTGGTAAGTTACTTGTGATCCAATCGTTGTAAATGAACCTGTGCGCCATAACTGGTTACTTGCGTTAATTCCGAAATACATCACGTTTCCGGAACCATAGGTATAGGAAGTTGCTACTTTCAAATCTAATACCTGGTGAATGTTCGGTGTTTGGTTTAATACAGTGATTACTCCTGCAGTGGTCATCAATACCGTTTTACTGTAAGATTCCATGTTAACTCCAACCAATTCTGATCCCTGGATGAGGACTTCCATGGAAGCTGTACTTCTCCTGATGAGTGCCAATTTTGCATCCGTAAAGCCGGTCTGTAATGTATTCCAGGTTGTACCTCCGTCTATTGTAGTATGGATTTTCGCAATTCCATTTTCAGAGACACGTGCTATTCCTTTTTCATTGTTG
The DNA here is from genome assembly GCA_946478775.1 of uncultured Flavobacteriales bacterium. Next base: position 1,618 of record CAMLDR010000057.1, read on the forward strand.
AGCATGATTACCTGTTCAACCGTTCCCACTGTTCCGGATAGATGCATTGCCTGAACATAATTTCCGGAAGCTTCGCTAAGGCGCGAAACATTTCCATCCACTCCGGCAATAACTCCTTCATTAGCACTGAAGAACGAAGCTGTGTTCAAATCTGCAACCTGCACTCTTTCCAGTGCAGTCGCCGCCCCTGTACGAAGCAGTATCCCGTCAAAGTTCTCCGAACCGTTCGACAGGTTTGCCACGTAAACAAATCCGCTCGCATCTGATCCAACAGAAGCCGGTATGATAAAATCTTTAAAGGCGTTGAAACTATGTCCGCTCGGAGGAGTGGGAATAACATCGAAAGCTGAGATCGGATCACCAACCAATCCACCTACCGGGTAGACGTAAATCTGTCCTTGTTTTGTGAGCAGGAATAGTTTATGAAGATCCGTTTCCATTGCAACGAAGTCAGCTGAAATTCCGGAAGAATAGGTATCCACCAAATCCCAGTTGTTTCCACCATCGTTCGAAACGAAGAACATACCGCTTTGGGCAATTGCAAATCCTTGTGTTGCACTCACCATTTTAATCTCCTTGAAATCTGCAGCAAGCGTATTGTTTACACGTGTCCAGTTTTGTCCACCGTTCATGGTTGTGTACAAATAACCCCTTGTACCAAGCGGCACAGAAGCATTTTCGATATAACCGGTCAGGTATCCCTGGTTGCTGTTGACCATCTGGATCGCTGTTGTCATTAAGCGAACAGGCAATCCGTTCGGCAAAACAGCTTCGAACTTATTCATGACATCCTGGTCCGGCATGTTTTGAGCCACCAACTGGTTCAATGAATTGTAGGTATAGGTAGTCGCCAATCGGTGACTGGTAACTATTTTATGGGTATTATTCAAGCGGTCTTCCTTGATCAAAGCCCCGTTGGTTTTTGGTGAACCTTCCGTTAAATTAATTTGTTCAACTCCTTCCGGTGGCACTGTTTTTACCAAATTTCCAGCCTGATCATAGTAATAAAGCGTGAAATGGTGCTCCAATTCATTGTACTTCATGGTCATATTTTCCAGTGCACCCAAACAGTGTTTGATGTAGCGGTCGGTAATATCTGTCTGAACAGCCTGAGTTTGCTGTTCAAACGCAAGTGTGGAATTCACGTCGATGTTCGCTTCGTAAAACTCCGTACACGGATCGTAATAATCATATTCAAAACCTTCAAAGCTATCCATTGGCTCGTCCGGTTCACAGGGCTGCGGTACAGGAGTTTCGTTACAATACTTGCCTAAATCCTTGAAAGAAGCAATGGCTCTCACACGATCACGGAACAAATTCAATTCGGATAAGTACTTGTCGACACAATTACACAATCCCAATTCAAAGAAAACATCAATGGTAACAATTGAAACGGCGTATTGCGATCCCCATGTGGTTGTCACATAACTGTTATATTCCGTCATGTAGTCCACATAATCGTTGTACTTATCCCGACAACCTATTTCCGGTTCTGTAGCCACCCCGTCACAGAATTCTTTGCTGGTTAAAGGATAAGCCAACTCTTCGTGGGAATCTGCCGTAAGATACTCCAGCAAGTAGATGATGTATTTTCTATTGCATTCGCAATCATTGGAACTGGTTGAATTTTGAAGTGTTACATTATTTGCAAGCGCCCAGTCACTTTGGTTGAAAGCGTTTACTGTGACACCAGCTGTAGCTATAATGTCCTGGCATAGTGTTGTTGTATCACCAAGAGGCCATAAAGTTCCACAATCTACAGGAGCAGAAAGTACTGAATATGGTGGACAAGCAGCATAGTTTCCGGTATTCCACAAACGCATATCAGTCTCAAAACCAAGCAATTCCCAGCTATATGTTTGACAGCAGATCCCATGATCTAAAAATTGTGCATAGGTCAATTTCGGATAATTCGCATCATAATTGCTACACGTTGGATTACTCGCCTGAGCAATTACAAAAGCATCGTATGCTGAGACATAGTGGCTGTAAAGTTCCTGGCATTCCAATTCATCAATCTCGCTTTGAGACAACAATTCAGGAACTCCTCCATTCTCAGTTGGGAATGAATTATTTCCGATTGGGCTGCTAACTGACGGATCGTAATGATTTTCATACGTAATACACTGATCACAAGCCATTAGTTTCAGACAGGAAGTTCCTGAAATGGAATCGTTATAATTGGTTCCCAAATAGGAATAAGTTACTCCTAATTTGAAGTTGTAATAAGAACCGGTAGCGTTGGTAGGCCCTATCAGACGAATTCCATTAACCGAAACAATATTGTTGTAGTTAAAATTGGTATTTCCAGGTGTATACGTTAAGACCATATTACAACCTCCAGGCATGGTAAAGGTCAGTAATTTATTGGATCCGCTTGTAGTTGCATTCCCAATAATACTTGCCGGAGGATCTGCGAATAATCCATCCAATGTTGAAGTCCATTCATTGTTCTGAACCAATTCAAATGGCGCATTTTGGGTTTCCAGAACTTTTTTCAGAACTGCAAATAAGTCTTTTTTAGTTTCAAACTCCAATCCTTCACACAGCAGGGGTTCAGCTAAACCACAAGTTCCCATTGGAACGGCAGTAAGATCAGAACGCACCGCATCACAGTAAAGTGTTGCCAGGTAGTTTCCGTTAATGTCATTACACACAACCTGGAACGTATTATTGTATCCCGCTCTTATTTCCTGAATCTGTCTGATAGAACCAATGGAAGAGCTTAAAGAAAATGTTGACGGAGTTACATTGTTTACTCCTAAAACCAATTCAGAGCTTCCATCGGTAAATTTAAACGACGGTGGACTTGTTACGTATTTCCAGGTCACAGAACCGGTAGATGCCGGGTTTACGGAATACCTGAGCGGATCAGTTAAAAACGTATTATAAGCAGTCGATGTTAAACTCACGCCACTGGTACTTGAAAACGCATTCGTCAGAGCAAGTGCCTTAAGCATTTGCTCCATGTCTTCACCAACTTCGTTCAATTCACAGGTTTCGGCAAACTGGCAGTTGCCAATATGTAAGGTGGTATATCCATCAAGTTCAAAGTTCTGAATTACACCGCCGATGTTTACCTGGGCTTTGATCGTAAAATTGTACGAGGAGCCAACAGTGGTTGTGTAATGCAATTCGCTGAAAGATACCACATCCGACCAAGTCCATGAAGACGGACATATTGCCACTGGTTTTTCAATATGGAAAGCAGCATATTGCGAAGAACTTACATCATTGAAGGCCACTTCCAATGCACATGACAAAACCGATATCGGCTGCCAGGTAAGTACCGGCATAGCAGGTGGAATCTCGAAATCATTCATCGTAAGTACCAATGCACTTAAGCTTGAAAGCTGGTTCATTGAAAAAGGACTTGTACTTGCTAATAAATCAAGATTTGCAGCTTGTGTCAATACATTTTCGAAGGATACGGCAATCGGACATTTGCCCGTCAGCAAATACTGCTGGTAAGCAATTTGTGATGGATCACTCTCTTCAATATAGTCTGCAGGTTTACCGAAACGTAGGTCCTTGTGTTGGTACAAAGCTGCACGAAGCCAACTGCATGGTTGATCGAAATCAAAGTACTGTCCACCAAAGAAAGGAAACAATCCTGTTAAGCTTATAAAGCCATTCTCAAACGGATTGAAATTATCATTTCCGATACAACCGTTATAACCGATGTAATTCGGGTCGTTAATAGACAAGCTGATAGCATTTGTATGCTGTAATTCCTGCTTAGCAGCTACATACATACTTCGGAACATCATCCATTCCGAATTTCTGATCTCTATGTTCTGAGAAAGGATTGATCCGTAATCGGCTCCCCAGTTTGTACATCCCGGAGAAGGAATGGAACCAATATTTCCGGTTTGACAACGAGTAATCATGGCGGCAACTTCCATCATGGAATATGATGTTGCACCCACTGTCAGGTAGTTGTAAACCTTGTTCTGCATTCCGATATGGTCAAAATAGACCCCGTATGGATCCCATGGATATGATCCATTTGGTGCAAAGGGGTAATTTAAACGTCCATTAACCGGTGATCCGGAAATAGTATACGTGGGATTAATGAAACCAGCAGCTTCTGCTTCTGCCCAGGTATTTACACTCATCATCGCAGCATCAAATGATTCAGATGTATACGCATCAGATGGACTATTAGGCGTGATGTATCTTTTGTAAATCTGTAAGATCGGGTATTCCGGATGGAAATAAACCAGGGAGTTTGCCCATTGCGGGTTTTCTCCGAAATAAGTGATGAAATCTGTTACAGAAGCTAAATACTGCGGATAGGTATAATATTTATTAACAACAGCATCTAAAAACACGTTTGTACCAATTGTTCCTGATGCAACAGATGGAGTTGAAGCACTTACAGATCCACCGGAAACAGTTACGTTTTCCAAATAAATACGTGATTTTGTCACCCCGTCTTCATCATAATAAAATGGAAGGATCGTACTTTCTAAATCGTATTTAGGATTTCTCCAATGAGAACTACTGGAAATAGGACTAGTAACACTCTTTGGTAATTTATTCGCTTCATTCAAAACAGACAAGGGATAAATTCCCGGCTGTACCTGCGCCTGGTTATTGGTATACTCCGCGTATTGTCCACCAGGTGTAACATCTACTAACAAGATCTCGCGCATGTTTTTGTAGAACGAAACAGGCTCACAAGGCGCATTACACGCTGCCAGTTCTGCGTTGTAGCCTTCTTCTGTTCCTCCCGCTTCCAAATAAGCCAGCAAGGTCCCCAAATTAGTTACACAATCTGCGCAGCTAAAGTCTTCCAAACAACCCTCTATACCTGAACCTTCTTCTATTTCTTCGTGAATCTCATTATAAGTATCTATACAGTTGTTTATATTAGGGTCCAGGTACATGTTCATATATGCATCTATCGCATCGGCATTTACCGTTAACTTTTTAGTGATTTGGTAAGATCCCACAGGTAAATCGTAAAGCATGAAATCCGCATTTGTAGAAAACTGTTCACAAAGAGTCTTAAAGATGATTTTGTCTCCTTCCTGCCCGAAATGTCCGGTCAAAACAGAAGCATAGTGTTCCGGGCTAATTAACTCATTACACTCATTTCTCACCTGAATTTCAAGGTCATAAACACAATCAAAGCAGATTTGATTGTCCAAACATTCATCATGAAAAGCAGGTACTTCCAAATAGTATTTCAGATCCAGATATGTTCGGGAAGTAAGAAGGACTGTCTGATTCATGATCAATGATCTCCCGTCTGTTCCGGGAATATTGGAAGTTGAATTACCCAATGCATCTTTTGCCAATAAATCAACAGTTATCTCTTCTGCCTTAGCTGCGGAAGGTAATGGTTCCAAATCTTTAGGTGCTTCTCCGGCAAGGGATGTAGCAATTACCCTTCCTTCCTGATCCAAATACGAAACACTTACCTGTTTATTCGGGTCAATGACCATATTTTTTTGGTAGTGAGAAGCATTTCCCACTTCCGAACCGAATAAACGATCTAATTGTTCCTGAAAAGGGTGTCCGTAGTAGTATTTTGTTTCATGACCATGTCCTAATTGAAAATCTTCGCCTACTTCTCCCTGGCTGCGAATTCGTCCCGTATTATCAGGCATATATTCTACCTGGCTAAAAGGATAACCGGCAGCATCCGGCAAATATCCCTGACTCTCAACTAAATTAGGGTTTGCCGGAGAAAAATAATTAGACGCTCCATTCGTATTTCCCATTTCAGGACTGTTAACGGCACACTTATCAGAATCATAATCAAAATCCGTTTTGGAATAGGGAATTCCCTCACTATTTGTGTTGAATCTACCATAATATTTCAAAGAAGCCTGTTTGTCCTGGACTTCACACTCCGTACCCGGATCAATAACGGGCACAGGCAGTACCTGAATAACAGGTCGTCCAATGTGATCGTAGATTGTTTCACCAACAACAACGTTCTTATCCGAATTGATCTTAGTAACCATCTGGCGGTTTCTCAAGGAACCATCAAAAAAGGAAACAACTTCCTTTTTCTTGCTTTGTTCGGCATAGGTGGTAGTATACTGCCAGTTCTTATGAATATCGAACGGAGTTTCTACGTGGTATGCGGAACTGGACATGGAAGGAATGTTGAATGTCCCATCTGCTGTCGTCCATTCTGAGAAAATGAATTTAGTGGGATCAACTATGGAGCGACCTACCGCCCGAACACGATAACAAATGAATCCCTCGTCAAATACCAGGGAAATTTTGTAATTGGGATCGGATGTACTGACACGTGTGGAACTCGTTTTGAAATTGATATACAAGTCGGCAGGAGCCATTCCCAAATTATTGATATACGTCCACTCCAATTGGTATTCTTCGGCACCAACGATAGGATTCCATGCAATGGTAATCTGATCGAACACATTATCGCAATCCAGGTCTTGCTCAGTAGGCATAGACACAAAAGTTGGCATATTGTCAGCTTCATCCGTAAAGTCATAGATTCGGTCTACAATGACATCTCCCTGCAGATACAAGTTCGCCGGTAATTCATTTTGAACCGTGCCGTTTACTTTAATTTCGGTGATTTGTGCTTCTATCTTCACATATCCGTCAAAAGTGAGCGTTTTCTTGTCACTGAATGCCAATGTACTCTGCGGATAATTGTCAACCGTCATTACAACCGTTTGCAGAGTGGGAGACCCCGTTATTGGAAATAGCTTCACATCAACAGTAATCTCTGTTGAACTTTCTGCAAAGTAAAGTCCGTAATGATGATCTACTCCAAAAGTAAGCATGGCTTTTTGGGAAACATCCACAAAGCTCAAGCTGGTCGATGGTGGAACAATATACGATTCCAAGTAACCGGATAAGGTGTTTTTGACAATAGCTGGAGAACCTGAAACCGGAGTTGTAAGCAACCCTTGTTCATGAGGAAGCTTAACCGCTTTAGAACTAAAAGCGATTAAAACAAATCCTAAAATCGGTAAAAGTTTTCTAAGTGACATAAGTGAGATTTATTCGTTGGTTGGTCTGTAACGGGAATCGTGTAACTGATACCCTGAAAAAGCAGGTGTCAGCTCATATTTACCCGATTGATTTTTTATAATATAAGGTTGATAAGTAATGATTTCAAGCGCATTTTTGACGATTTGAAGCGGTTCGTATACAATCGTTACATAAGGTGATTCAAGGGTTTCATCGGACATTGATTCCGAAAAGTAATTTGCAGGCGGCATGATTACAACCAGTTTATACAATGCTTTATCCTTGTTGTTGATGAACATTTCCATGATAGCATCGTCTGCATTTTTCGGGATTGCTTTCAACACAAAATAATTCGGGTAAGTGATTTTTTCCAAATCATAATTGTTTAACATCTCAAGCGGCATATCACCCAAAAAGTCTATGGATTTCAATCCATTTTCCACTTCACCAAGCTGAATAAGCATATTTACCGAATCAACGATGACTTTCAATTCATCCGTTTGAACAACGACCAATCCGTCATTAACCATTTTGTAGGTGATGTTTTTTCCCCTGCAAAGCATTCCTGCACTGGATTCCACCACTACTTTCGAGTTTACGTCTTCATAGATTTCCTTCTTGAACCGAATGGAAACATTTTCCCGGTTCATGAGTACACGACTCGGTGAAATTTCTTTATTAAATTCTGTAGCAGTCAGCTTCACTGTCGTTTGAGCATGAATTGATCCGGCAGCAATCCCGGATGTGAAAATCCAAAAAATGTATACTAATTTTCCCATGATCAATAGTTTCTGGATGAGTTTTCACGATTTTCCTGGATGGTCATAACCCCTTTTTCGGTTTCTTTTTTAACCCGAATTAGTTTTCCTTCCTCATCGTATTCATAGATTTTGGCATAGTTGCGTTGGTCCAATTCTGCCGCAAGTCTCAAAGTAACCGGGTCGTATACATAAGTAACCATCGATCCTTCATAAGGAAAAACCCGGATATCATCAAAGTAAGAAGTCCCCGAGCTTACCAGGAACTCCATTTTTATGTTTCCAACAGCATCCGTTTCAACGATCTTTTCCATACGCTGCCAACCGTCAATGATCTGACCGGAAGGAGTTATCATATACGTATTTAAAGTAGTCCCTGAACCGGTAGTCACTTTTAAAGTGGAATTGATATACGTTATCGCTCCTTCTGTACTTGCTTTTTCTTCTTTCACCCAAGCAGAAACTACGTACTTCCCCGTTACAGGCTGAAATTTCGGAATGCAGTTTTCACATTCAATGGCCTTCCCTGAACAGGGGAAATCTGCGGTTTGGTTGTGAAATATCATTTTACCGGTACATGCATTGGCTGTAATTTCAATTATATAGAACTTATCACCAACAACGTTTCCTGAAAGCAGGATGTCTATTTCATCCACTCCTCCACCAGTCAAAGCAATGGGTGCATAATTCGAATTGATCATCGTCACATAATCATCCCCCATATTAAAAGGACCATACATTGTAAATGTTGATGTAACGGTTGGAAGCCCGGTAACTGCGTCAAGAATTTTATAATCTAATGCCAATCCGGATGATAAAGGGGCTGATTCGTTCGGCGAAAACGAATAATAAAGCTTGGTTTGGCCTCCGATACAAACTGTTCCGTTATTATTATCAAAAATCCCTTCTATATCACCATATACCCCACAAATATTCTTGTGATTCATCACGGAACCATTATCCAGGTATTGGGAGGACGAATAAAATACTGACAAACAAATCAGTGTACTGAGTATTAATTTCATATTTTTCATGATACTTAGTTGGTTAGTTTCCATAAACATGTGGAACAGCTATTCCGCTAATTACTTCAATTCCAAATCTTATTTGGCAACCATTTGCATCGATCACATTGATCAACAGCAGGTTTTCTTCTGAATCCGTACTCAAAGTGTAATGGATTTCATTCGCAGAGTATAAAAATGCACTTCCCTCACCTACTTGAGGGATCACTTCAATATGATAAGGCATTGTTCCCTGAGCAACCATCAATTCTCCTGCTTCTACTTCTATGTGCGGAACAATCATATCACAAACATCTCCTTCAGTACAAGTCGTAATTACATTTTCAAACACTACAGGAACATTGGCCTGTACTTTTAAACTATTTCTTCCCGTGTGTGAATTAGTGGTTGAAATCGAGGTAGTCTGTAAAGCTTCAACCTGCCCGTTACCTACTTTTGCCTTACTGAAGTATCCTTCTTCCGAACAATTGGAGTATTTGTAATCTTCAAAACTTCCGGTTGTAATTTGCTGTAGTTTGGAATTGGCAGCAACCGCAGCTGTTTTGGTATGATTGAAACCAAATAACGAAGACGAATACCTGCCCAAAGCATCTCTCGTTTCCAAAGTCATCCCGTTCGTTGAAAACTCAGTTACTTCCGAAAGAAAAGTCCAGTTTTGCTGGTCTTTATCCCACTGCCCCTGGGTCACTTTGTAGAACGGAGTATAGCTGGTAAACACTCCGTCTTTACGGATATTGGTGTTGTTATCAAAATTCGACTGAGTACGACCGCTTAAGTGTGTAAATGTGCGAATAGGACGCCAGTTTCCTTTCAAGCCTTGGATATATGGATTCTTTGAACCTGTGCCAGCAGGGAAACAATTACAATACGTTCTCCAGTCTTCGCCAAATTCAATCGCTCCGGCATTCAATACATTCGTAAACTGGTTATTCCCGATTCCATCAAGCGGGTTACTCAATGCGGTCATACTTGCCATAGAAGTACTTTGCTTATTCCTGTAACCTGAGCGAATAATTTTTATATCAGCCGAACCTGCTGCAATCGGAGCACCCGCCTGGTCTATTAATTTAATTCCTGAGTCATTGCGGATAACAACCCATGCTCTGGTGACTGATGAACCCGTTTTCACAGATACTTCATCACCTTCCTTGAAATGGTTCAAAGACATCGGAACATTTGCAAATCCATTGGTAATGGCGCTCGCTCTGTAGGTATACATGATATTTTGAGACGCCTGACCCAATGCATCGTATTTCCAGTAAGCAGGGTAATTCAATGAGTAGATTTTATCGTTAAAATTGGTAGTAGTTTGAGTAACCAGAACTTCTCCTGTTCTGGAATCGTAAGCCAGGTTATTCGTTTCTACAATACTTCCATCCCGGTTGGCAATCGTTTTTTCCAACACTCCGAATTTTTGAATGGTTTTGTTTAAAGTAGCACTTCTAAAACGATTGGTTGTACGGTCAAACCCAGGGAATACCGGAGGTATTGCAAGGAAAAATGCGCTGATCAACAAACTATTGGTATTGATACTCATCTTCGTAGTATTCGATACTGTTTTACTTTCGCGGAAATCCGCTACAGCGTCATAACGAACCCCAATTGTTCTTTCGGAAATCGTTCCGTCCGGGTTGATCACTTTCACCTGGTTTTTCAAACGGGAACTTTCCTTACCGTTCAAATACAGGTTTTCCTTTTGGTAGATGTATTCAACGGTAGAAAGCGGATTTGAAGCACCCTCTGCATACACACTTTCCTTTTTCGGTTTTCCGTGCATGTCATTTAACTCGATACTGAACCCTTGATTAGCAGTCAGATATTGAAACTTCGGTCCAATAGGAAGGAGTTTATTCTTAGGAAGGATGTCCAGGTAAGTTGCTTTAACAATGGTTGGGAAGTCTTTTGCGGTATAAAATTCCTTCACAACTTTCCCGGTTGCATGACGAGTTACATTTTTATTTTTAAAATCCTCAATAACAACCCGTGAATAACCTACGGAAGGATTCGGGAACTGGGACTCCATGATCGGGTTCTCGATGTACATTTTATCATCCATTGCCAATGGTTTTTCAATGGTTTTTGCGTACGCAGTATGCCATGAATTCTCATCGCCTCCCAGCTGCGGTTCGTAAGAAGCCACACCCGAGGAAGTTTTTCCGTCCTCCAATACATACTTAAATGTTTGTCCATACGAGCTGTTTTCATAACCTCCCATGGTTTGTGACCAGTTGTCATTGATCTGAATAGATTTCACACGGCTTCCACCACCCAACTTTCTTCCGTTAGGTGATTTCAAGCGAATCCAGGATTTATTAACAACCAGTTTTTGGCCTTTCTCCATATCGTAAATACGTTTGTTTGGTCCACTAACCAATTCTTTGAAACTTCCGATAGCATCTACCATTGAATTTGCCAGATCAGAAACAGCCTGTTCACCTTCCGGTGCGTCTGCAGGAGGTGAAAGATCCGGAGTACTGCTAATGGTTCTTGACAATTGAGCGCGCCCGAATAAAATAGCCTGTTTTGTAATAGGGTTATATGGAGGCGGACTGTCACTGTCTTTTAATGTTTCTCCTTTAAGAGATATGACGCCATAGAAAACCCCATCGCCATTAATATCTACTTTTTTGATTTCATGTATAGTCCCATAACCAGAGATATACTCTGCGCGTTCTTTCAATGTACCACCAGCCGGATCCAAAACCACCAATGCTCTAAAATAGATCTGTTCTCCGTCCACAGCATAATTTGTAATCTTGTCCGTTTGGTTCTGCAACTTGAAAATCAGGTGCATATTCTTATCCGTGTCATTAGAGATAACCTGTTCATTTACCGCACCATTAAATCCCGATTGATCGTAACTATTTTGATTCGGATTATAGACTCCAATAATCTTAAACATTTGAGATGCTTTCAAATGCTGTACATAGGCATAATCATCCGATTCATAATCTACTTCAATGGAACCTCCCGAAGGAAGGTGAATGGTTTTCAAATTCCATGCTTTTGCATAGACATCCGTAAGAGCCGGATTTTGATCCGTATACGGGAAATCCGAGTTACTTAAGGGACCGCTATACTCATCTTCATCTATATTGGCAGGAACCGGTTTATAAGTTCCCCATCTGTCTGTACCTTTCAACGCAAAAGTCGGGTTCTCCTCCGGAACGTTCTGGTGATAATCGAACTTATAGCTTCTAAATTTCATTTTTTTGGAATTCTGATAAGTAAAGGTGATTTCCAAAAGAGTTAATTTCCCTCCTTTTGTCGCATCGGAAGAACCGGATTCATAGTTCCCGGGGTATTTTCTGCATAAACTTTCATCATATTTGAATACTACTTGCTGAACCGGAACTGCATTGGGGTTGTTTATGTATTCACTTTTCACATACATCGTGATGCTGTGCAGTGCTTTCATCGCTCCGGTATTAGTTCCGCTTAGTCCACCTTCTCTGCCTTGTGCAGCTCTACCATCTTTTCGTTCAGGCTTGAAATCGAAAAGCACCACATAATTTTTGGTTTCAATTTTCTTCACGTAATGGAGGTCCTTTTTTCCATAAGTAAAGCTGGCTTTATCATCCGTTTTATTCGTTTTCAGCCCTTCGCTGTAGTAAGCATAATTTGGAGTGCTGGTCATCGGAGTGCGCCATTGATGATCCGAGACAACCTCGTAATCAAACTTCACATAAGAACCCATATCGCCATCTGAAGGGCCTTTTGGAAGTTCAGAATCAATGTAATCATCACTCAAAACAGCTGATAACATATAAGAGTGTGCATATGGAGGAATGGTTGTACTATTGTAAAAATGGTCTATACCTTCTTTGTTATCCATACTTGCGTACGTTGAGAAACTGCTCCCGCAATTAACCAACCCCGAGTAATCTTCGCTATAAGGAACACCTCCGTCCCCGTACATTCCCTTTCCGGTTGCAAATGATACATCCTCCTGTAATTTATTATAAACCGGAATTCCGAACACATATCTTCTTCCGTCTGTTCCTAATTGGGTAATTTCAGAAATATGGTAATCTCTATTCGGATTATATGCACCCGTATTCGGTGCGAACAAGCCCATTCCGTCTGCCACCTCTTTTCGGTTCAGGAAATAGAACTGATTGTTGGTTAATTCCCTTTTCTGACTGGCATTCGTTGAAATATTCTTCATTTGACTACCCTGATTCAGACTTCCTCGTAACTGAGGGAAAATAGCGCTTCCTCCTAACTCGATTCTTTCAGGTTGATCACCTAAAAATTGAGTGTTCATAAATTCATCCTGGAGAACAGATCGCTCATTTGCTTCCACAAAAGAGTAGCTTCCTACAATTCTGTTTACGCCTCCGCTTCTAAAAGGCAGTTTATTCAATGCGTCATTACCGTCCTCCCAACGTCCGCTTCTTGTAGAAGTTATCGGAACCTGGATATCTACACCAATATCCGATACGTTTCCGAAACCAAGCTCAAGTCCTCCCTGACCTCCGATATCCAAACAAAAAGTGGACGGATCAGTCACATATCCTACATCATTTCGGATGGGTCTGAAACTTCCTCCGACGCCTTGTGCACTGACACTAAAAATGTCATAAGTCTGGAAAGTGGACGGAAGATTGACACTGTATTTTGAAAATGCCTGGTCATTATCGCGGTTAAAATCTAATTGTCCTTTTTCATTTGACTGGCCGTTCTCGGAGAACATGTAACCATATGATTTGGTATACTTTGTTTTTAAGTCTTCCGGAATCCAGTTTTTGGAAAAGCGTACACCAATATTCCCTTGTCCATCTGTAAAGAAGAAGGATCCGGTAACATTTAGGTTGAATGCCAAACTGGCGCCCCACATGGAATGTTGGGAAGTAGGAAAATATTCATTCAATCCGAAATCATAGCTTCCTGATCCTCCACCTCCATCCTTTCCGTCATTTTCAATGGAGGTAACATCATCCATCTTACCGGTTTCTTTATTCTCAACCTGTTTGGTGACAGACTTATATTTCTGACGAGAGGCACTCATACTGTATGTAATTGCCTGCAAACCTGCGCGCGAATTGAACGCAGAACCAATGGTCGAGGTCATTGATGTAATTTCTTTGTCCTTGACTCCTTTATCCCGGCTCAAACTAACACTTGGGGCAAAAGAAGCTCCGTTCTCACTGCTTCCTGACAATGAAAATCCGGCAGTAGCATTAGCTCCCATAAATTTCCCCATGTCAAAAGATGGTCCGATATTGATACTTGAACTGAATCCGTGATAATTATTGAATGCCAGACCGGCACTTAATTTCAATCCTCCACCTCCGCTGCTGTTTTTCGACAGGTTGAATCCGGCAATCTCCACTTTGATTCCCGCATCCAATGCCATATTGATCATAGGTTTGACATTGTGTTGAGTCTTAACTTCTTCACCGTTAAAATCATCTGGCAAACCACGCAGAGCACGGGTAATTGCTCCTGTATTCAGGTTCCATCCCAAACCAACCCACGAAGCTTCCTGGTCCATCGAAACACCTGAGTTGTAGGCAATATTGATCGGATAACCATCCACATCCATTAAAGGAATGTTGTAGGTAAAATCACCCGTAAACGGATCTACCATGTCCGAAACTCCAATCGGGGTAAAGCTGTTCGTCTCAGGCTGTGTAGGTCCGCCACCACCAGCAAAGACTATTGCCGGTTCGAAAACACTCCAGGTAAAAATGATTAAAAGAAGCCAGGCAATATTCCTGGTTTCTCTTAAAGTGGTTTTATTTTTCATACTTTTTAATTCAATGTTGAAATTTGAGTTCGTCGTTTAGAGAACACTATCAGTTTATTCGGAAATTAAATGTGAAATTCTTTTTAGATACCGGTGACCAAACTACACTGTAATAGCCAGGGGCAAGGTCCAGTTCTTTAATATCCAAAACAAAGAAGCGTTTGCTATTTTCAGCCTTACTTACTTCTTCCTTATTTTCGCTCGCTTTTCCGCCAATAAATTCAGTTAACAGAGCTTTTTTAATGGGAAGTCCGTTTTGATAGATTTGCACTGTCAATTTCAAATCGCCGATTTCGTCTGACACTAACCCTATTTTATTATCTGTAAGGGCGAATGTTTGTCCGTCGTTTTTAAATACAACCGGATAATAATGCAGTAAAGGATTCTTGGGTTTAAAAATCGTAAACTGATAGGGTTCCGATTGATCCACGATTAACTCGTTGAACAAAACAGACACCTGCCACACATAGGTATGCCCCTCTTCAAGCGGCGCTGTAGTAGAAGAATACGAATACATCGTATTTTGATAATCCTCCAAAACCAAAATCGGAGTATTTACGGCAATTGCATCTCCTTTTAATTGATTCTCCTCGATTTCACACAATACGTAACGCTGGGAATAACGCGGATCTGTTTGAAGTGCAGTAATATTCGTCTGCCAGATGAAATTCGGCTCCGTTTCAATAATGGTATCATAATCCATTGGATTTGATAAAGTGACCGGAAAAGCACTTTGAGCGCTTATGTTATCAAAAGCCAAAAGCATTAATAACATCAAATAGCTGGTTAATTTCACTTATTTCAATTTAGTAATTATTCAGTACCTCATTAAAAAATCGTGCTTTCAGTGCATAAATAGTCCATATAGACAATCAATACCTTTAAAGTATTAATTGAAAATCCTATAAAAAACGCACTTTAAAATTTATTGAAGATTTTGGTGGTGTTCAATGAAATTTTGGAAAGTCGATTCTGTAACTATGAGGTAAAAGTAATAGAAAAAAAGCTATTCACAAACTTTTGTGAATAGCTTTTTTTAAACTATTTTAACAACTAATTTTTTATTCTTCGGGTATCCCAATAAATTCAATTGATTGAACGGCTTTACCCGAACTAGTTTTTTACCACTTCATCAATTTCCCCGAATGCCATATTCCATTTGATCTGTACCTCAGAATATACGTTCCTTTTTGCCAGGAGGAAGTTTCAATGGAAGAAATCGCCGTTTCGGAAATAAAAATCCTTTTTCCTGTCAGATCCACTACTTCTATTTGCTCCACAGGAGTTTCACTTTCAATGAGGATTGCTTCTGAAAAAGGGTTTGGATAAATAGAAACCTCCGGATTATTTTCCAGCATTTCCACATTCAAAACACTGTAGATTGTTGGATTTGAAGCAGACGGAAAGGCATAATCATTCGCCAATTTAACGATGAAAAGGGAGTTTCCCCCGCTTGTAAAACCGGTATCCGAGTGAAAACCGACCAAGGCAGCATACCCGTCATTTGTCTGGATGATCTGGTTCACCTGGTCCTGTCCTACTCCACAATAACCATAACCATAGCCGCCCCAAAAGAATGCCGAAACATAGCGGTTGATATAGAAATCATCACCTCCGGGAAAAGAAAACTGATTGATTCCCTGTGTTACCACAAAATATCGGTCTCCCGGAGGAGCCGTATAATTTACAAAACACGCCATTCGGCTGGCATATTGATTGTAAATATCCTCGGTGGCCACAAAATTGCCTTCAGGCGTGAGGAAAATATAATAGTCATCAGTATCTGTTTGACCCGTTTTTGTTCCCTGCCCCACGCATTTCAATTGATTTGAAACCAATTGAATATCATGCAAAATATATTCTCCGTTACTTCCTGTCAAAGTATCCCAAAGCAAGGATCCGTCAATGTGATAATACCCGATATATGCTTTTGATTTCAGTGAATCTTCCAAATACCCGGTTCCTACCACTGCAAAAGTAGTATCGGTCACCATCACCGCTTTATTCAGGTAATCCAATCCGGTTCCTCCCTTCTGCTCACTCCAGATTTCATTCCCGTCTTTATCAATCCGGGTAAAATACTGATCGGAAAGCTGCTCCGGGTTGGCATCCGATTCCCCTACCATGACGATGCTTGTATCGGGTAATAAGATGGCGTCGTGGAATCGTTCCCAAGCACCGTTGTCATACCATTTTTCCCATTGCTGATTTCCAGCCAGATCTGTGAAAACCACATATCCGTCAAAACCGCTTGTTCCATTGCTGGAAGAAGTGCCCACAATGTAATATCCATAATTGGGAACAAAAAGAACTCTTCTTCCCGATTCAAACTCAGCTCCACCATATTCTTTCGACCAGACATGGAATCCCTGCTTGTCCAGTTTCAATAAAAAAGCCTGCGAAGGTGCGTCTTCAAAACTGGAAGAAGAACCTGTTACAATGTAACTGCTGTCTGGCAATTGTGCCAAACCTTCGGCTTTATCGTATCCTTTCCCGCCAAAAACACGGTAAAAAGCAATCTGCCCATTGGATTCCAATGAAAAAACAAGCAAAAGCGTAACAATCAAATATCTTAGAATACCCATGACAAACGAATTAATGCGGATTGACCAAATCCTTTTTTAGATACCAAACCATAGATATCATCCGTACCCAGCTGAATTCCCAGCTTATCTCCGTGATATCCCAGCATCAAACCTCCCCGAACAATGGATGATCCTCCAAAAGCAACATTTGCGGATGCAGAAACACGCGGTACAAAACGATAGAATAAACCAACGAATCCGGTTGGGACGATCCCAATGGTCGGGTAAAAACGAATTCCAAAGAAAGTCTGTAATTTTTTAGCGGACGCCAAATCAACCAATTTCATCACCTGGATATAAGCCGGGATCATGACCCAGCGTTTTACTTCTTTCTTTTCTACATTCAATGAGTCCAAAAGCGAGAAATCATCACCGAAGAGATTGCCGCTGTTTTTGATCTGATCCAGCGTAAATCCACTGTATCTGTAAGTCGAATCCGGTGAATAACGTGTTTGCGATTCAAACATATAAGCTGCTCCCAAATTTTGAACGGTAAACTGGAAAGTTGCGGAATCTTTCAACCAGGGAACTTTCAGATAAAAATCAAAATCCAAAGCGAACCCAAGTCCTTTACTGAATTCTTTCCCGGCTGAATAGGTCATATCCCCATTTAAGTGAAGACTGATGGAATCCATGTTGCTATCTTGTGAAAGTTCCCCTTTTCGAATGTAACCGCCGAACTGATTTTGAACATTTACGACATTCAGGGTCAGGGAACTTCCGGTTTTTTTATGATAAAATCCAAAACCTGCTTTTTGGAACTGCATTCCGGAAATACGTGTTCCTGTTAAATTTGCTGTATCTGAACCGAGGTAACTATTCCCATAGAATGTAAGTTTGAATGCATCTTTGGTATAGTTCACATTTCCCACGACATAATAACCGCCTTTTACCAGCCAGGAATACTTTCCGGATTTGAATAAACTTGAAGCGCCGGAAACATACGTGATTTCACCCGAAGCAAATGCCCCGATGCGGTTATTCCCCCGAGTAGATTTCAGGGTGCGGTTTTTCATTTCGGAATCAATATATCCTCCAAATGCTAATGTGTTCACAAACTCTTTTCGAATGGAAGTCCCTGTAACATCGAGATTACCGTTCAGCAAGAGTTGATTACGTTGCTGCAAACTATCTCTGAAAACGGGGAATGTAGATTGACCAAACAGCGAAGAGCCTGCTAATAAAAAAGTTGTCAGCGCAAAAAATAGCTTGTTCATTACAGGTGGTTTTCAATGGTTAGGTTCGCGCCAAGTTTAAACTTGAAGAATGCATTTGCGGGAATCGGGACCTGTACATTGGCTCCATTTCCATCGTAGGTATTTAGTTTTAATTTGATCATGCAGTATTTGACCAAACCAATATCATCACAAACCGTTTCGGAAACCGGGAAATAGACCACACTTTTTTTCTGCATAATTCCATTAACCATGGAGCCAAAAACACTCGACTCAATGGCACTTGTTCCGGAAACAACGGCAATAACCTGGTAGTTTGCATCCAATAGATAGAGCTGCAGATTTCCTTCAAACGGGAAAGCATTCATGGCATTTACCCAAATCTGTCCGGATTTCACATTGGTTTTATTGGCGTCGTTCACCAGGCTCAGTGCAAAAGTATCCTGGAAAATCAGATCGGTGAGACCAACATTTAAAGGGAACGCTCCGTTCAATTTGACTCTCAAAGGATGTGCATCGTAAATTTCATCCCATCCTCCGGATACATTTCCCCAGGGATTCAATTGAAGCTGGAAACTCAGTTCATTCTGCGATCCGTGATTCTCTATAAAATTTTCAAAATTGCTGTTTCCCGGTGTAAAGTTCAAAGTGGTATTACTCGGTACAATAGTATTTACGTTTGAACCGGTAGCGGCGTTGATCGTATTCCAGGTACCGATGTTCGGGTGATTCAGTGCAACCGCATTTCCGGACGCGTTGATATTTTTAAATGAATTGATCTTGAACTTGCCATTGACTTTCAATCCGTTTTCAATTGTCAGATCAAAAGTCATTGCATCCACATCCAAAAGTCCGTCTGTAATATTATTCATGGCATCAATTTGCGCATACACCGTATCTGTAACCAGTTTACTTCCGAAATAACCGCGTGCATAATCCAATTGGATATCCTGCATGGTGAAGCGGAATTTGAGCACATCCGAAGTGGTTACATTCACAGTTGGTCCGTTCGGATCTGAAGTAACCAACAATTTCGATTGAATGCGGTTAAATGAAGTGCCGTATTGTCCGGTCAGATCAAGTTCATAGCCGGTCAAATCAACAAAGCCGGTTACTACTCCCGGACTGCTTTGAGTTCCTGCAGGAGCGGTGAAGTTTTGCGTCAGAGTTACCCCGTTTTTGGTTACTCCCGGCAATTGCACCGTAAAGAGCGTTTTGGTAGCGATCGGATTAAACACTTTTAATTCAATTCCTCCTGTTTTTACACGTATTTTCTTCAGCTGTGCATCTCCGATATCTATAATATGTTCATCAATCTCACCACTGGTGAAGGACGAACCCGGTGTTGCCGTAAAGTTCAAAGCCATTGGAAAGTTATTTTCAATGCTTGTATCCGGCAAAGCCACAAAATCGCCCAATTTAAACTCGAACAAGGAAGAATTGATATCCAGCACATAATTCCCGGAAACCACGGTCAACAAGGAATCTGCCAGCAAATCAGACATGGTCAGACTATCGTGAACAAGCGGAACCTGCCAATCCGTATCCCAGATTGCTTTATCGCGCTTCTTACAAGAAGCAAAAGCGAGACCGATACAAAGTAAAAAAAGGAGTTTTTTCATGGTATGTTAGAGATACAAAAATTCGAGATTGGTTGGAATTAAACACGTTCAATAACAGTTGCATAACCTTGTCCTACTCCGATACACATCGTTACGAGCGCATATTTTCCTCCGCTTCGCTGCAATTGATTCGCTGCAGCAAGTAAAATACGGGATCCTGACATACCCAGCGGGTGTCCCAATGCAATTGCTCCGCCATTCGGATTAATCCGTGAATCGCGGTCGTCTATGCCCATTGTTCTGGTACATGCCAAAACCTGTGCGGCAAATGCTTCGTTCAATTCCAAGACATCCATTTGATCCAGTGTCAACCCTGCTCTTTCCAATGCTTTTCTGGAAGCTTCTACCGGACCGATTCCCATAATTCTGGGTTCAACGCCTGAGACAGCTGCTGAAACAATGCGTGCAATGGGTTTTAGACCGTGTATTTTCAATCCGTTGTCTGATGCCAGCAATAAAGCAGCAGCACCGTCATTCAGCCCGGAAGCATTCCCGGCGGTTACCGATCCGTCTTTCTTAAAAGCAGGTTTTAGCGATGCAAGGGTATCCAGGGTGGTTCCCGGTCTCATAAATTCATCTTTATCAAAAACAAGCGGGTCCTGTTTTTTTCTCGGAATGGACAAAGCTGCAATTTCCTCTGCCAGGATACCTGCATTTTGAGCAATAACAGCCTTTTCCTGAGACCACGCGGCAAATTGATCCTGGTCTTCCCTGGAAATGTTGTGTAATTCAGCCAGGTTTTCAGCGGTCATTCCCATGGGATCTGTTCCGTAAAGTTCGTCCAGTTTCGGATTGATGAACCTCCATCCAGATCGGAAGA
>CAMLDR010000058.1 GCA_946478775.1 uncultured Flavobacteriales bacterium
CATTTCGAAAATGATAATCGGTATATGTTTGCAAAGGCGCTAAGGCTAATTGCATTTCTTCTATGGATTAGAAACACTAACAGGAATGATTTTTCCGTGAAAGTATTTCCCGTTATTTAAGGTGAAATCCACAATGAATTCAGCGATTTCAGCAGGTTGATGAGGAGCAATGTAACCGGGAAAAGCTTCTTCCATCATTTCGGTTTGAACGGCCCCCAAACAAAGACAATTAATTGAAACACCTGAATTCTTAAATTCCTCAGCCAATAATTCTGTTAATGAAACCAATGCTGCTTTGGAAGTGGAGTATGCCGCCAGGCCCGGAAACTTGGAACTTCCCTGGAACCCGCCAATGGATGAGATCATGACGATATGTCCGCCGCGTTTCATCCTGGGAAGACAAATTTGTGTAATCTCCATGACAGACATTACATTCACCTGGTAACAGTTTTGAATATCCTCCCGGGATAATTCCAGGAAAGGCTTTACCGCAATAAAACCGGCATTGTGAATCAAATAGTCGATCGAACCGATATGCTCAGTAGCTTTTTCAAAATCCGTTTTAATGGTCGGACTTAAAAGGTTCAAATGAATATAATGGACGTTATTATTAGAAACGTTTTCTAAACTTCGGGCAAAACCAAATGTTTCCAAACCTTTGGCGGCAAACTGGCTAACCAGTTCTTTACCAATCCCGCGGCTTGCTCCGATTACCAAAACGTTCTTAGACATCAAAATCCAGTTTTAAAACTTCACTGGTAGGATGTGATTGACAAGTTAGGATGTATCCCTCCTTTACTTCTTCATCAGTCAAAGCATAATTGATAGTCATTTGGGCACTTCCTTCAATGATTTTGGCCTTGCAGGTACAGCAGACACCGCCTTTACAGGAGTATGGAACATCCATTCCGGATTGATCCAGGGCATCCAAAATGCTTTTTCCGTCGGTAGCCAGTTCAATTCGCTGAACTTCGCCATCCAGAATTGCACTAACCTGAGAAATGCCTTTAAATGTTCCAACTACGGTTGTTTCTTCCTGCTTCATTAAAACAGGAGTTGTAAATAATTCAAAGTGGATCTTCTCTTTTGCTACCCCAAAAACATTCAATACTTCCTGGATTCCCATGATCATTTCCTCCGGGCCGCAAATGTAAAATGCATCTGCTCTCAAAAGAGCTAATTCTGCTTTGATTAATTCACTCACATGCTGTTTATCCAATCTTCCTTCCTGGTGGCCTTCATTCTTTTCCTGACTAAAGAAGAAAGTAGAACTGACATTCGGAAATGACTGAATTTCATCCATGAAAAATGCAGTTTCAACTTTGGAATTACCGTAGATCAAACGCATTTTTTGATTGGATCCCAGTGATTTTGCAAAAGACATAAATGGTGTAATTCCACTTCCTGCTGCAAAACACACAATAGTCGGCGCTTTTGGGTCCAATTTAAAATTCCCCATAGGAAAATCCAGTTCTATCTGATCGCCAGCCTTTAGTTCGTTCACCAAATAATTGGAAACAAGGCCCTTGTCTATGGCTTTCACTGCAACCGCAAGATGTTGTTCATTCGGTCCGCTGCAAATGGAATAAGAACGACTGTGCGTTGTCCCGTTCAATGTAACATGAACATTGATATATTGCCCCGGTTCGTAAACAAACTGATCCTTTAAATCAGCAGGTAGTTCAAAATGAATACGGCTTCCGACAGCTGTTATTCGTTCGTTGTTTGCAACGGTTACTATTCCTGAACGCATTTTTTTCGCGCCGGAATCTTTTTTGAATTTGGAAAATAAACCCATAGTTAATCGTCAAATGATACTGTTAATTTTTCGGAAGTAGGATGAGCCTGGCAAGTTAGAATATAACCTGCTTCCACTTCATCTTTCTCCAATGCGTAATTTACATCCATTACCGCACTTCCTTCCAATATTTTTGCTTTGCAGGTACAACAAACGCCGCCCTTACAAGCATATGGCAAATCTGCACCAGCTTCGTAACCTGCCTCCAAAATGGATGTTCCCGCTGTATTCAAGTCCACTTCAATACGATCTCCATCTAATATGATGGTCACCTTTGCCAGTACATCCTGATCCTTAGACACCACAATTTTAGCCTGGGATCCTGCGGTTTTTGTTCCAAATAGTTCGAAATGAATTTTGTTTTCAGGAACTCCTGATCCCATCATTGCATTCTTAACTGCATGGATCATTTCTTCGGGTCCACAGCTGTAAACAGCATCAATGTGCTCTCCCCGAAGCAAAGTTCTTCCGATCAATTCCACTTTGTCTTTATCAATACGGCCTTTTTGCAAGGGATTACCCAAACTTTCTCTGCTCAGTACATGAATCAACTGGAAACGGTTAATGTATTTATTTTTTAAAGCTTCTAATTCTTCTCTGAAAATGATACTGGAAAATCCCTTGTTGCCATAAACCAAAGTGACTGTGCTCATCGGTTCACTCATCAGGATCGTCTTTGCAATCGAAATAATTGGTGTAATTCCACTTCCGGCTGCAAAAAGCGCGTAATTTTTGGTTGCGGAAATTTCAGGGATAAGCTGGAAGTGACCGCTGGGAGTCATTACATCTAATATTTCTCCGACTTTCAGATCAGCTGTTGCCCAGGATGAAAAACGACCGTCTTCCACACGCTTAACTGCAACCCGCAACTCACCATCCTGAGGAGTGGCACAAATGGAATAAGATCTTCTCAGCTCCTCTCCATCGATCATTTTACGGATCGTAATGTATTGACCGGAAACAAATTGGTAATCATTTGTCAGTTCGGACGGGATTTCAAAAGCAATGGAAACAGTGTCATCGGTTTCCTTTCGGACATCTTGAACAACTAAAGGATGAAACTTCGGAGTCATTTCTGATTTTTTTTGAATACAAAAATAGAATTTAATTCGTCTTGAAGACTACATATTTCAGTGACTTTTGTCATTTCGATCCATTATTCGTTAAATGTTGGAATCCATTGAAAAACGGTTGTTTACGAACTTAGTTCAATAAAAAATGTGAAAAATTTGCGGGTCTTAATTTAAGTTACTAACTTTCTTCGTCACAAGTCCTATAATATGACACAAATAACCGCGCTTACGGAAGGAGTTTTGATTCGGGTTTCGACTCAGTTTCGTGCAGATGTTTCACAAACAACGGACTCAAGTTATTTCTTCAGCTATCGGATTGATATTGAAAACCAAAATCAATTCACCGTCCAGTTGCTTCACCGCGACTGGTTTATTTTCGATTCTTTAAATCCTACCATTCACGTAAGTGGAGAGGGGGTTGTAGGTCAACAGCCTGTTTTGGAGTCCGGAGAATTGTACCAATATACCAGTGGATGTGAACTCAAATCAGAAATGGGTTCCATGCATGGATTTTACACGTTTAAAAACATGGAAACAGGTCAGCTTTTTAAGGTAGACATCCCTGTTTTTCAATTGAATTTCCCGGGAAAATTGAATTAGTTCAAATGTTCAAATGTTCAAATGTTCAAATGTTCAAATGACTTTGTTTAACTTCTCACTTGAAACTGTTTGAACCCTTCGCCGATGTAAAGCTTTAGCGCAAGCATTTTGAACTTTTATAACGAATATTAATCGACTTTTGCAGATTGTACCTTTTTCAGTTTAATAAGTAATAGAATGATAGTAATGGTCATTGCTGCCACTACCATTAAAAGCAAGTAATTCCAAAACAAAGTTTCCTTTTTGATTTCTGCAGTTTTGAACTCTTCAAAGTCTGTTCTCCAGATTTCATGCTGTAAGTTCGTTAAGTCTTCATCATCTGCATTTTGCCGCAATTTCAGATCGTTTGAGATTGACAGCGCTTTTTCCAAATGACCTGTAGATTCATCGAATTGCTTTAGTTCCTTATAAACCTGTGCCATTGCAAGTAATCCATCTTTTTCTTCTTTTAAAAGTTCGTATTTCCGGGCAAGATCCGTTGATTTTTGGTACCAGTAAAGCGCTCTGTCATATTGTTCGATATAGAAATGGTAATCTCCCATATTGTACAAACTCTCTGAGATCGATTTCACATCATTAACTGATTCTCTTAATTCCAGGGCCTTCTGAAAATGAAGACGTGCATTTATTGTATCTCCTCTTTCGAAATAGACAATGGCTAAGTTATTCAATGCATGGGCTTTGGGTGAAGTGAGGTTTGTTTTCTGTGCCATTTGGTAGGATAACTTAAAGAATTTTTCAGCCAGGCTGAACTTTTCAGCGATTCGGTAAATATCTCCCAACCGGGCATAAGCGGAACTCAACCCACGGTAATCCTTCGCTTTGGAGGCTTTCGAAATATAATCTTCATAGGTTTCTATGGCCAGCTTTTCTTTGCTCTGAAGCAGGTATGCTTCAGCTAATGAGATCAATCCTTCCGTTTTGTCTTTCGATTCCGGGTTGTCTTTGTTGTAAGTAATGGCTTTTTTTGCCCAAAGCATGGAAGAATTTCCGTCATCCAGTTTTCTATAGCCGGAAGCAATAATCTTACAAACGTTTGTTAATAGAGCCATATCTCCACGTTCCTGTAATCGGGGAAGTGTGGCTTTTGCCATTGCAATTCCGTCATTTATACGACCGTTCATGACGTAAAACTCTGCCAGGGTAATTTTCCCGAATTCAATTGCAGGTTGATAATGATTGTCGATTCCGTAAAAGAAAAGGGTTTCACCCACCATTCTTAAAGAATCAATGGATTCGGACTGATAATAAAGACTTAGCTTTTTTGCTGCTTCAATGCGATCATTTTCACTTCCCTTGTTGAGTAACTCCCATTGTTTTTGGGAATCGACCGATTGTGCGAACGACAAAAAACAAGAGCAAAGGGCAAGAAGAATAGTAGTTGCTGAAATCTTCATAAGTGTGTTTAAATAACATTCACCCAAACATAGCACAATCTTTTAAATTAACGATGGAAGTTCAATAATCCGACATCAATCTGATGTAAGAACTCAAAGCATTATGTGTACATTTGTAACGCAAAAAAGTATACTATGTCAAACGCGTTATTTACGGTTCCAAAAGCAATTAATGAACCGGTAAAGGCTTATGTTCCAGGAAGTGCTGAACATACAGCTTTGATCTCAGAATATAAGAAACTATTGGACCAGGAACCAATTGATGTGCCTATGTACATTGGTTCTGAATTGGTTAGAACAAATAATAAAAAGCCCATGTCGCCTCCGCACGATCACAAAAAAGTGCTGGGACATTTCAATTACGGTGATGCAACGCATGTTTCTAAAGCGATTGATGCGGCAATGAATGCGCGTGAGCAATGGGCTAATCTTCCTTGGGAACAACGTGCAGCGATTTTTTTGAAAGCAGCAGATTTATTGGCAGGACCATTCAGAAATAGAATGAATGCAGCAACTATGTTGGGACAGTCCAAGAACGTAATGCAGGCAGAAATTGATGCTGCTTGTGAGTTGATTGATTTCTTCCGTTTCAATGTGCAATATTTGACACAGATATACAAAGAACAACCTGAATCATTACCTGGAATGTGGAACAGATTGGAATACCGTCCTTTGGAAGGTTTCGTTTTTGCTCTTACACCGTTCAATTTCACATCCATTGCGGCGAATTTATGTGCTGCACCTGCAATGATGGGGAACGTGATTGTTTGGAAACCTGCTGAATCTCAAATGTATTCCGCACAAGTAATTATGGAAGTGTTCCGTGCAGCCGGTGTTCCGGACGGAGTGATCAATATGATCTCTGTAGATGGGCCGGTGGCAGGAGACGTAATCTTTAAAAACAAACATTTAGCAGGATTACATTTTACAGGTTCTACGGGAGTTTTCCGTCATTTATGGAAAGAGATCGGGAACAACATTGAAAAATACAGAGCTTATCCGCGTATTGTAGGAGAAACAGGTGGTAAAGATTTCGTAATGGTACATAAAAGTGCAAATGCTGCTGAAGTGGCAACTGCATTGTCTCGCGGAGCATTCGAATTCCAGGGGCAAAAATGTTCCGCTGCTTCGCGTGCATATATTCCTTCCAATCTTTGGGCAGATGTCAAAGATATTTTGGTGAGCCAGGTGAAATCATTTAAAATGGGTTCTCCGGAAGATTCTTCCAACTTCATCAATGCAGTAATTGACGAACGTGCTTTTGATAAGATTTCAGGATTTATAGATTACGCCAAAGGACAATCAGACGCAGAGATCATTGTTGGAGGATCTTACGATAAATCAAAAGGATACTTTATCGATCCGACTGTTATCGTAACTACCAATCCAAAATTCAGAACAATCGTTGAAGAGATCTTCGGACCGGTTCTAACCATCTATGTTTACCCGGAGAATCAATTCGAGGGGACCTTGAAATTATTGGATGAAACTTCTGAATATGCGTTGACAGGTTCTATTATGTCGAATGATCGTTATGCGATCCAGGTTGCAACGAAAGCATTGGAAAATGCAGCTGGAAACTTCTACATCAATGATAAACCAACAGGTGCTGTTGTTGGTCAGCAGCCATTTGGTGGTGCAAGAGGTTCAGGGACGAATGATAAGGCGGGAGCAGCAATGAACTTGTTGCGCTGGGTTTCCGCACGAACCATTAAAGAAACATTTGTTCCGCCAACAGATTACAAATATCCGTTCTTAGGATAATCAAAATTTAGCAATAGCATTGAGGGTATCTTTACGGATACCCTTTTTTATTTTCTTAAATACAATTTCCAGAGCTAAACTTTGAATGTTCAAAGAGTTCAAAAGGTGTCAAAAGTTTAAACCTTTGAACTTTTCAACTCTTGAACTTAAGGTGACTGAATGCTTCCGCTGTAGCTTTAGCATAGGCGCAGCGGAGTAGAAGTCACCAAAGAGAAGGATTGTTCAAACGGTCATCTAAATTGAACCGCAGGAAAACCTCAAATCCTCCGCGGGATTTTGAAACCGGGGTTAAACGGGAAAGATTGAAATCATACGCCATCCCAACAGAAAATTGATGGTATTGGAAATATCCTTTTGCAACGAACGCATCCTTATACCGGCTGAATAATCCGAGTGCTGCTGCTACCGGTTTGATTGATCCGGTGAAATGGGAAGCTTCACGGATGTTGTAACGCAAATAAGTTCCAAACATCACTTCGGAGTATTTGGATTGCATTTGAACGTAAATAGCCGGTTGAATGGCTAATTGTGTATTTGGGATATTGAAAGAACTGTTGATGAAAGCTGAAATGCGCATAGCCAATTTATCCTGTGCCAAAGAAACAAAAGATGAAGCGGGTTGATTGGCATGATAAACAGCTAATCCGCAATTGACATTGTTATTGATATTATTGTTTACGGAATACTTCATTTTCCGGAAAGTGTAGACAACTCCGGCACCGGCATCCATGAAAATATGATTATAAGAACCAAAATTTTCTCCGCTTCCAATACTTCCGTTTATGGCATCCCCATCAAACTGACTCGCCCAGTTTCCTCTGTTCGGATCTAATAAGCGTTGGTTCATTCCTCCGTAAATACCAAGCCGCAATACACTGTATCTTCCCATTTTTAAATGGTAAGCCAAATCCAGGTTAAACTGGTTGGTGGTTACTTTCATGTCACCTGCCACATCATTGTAAAAGTTGAGTCCCAAAGCAATAAAGCTGTTATTGTCTGCATCCCTGCGCTGTAACCTCACATCAAAAGATGCTGCAATTGTTTGATAAGGAGAAGCAATACTGTTCCACTGATTGCGATAGTTTGCAATGATCTGCATATGTGAAAAAGCCCCTGCTAATGCCGGGTTTAACAGCATGGGTGCATATTCCGTTTGAGCGAAGTGCGCATCCTGTGCGGAAGTGTTTTTCGCAATAACCTGGGCCAGAATAAATATGTAAACAGCAATTTTTTTCATATCATCGGACTAACGTAAGGTTACCTGATTTTTTAACTTCTTCACCGTTTACCAATTTCATGTCCAAACGATAAAAATAAACACCTGAATTTTGAGGTTGTCCCTTAAATGTTCCATCCCAAAGAAGTTCTGTGGATTGTGTTTCAAAAACTTGTTCTCCCCAACGGTTGAAGATCAATAGCTGGTAAGTTTCCAGGCAGGGTAAAGTTCCCAATAATCCAAAAGTGTTGTTTATTTGCGGACCACTATTATTGGGGGAGAATACATTTGGAAGCGTCAAATTGTGGCAGTCTACATAAACAGTTATGAACACG
Organism: uncultured Flavobacteriales bacterium; assembly: GCA_946478775.1. The sequence continues at coordinate 8,184 of CAMLDR010000058.1, forward strand.
GTATCGGTTCCGGTACAACCATTCGGGTTAGATCCTGTAACCACGTAATTATTTGAGCTGGAAGGAATACAAACCGGATTGTCGCAATCATCGCAGGATAAGTATTGATCGGGTGACCAGTTGAAATCTGCTGCTCCGGTAACACTGAACGGTATTTCCGTTCCGATATTGACGCTCATGACATCGGGAGTTGCTTCTACAATTAGTGAGCCGCTTGTGCCTAAAGTGATGGTTTCAATTAATTTACATCCGTTCGCATCTGTAATTGTCACTTTGTAATTTCCGGCCGGTATTCCGGAAATAGTTTGTCCGTCTATATCCAAATCGCGCCAAGAGTAATAATAAGGACCAACACCCCCGGATGCAGACACATTAATGCTTCCTTCGGTAATTCCGGAACAATCAACGGGAATAATTATAGGAGTACTAATCAATGGTGTCGGCTGGTTGATCTGGAAGGTATCAGAAGCCAAACAACCGTGATTATCTGTAATGTCCAGGTAATAGATCCCTTCGCCTGCATTTGTAAGGTTTTGGGTCGCAGCACCGGAATTCCATTCGTAAGTAAAGGGAGGGGCACCACCTGTAACATTTAGAGTAACACTTCCTGTAAGTGCACCGTAACACTTCACATGAGTCAGATTAACCAGGTTAATATTGGGTATATTGGCACTAGCTTTTACATAAATCTGAATGTTGGATACTGCTGTCTGAGGAGCACATCCATTGTTACTGCTAACGGTTAGTGTTAAGTTAACAATATTGCCTAAATCTCCCGGGCCTGCAGTATAACTTGGGGAATTGGTGTTTCCATTCAAAAGCACACCGGTACCGTTATGACTCCAGGAAGATATTCCATATTGAGTAGTTACACCCTGAATCAGTTTGGTAGCTCCCGGACATAAGGTATCCACAGGATCCGTTATCTGAATAGAAGGAGGTCCATCTATTATAAAGGTATAAGTTGCAGAACTGGTTGCAGGAATACAGGTATTGTTGCTTAGTACCTCCATCGTTAATGTAACAATACTTCCGGTTTCAGTGGAGCTTGGGAAATAGGTTGGAGTCGTTGTAGTAGGATCCGAAATAGCGCCTAAACCGTCACTGGTCCAGTTGATTGTACCATTGCTTGCTGTTGCCCCGGATACCGTTCCACTGCCGTTTGCACAAATGATTGCTGATCCTCCGGCAAGCGCAAGAGGAAGCGGATCAATATGGACAGTGTAAGCGGCAGATGCTGTTTGAGGAGCACAACTGTTTGTACTGGTAACAGTTAGTGTCAGTATAATGTCATTTCCAACATCAGATCCAACAGGCTGATAAACAGGTCCCAATGTTGTTTGATTGGTTAAGGTGCCGCCGCCGTTATGCGTCCAGTTAATTGTTCCGTAAGTTGCGGTAGCTCCAGTTACCGGAGCAGTTGCCGTGACACATACAGTTGTACTTCCTCCTGCAATAGCAATAGGAGCATGCTGCACGGTCAAAATAATACTACTGCTGCTGACATTGGGCGCACAAGCATTGTTACTTGTGACATTTAATGTTAAAATAACCGAGCCCCCTGCATCTGTCGGGCCCGGAGTATAAGTAGGCGTATTCGTATTCCCGTTGGTGATAGTTCCGGAACCATTATGGATCCAATTCGCTGTTCCATAATTGAATGATGCTCCGGACACGGTGTATGGACTGCTTTCACAAAAAGTGGCACTACTTCCTGCTGCTGCTATTGGCAAAGGATTCACATTGACTGAATAAATTGCAGCAACTGATGCAGGAGCACAGGAATTATTGCTTGAAACCGTTATTGTCAGAGAAACAGTATTACCTGCATCCAATATCGATGGGGTATATGTAGGCGTTAAACCCGTTGAATTGCTGATGCTCCCATTTCCATTATGAGTCCAGGAGATATTCCCGTTAGAAGCAGTAACTCCTGAAACAGTTGCAGTGGAATTTGAACAAATCGTAGATGTGTTTGAAATAGAAGTAGTTGGTAGGCCTTGGACTGTAATCGAAAAATCTGCAGATGCTACTGCCGGAGCACATGCGTTATTACTGGAAACCGTCATGGTAAGGGTTACGATATTTCCTAAATCTCCGGCGCTTGGCGCATAGGTTGGATTTATTGTTGTTGGATTTGTTAATGATCCTGATCCGTTATGACTCCAGCTAATTGTTCCATAATTTGCCATTGCCCCGGTAACTGTCAGTGAACTGTTTTGACAAATATTTGCAATACCACCTGAAACAGCTTGTGGCAGTGGTGTCATATTCAGAACGTGGAATGCTTGGGCGATTCCGGGTGCACAGGTATTGGTACTGGTAACAGTAAGCGTTAAAACTACTGTATTTCCATCGTCCAAAGGACTGGGTGTATAAGTTGGGGAGGGAGTAGTAGCATTTGTAAGGGTTCCATTTCCATTGTGGGTCCAGCTGATTGTTCCAAATTGAGCATTTGCAGTTGTTACCGTAAAACTCGTGGTTGAACAAACTGAACTGGTTACACCATCAGTTGCAATTGGATTTCCTTCAACAATAACATTGTATGTTGCCTGTGCAGAAGCAGGGGCGCAGGAATTATTACTGGAAGTAGTCAATGTTAAAATGATCGTTTGTCCTGCATCTGAAGAAGCAGGGGTATAGGTCGGAGTTAAGGTGTTTCCATTGGAAAGCGACCCACTTCCATTGTGCGTCCAGGAAATCGTGCCATTGGAAGAAGTGGCTCCGCTTACTGTAGCTGAACTATTGACACAGATAACAGATGTTCCTCCGGCAGTTGCTGTTGGTTGCTGCTGGACGTTAATAATCGATTGTACTGTATTTGGACAGCCAATGTCATCTGTTGCAGTCAGAAGGTATGTTCCGGAATTACTGGAACTGGCATTGTTAATCGTCACATTTGAACCGCTGCTGTTGAAACTGTTCGGGCCTGTCCAGTTGAAAGTAAGATTATTCCCTGTCCCACCACCTGTCAGTTGAATATTTCCTCCCTGGCAAATAATGCCTGTTGGAGCGGTACCAGCAGTTACGGTGTTTAAAGTGAAGCTTCCGGGAGTGAAATTGACACAAATCGAATTGTTCGGATCCGTAACCATATTGTTGAACAAGGTTTTCGACGGAGTCCATGTGTTTCCGGCTCCATTGGTATATTGAGCGTCTGTCGGAGAAAAACTCTCAAACAGCACTGAGTAGGAAAAATTGCCGGTAACCGGTAAAACAAAGGTATTATTAGGATAATAGATCAGAGGAGCTGAAAACAGAATAGTTGCACGCACAGGGACCGCATTATTCACGACATATGTGCTTGAAATATTTTGATAACGATAACTGGTTGTTCCGGTGTAAACGATCAATCCGGAAGCAAGGTTTGACATTCCTGCATTGTAAACGAGCATGGACATTCCGCTGCACGGACCTCCCGATGGGGTCGCATTGAAACCGTTTATAGCATTGAAAAGCGTATCGTTTATGGAAAGAGCGTAGCAATTGGTATTGAATACCGGCCAGGAAGCATTGGTGTAGGTATAAGTCTGGCCATCCATTAAAGCATATGCTGAGAGATCAGCAGAACTGGTCGAAACAGTTGTTCCTGCAGGTGCAGAAACAGGAACCTGAGCTAATGAAACCCCACTGGAAAAAAAGAAGAAAAAGAGCAGTAGTAAACTTAATCTGATCATATAGTGAAAAAATTAAGTTCAAAATGTGAATGACAAATGGAGGTGATTTGACGCTCAGCAGCCAGTGATAGAGTGTCAGGTGATAAGTCACTCAACAGCAAATCAATCACTTGCATATAGGTACGTCTTGTTTTCATAGAATGTGTAGCCGATTAATCAACCGGCGCAAATATACGCATTTATGGAATAAATATTTGATAATGTACTAGTTGAATGTGGTCAGATACGAAGCGTAACTCACAAATAACACAATGGTTAAAACGGTTTAAAATCTGGGACCTATCTCAGGCATTTGAAATAATCGAAAGGTTCCAGGCAGTCATTACACTGGTACAAAGCTTTACAGGCAGTGCTTCCAAATTGACTAAGCATTCGGGTGTTTTGGGAACGGCATTGCGGGCATTTGACTACAGGTGCATCTCCAAATAAGATTAATTTATCGACTTCATTTACCGGAGGTGCAATTCCATAGGCCAGGAGTTTTTCTTTTCCCGCTTCACTCATCCAGTCGGTAGTCCATGCAGGTGAAAGAACTGTCTGGAAATGAACTGTTTTTATGCCCTTCTCAAGAAGCACTTCCTGGATATTTTTTTCGATATAATTCATGGCCGGGCAACCCGAATAGGTAGGAGTGATCGTGACTTCAACTTCCGTATCCGAAATAACTTTTACGGCCCGGACAATCCCAAGATCGATAACAGAAAGTACCGGAACTTCAGGATCCGGTACTTCTTCTAAATAATGCCATATGGTACTTTCTTTTACCATTCCATATTTGGGTAAGCACGCTGCATATACTGCATTTCTGCCAATAAATGACCCAGGTGTTCGGTGTGTCGTCCTTGTCTTCCACCGCTTAATTTCCATTTGGAATCCGGCAATTGAAGGGTTGCTTCCTGTAAAACATATTGAATGCGTTGATTGAAAGCAGGCCGCAATGTTTCCAGATCGATTGCAATTCCCTGCGCAATCAAATCCTGGTCTACGTCATCCATATAGAATAATTCATCGGAAAATTTCCAAAGTAAATTCAAAGCGTCATTTACACGTTTGTACGACTCTTCTGTTCCGTCTCCCATACGAATGATCCATTCCGAAGAATGTTTCCAGTGGTATTTGGTTTCTTTCAATGATTTTTCGGCAATAGCCGCAAGCTGTTTGTCTGCAGAATGCTGCAAAGCCTCGTAAAACGGCACCCGGAACGTGTCAAAGATCCATTGACGAACGATTGTAGTGGCAAAATCACCGTTTTTTTGTTCGATCAACTGCGCATTCAAATACTGATTTTCAAATCTCAAAAAAGCCAGGTCATCAGCAGTTCTCCCTTTGTTTTCTACTTGTGCAGCATATTCCAAAAGGTTAGTAGCCTGTCCGATTAAATCCAGTGCGATGTTCGAAATAGCGATGTCTTCTTCAATGATTGGTCCGTGACCACACCATTCGGAAAGACGCTGCCCCAGAATCAGGCTGTCATCAGCAATGCGTAAAGTATATGTAAATAAGTTGTTTTTCATTAAATAGATTTTAGGATATTAAGACTTTAGGATGTTAAGACGGCGACTAATTTTAAAGTCCTGAAGTCTTAAAATCTTAGAGTCCTAAAATCAATCTTACATGTGTCCAACACCATCCGGAACTTCATAAAAAGTAGGATGACGGTAAATTTTGCTGTTAGCCGGTTCGAATAATGCATCAGAATCCGCAGGATCTGAAGCGAATACCTGGGAAGATTCAACTACCCAAATTGAAATTCCTTCACTGCGTCTGGTGTATACATCGCGTGCGTTCTCAACAGCCATTTCTGCATCTGCTGCGTGAATGCTTCCAACATGTTTATGGTTCAAGCCTACTTTACTTCGGATGAATACTTCCCATAAAGGCCAATCTGTTCCTGCCATTTTTTATACTATTTAAGATGCTTTTCTTGCTTTTTTCTTTTCTGCATGCGCCATCGCAGCTTCTCTAACCCACAAGCCGTCTTCCTTTGCCTTCACTCTGGCAGCAATACGCTCTGCATTACATGGTCCGTTTCCGCTAACTACCTGCCAGAATTCGTCCCAGTTGATCTCGCCGAAATCGTAATGACCTCTTTCTTCGTTCCATTTCAAGTCCTTATCAGGAATCGTCAAGCCAATCAATTGAGCCTGTGGAACAGATGCGTCAACAAACATTTGGCGCAATTCATCGTTTGTATGTCTTTTGATTTTCCAGTCAATGGATTGCTGTGTGTGTGTTGAATCTGCATCGCTTGGTCCGAACATCATTAATGCCGGCCACCAAAAACGGTTGAAAGCATCCTGGGCCATTGCTCTTTGTTCTTCGGAACCTTTCATCAGGGTACACATGATCTCAAATCCCTGTCGCTGGTGAAAAGATTCTTCTTTACAGATACGAACCATTGCACGCGCATAAGGTCCGTAAGAAGTTCTGCATAAAGGAACCTGATTCATGATCGCTGCTCCGTCAACTAACCAGCCAACTGCGCCCATATCGGCCCAGGTAAGTGTTGGGTAATTGAAAATAGAAGAGTATTTGGCTTTGCCGCTGTGCATATCATCTATGCTTTGCTCACGCGAAAAACCCAATGTTTCCATTGCGCTGTACAAATATTGCCCGTGACCTGCTTCATCCTGAACTTTAGCCAATAAAACAGCTTTGCGTCTTAAATTCGGGGCGCGAGTAATCCAGTTTCCTTCGGGAAGCATCCCGACGATCTCGGAATGTGCATGCTGCGAAATTTGGCGAATTAACGTTTTTCTATAAGCATCCGGCATCCAGTCCTTCGGCTCAATGCGGATATCCTGCTTTAATTTTTCATTAAACGCCGCCTCTAAATCGGCTAAATTATGTTCTTTCATATAGCTAGTTATGAGAACCAAAGATAGTGAATTTTGGTCAATTTAACTGCATCCGACATCCTTCCATTTTGCGAATTATTCTAAAAGGGTAATGAATGATAAACGATTGAATCAAATGATGAACAAATATCCAATAATAGAAATGTCGAACCTAAAAGAGATTCGACATTCCGGGTTGGTATTGGATTTAAATTTTGATTAGTATCAAAACGGGTTTGCTTTATTGAATGCTGACATAATCCTGCAGTTCGCTGTAGCTGGAAGAGAATGCAAAAGTTTCTCTCAGCACGAAATAGTTGCCTTTGTCATAACAGCTGCTATATGCTGCTTTAGCCCAGTCTAAGCGATTGCTGTCGAAGGTGAAAGTTGCAGCAATGTCTTTGATCTGATTGGCAGATAAGTTCATTTTGGATGCGTATACTTTTGCATTTTGCAGACGGTTGCTGTCAAAACTTTCAGATTTCAGACTTGCCAAAAACTGGTTGAACTGGTTGTTTGCACTTTGTCCCTGGTTGTAATAACCGTCTCCCTGATAATTCGGATAAGTTCCGCAGTGATTGTTTTGATATCCTCCACCATAGTTCCAGTTTCCGTATCCTCCATTAGTTCCGTAGTTGATGGTTCCAACGTTTCCGTTGCTCCAGCCTCCGTTAGAACTCACCATTGGATTGTTTGCAACGATCGTCAATGTTCCGAAATGGTCTAATTCTGCAATCAGCTGAACGCCTTCCGGGATATTCAGGTTGTTCTTGAAAATAACCTGACCATTCATCTTATCGACCACTTTTACCTGTGTATTTCCGGCGTATAAATTAGAGAACTGGTATGTGTTGAAATTGTTTGTCTGCGTTTGATTAGAAGCGCTGACAATAAATAGTCCTTTTCTGTTTACCCGTAAAAGCAATTCAGAAGCATGTGTGAGGGTACAAGTTAAAAGTACTAGTGCGAATGTGAAGTAGATCTTTTTCATGACTTTGAATTTTATAAAAGAGGTACAATAAAATCCGTGCCAAAAAACGTAGGGGCGGAAAATTTTCCGCCCCTACGTTTGTAATATGTTGATTTTCTTATCGATTAATCATTACCGGCATCACCAGCATTAAGATATCTTCGTGTTCGTTGTCGGAAGTATTCGGCATCAATAAACCTGCTCTGCTTGGTTCGCTCATAGCGATTTTCACTTCAGGAGCATCGATGTTATTCAACATTTCCATTAAGAATCGGCTGTTGAATGCAATTTCGATATCTGTTCCGTCGTAATTACAAGTCAAACGCTCATTTGCTTCGTTGGAGAAGTCGAGGTCTTCCGCAGAAATATTCAACTCGCTTCCGGCAATCTTCAGTTTTACCTGGTGTGTTGTTTTATTCGCAAAGATAGAAACGCGTTTGATTGCGCCTAAGAACTGCGAACGATCTACGATCAGGATATTTGGATTTTCTTTCGGAATAACTGCTTCGTAATTCGGGTATTTTCCATCAATCAAGCGGCACATCATGATGATGTCGTTGAATGTGAAAATAGCGTTGGAATCGGTGTATTCAACCAATACTTCTTCGTCACCACGCAAATTTGATTTCAACAAATTCAAGGGTTTTTTAGGAAGAATGAATGCTGATCCGCCTGTTGCCTGGCCATCTGTTCTTCTGTATCTAACCAGCTTGTGTGCATCGGTAGCAACAAAGGTGATGTCAGAAGGACTGAATTGACAATACATTCCACTCATCACGGGGCGCAAATCATCGTTTCCTGCTGCAAAAAGTGTTTTGTTGATTGCGCTGGAAATAATTTCACCTGAAATACGGATGCTTGTGCTGTTTTCAATAGCAGGGCTTTTTGGGAATTCTTCCCCGTTGAACCCAACCATTTTTGATTTACCGTTGTCATAAACGATTTCCACTCCAAATGAAGCAGTATCGATCTTGAAAGTACAGGGTTGGTCCGGAAGGTTTTTCAAGACATCCAAAAGCATTTTAGCAGGAATTGCTACCTTACCTGAATCTGTTGCTTCAACTTCCATCGTTGTCTGCATGGTTGTCTCCAGGTCCGAAGCAGAAATAATCAATTGATTGTCCGAAATGTTGAATAAAAAGTTGTCAAGGATCGGCAAAGTATTACTGGTGCTTAAAACACCGCTGATGCTTTGAAGATGACGGAGTAAATTCGTACTGGATACGATAAAATTCATACTGATTGGTTATTTACGTGAGCAAATATACCAATTATTCAGGCGATGGCTCGTTGAAAAACGAACTCTTTCCCGACAGTTTTCAACGAGATATTAACTCTGTGGAGGATTGGCGTACCTGTTTGGATTGAAGTAGATATGCCCCATGATTAAAGGGTTGAAGACAAAATACTGGCATTTAACCAGTTGTCCGTCCGGCAATTCGCACCAAAATCTGTTAATATCGTAAGTTACTTTGTCGCCAAAGTCGTCGACTTCTGCATCTCCCGTAGCTTTAATGCGGAACATTCTCAATTGTTTCTTTTCACCTTTTGTGGTGCGCACTTTTAACTCGCAAAACGGACGTGTTCTTTTCAGGCTGTCTATTTGTTTGTCGTTTAATTCGTAATTCGGATTTTCGAAGTTCACGCGCTTGAAATTCAAGAGGTAACGATAAACCATGTTCGTATCCAGGCTTGTCAGGTACTTGCCTCCGTATTTGACTAAATAGTCGTTCTTAATTTTTCGTACTTCGAAGCTTCTGTCGGGTCTTTCATTGAATTTCACGTTTACTTCTGCGATTTCCTGCATCTGATAAGCGAAGATTCCGGAACACTGCCATTTGCGAGGATCAGCAAAAAAACGGGGTTCAATAATTCCTTTCATACCTTTGATCTCAGCAATTACGGGCAGGTCACTTTTTCCCGCCTCTGCCGATTCTACCAACATATAAGTTCCGTGGTGGTCAGAAGTTGATCCGCCGATGTACCAGGTCTTGCTCCAGTCATCGTTTTGGAAATACTGAACTTTGATACCAATCGTTGAAATGCGATTGATCACTGTTTTTACGGAGTTTTCAGGAACGTATCCTTTGAAACGGACATTGTAAACGGCTTCCAGGATATTGAAAACCTGGGTTGGCTGCACACATTGCCCATTTCCGTCTGTCCATGAATTTCCATTGCGGACCAGGGTCATTTCCATTCCGTTGGGTTCTGTGATAATGATCTTGTTAACAGATGCGGTATCCTGTATTTCAAAGTTGAAGGCAGCAAGGTTCTCGTCGGATTTACCTTTTTTACTGATCAGTTGAGAAGTGAAAATTCCCAATCCCACCAAAAGTGAGATTCCTAAAATGATGATGATAATTCTTTTCATATGACTAAGAACGTGCGTAACGGCGTTTACGCAAGTAGAATAATAAAATTGCTAATAAAATAATGGATAAAGAAGGAATAAGAACATTGATTAGCATATACTTCGTACGCTGATCTTTTATTTTTTCCTTGTCAATCGGGTGAATGTCTATTTGTTTGCTTCGGATGTCCAAAACGGAATTATCTCCCATCATATAATCGACCATATTCTGGAAAAACTCCTGGTTACCGTAGATTAAAGGCTGCATGCGCATTTGCGCCATCACCTCATCGTATCGCAGGTTATTGAATGAGATCGGACGATACATCATTTTACCTGTTTTCCCTGGCATGGAATCGTAATAATTGGCAATAAAAGAACCGTTTGCCACCACCAGTACTTTTCCTTCTTCGCTGCTTTTAGTCAGGAAACCGGATTCCGGGTTCTTGGCAAATTCTTCTGTCAAACGGTTTTTGAAATGGGAATCGAATTTTCCTTCCGACATTCCTGCCAAACAGATTTTGTTGTTTTCTGAAGTAGGGTTGTCAGCCAGGATCGGTACTTTTCCATAATTCATCGGCATAGCCAAACTGATCAGCGGAGCCATTCCGCTCACACGTGAATTTGTTGAACTGGTAAGAATGGGAGAAACCAACCTGTTTTCATTCGGAATCAGCTGTACCTGTGAGGCATAGCGAAGCATAACAGGTTCGATATTCCGTGCTATGGGGTGTTTTGTCGGTGTTGCTGCAACGTAAAAGAACCAGGGCAGCAGGCTTTGTTTCGCAAACGGGGTTTGGATCGGTGAACAGCGAACATCCATGACATAATTGTCGTCTGTTTTGATTCCGTAATCGAAAAGCAGTTTGTCTAATCCCAGGTTTGTTCTTACGGTGCTCACCATTCCGGTTCTGTTCAATGAATCCTGCGGGAAAGTAAGCTTGTCAAAAAAGCACATCAATCTTCCGCCGCGCATGACGAACTGGTCCAGGATGTAAAGATCTTTGTCCGTATATGCGGTTCTTGGTCTTGCAATAACCACTCCGGTAAATCCGTCCAAAGCTTTTAAGGAGTCTTTCAAGATAACATCTTCCACCGAGTAGTATGGATCCAATAGTGATCGTACACGCTGTGTTTCGGCAAAACTCAACTCTCCGTGCCCCCCAATGAAGGCGATCCGCGGTTTTTGTTTTTGAATCGTCCTTCTCAACGCGGAAATCAACATGTATTCCAGGTTGTTGATCGAGTTCTGAATGGTGGTTTCCGAGAATTCTTTCGATAATTGTGCCGGTTGCCCCTGAGGTGATCCCGGTAATAACTGAATGTAGTTCTTGGTAAAGCCTTCGTATTCGATTTCTGCTCCCGGCCAAAGGGTCATTTGCGTTTGGGAACCATCTTTTTGGTATACGATTTCCAAAGGAATAATCCCGTTTCCTTTGCTGTAAAGGATTTGAAATAAGCTGTTTTGTTCCGCTTCCGTTCCAACCAACGGATCGATGAATTCGTATTCAATGCGGTCGCCGGCAATTTCTTTGAATTCGGCTAATTTGTCTTCAATGGCATTCCGGAAACGTTTGATCTCAGCCGGAAGTTTTCCTTCCAGGTAGATCTTCAAATACAAGCGATTGACCTTGTTGTTTTTTTTACCGTCTTCCCTCATTTTATCCAGGAACTCAATGGACCCGGATGAAAGCGAGTAACGCTCATCTTCCGTCATGTCGATCCGCGAGTAAAGAAACGTTCCGATAATATTCAGGAATATGACAACACCGACAATGATTGCCAGTAAGATCCAGTTGTAGAACTTTTTTATTTTGTTATTACTTTCAGCCATCGGATTAACGTTTCAGAGATTTAACAACTGTTAGGGTTGCAGCTAAGAAAATTGCAATCATCCCGAAAAAATAAATGAGGTCGCTCGTATCAATTACTCCTTTTTTGATACTTGTGTAGTGGGACCAAAGTCCTAAATACTGGAATACGATATCAAAATCGCCCATGAGGTTAAAAGATCCCAATTGATCAAATCCATCATAGAAAAGCCAGCATAAGAACATGGCCAGAATAAACGAAACGATTTGATTACTGGTAATAGCCGAGGAAAAAATACCGATTGCAATCAAACAAGACCCAAGTAAAATCAGTCCAAGGTAAGAAGTGAAAGTTGCTCCTTCATCAATCACTGTTTTTGCAACACCTTCTTCATCAAAGGCATCTGCACCAAGACTTACCATACTGTAATAGTAAATCAATGTTGGGAGCAGAGAGATCAGTAACAAAGTAACGCCGGCAAGGTATTTTGCAGCTATGATCTGAAAATCTGTAATCGGTCGGGTAAAGAGCAATTCGATGGTTCCTGTTTTTCGCTCTTCCGCGATCATACGCATGGTTATGGCAGGGATGAGTACGCACAATACATAAGGAGCTACGTTGAAAAATGGGATCATATCCGCTTCATCACCCTCCATTAAATTGGACGGACCGCTGACAAGCCAAAGCATTATTCCGGTAAACACGAGGAAAATGACAATGAAAATATATCCGATAACTGAGCCTAAAAAACTCCTGATCTCTTTCCAGTAAAGTGCTTTCATATCTAATTAACTTCGGCAAAAATAAGAACAATATTGAGAATCTGTCTAAATTCTATTCACATCCGTGAATCGTTATCACAAGCAAATGTTTCAAGTCTATCAGCTTGTGAACTGATTTATCGCCAGCCACTGCTGACTGTTGTTTTGAGTAGTTATAAACGTTTAATCGGGCAGATGGTTGGGTTCAAAAGATCCGTCTTCAAAATAAGTGTTCACGCTCCATGCTTCCGGTTTCCCTCCAAACCAGGGTTTAATGGTTGACCAGACTCCGGCAAATAAATCCGAATCCCGATACCTGTTTAACGCATTTTCGTCCTTCCAGTTACTATAAGTGAAAATAATATTCGGATGATGCATATCCTGCATTAAACGCATTCCGTAGCAATTCTCGAATGTACTTACCCGTGTGTTGATTGTATCAAAGAATGCCAGGAAATCTGCCGTCTTTTCTTCCTGAAATGTCAGTTTAACAATTCGTGTGAGCATGTTTATTTAATTCAAAATTTAAAAGTTAAAATTGAAAAGGTCACCAAGCGAAGTCGAGGTGCTTTTCAATTCAAAACAACGAATCGATTGTTTTTGCGGATCCGCGCGGGGTAAATTCAATGCGTACCAAATCGTGAATGCGGAGTCCGAACAGGGAGTCTGCACCACCACCATTTCCTGTTGCACCTTTGTTAATCGCTATTTCAAGTAAGTTATTGTCATTGAAAAAGGCCAAACGTTCTCCAGCCGCCACATCGTTGTAAGTGCTTGAAATCTCATCGATATAATATTCTCGTTTCCGGAACAGGATTGTAAACGGGGCATCATCAAATCTGCCGAATATTTCTTTGGTAATATTGGTGATGGCATTCCCGTAATGATCAATGTGGATGATGGAACCTTTAATCAGGTTTTCTTCGATCACAGCATTTACCGTATGGGCAACACGCCAAGATATTTCCGGAGAGCCAATCTCAAGCAGGGATTCTCCTGAAAGAATCCGGACGGCTGTAGGAACAAAAATATTCTTTACCGGAAAACGAAGTCCTTTCGGATTGGATAGTACATTGTCAATTCTCCAGAAACCATCGGGCTGCTCGTCTTTCAGGATTAAAGCGAAAATCCCATTGTCATTGGAAATGAAATAATGCCCTTTGAAGAGCATGATACTCGGGTAGGCACCGTTGCTCGAATTAATGATCGGTTCGCTGTCTACCCCGATAATGTGAATGGTGCCTTCCGGGAATTCCTGGAAGGAAGCCTGGATGTAATAACTCGCGTCGGCTATATCAAAAGGACGTACCTGGTGAGTAATATCTACAACAGATACTCCGGGAGCTAATTTGAATAAATTTCCCTTTAGAACTGCTACGTAGTAGTCAGTCAATCCCATATCAGTTGTCAAAGTGATAATTCCCATTTGATAAACCTGTCTGTACCCGTTGAAAAATTAATTAAATTTGTTTCAAAAATACGGGTTAATAATACAACCGG
>CAMLDR010000059.1 GCA_946478775.1 uncultured Flavobacteriales bacterium
CTTTATTCCTGGCAATCTTAGGATACATTTCCAATAAGGTCTGCGCACGTTTTTCATTCAGTGCATCGAAAGATCGTCCTTTCGGAAAATCAGTATACACAATATCCACTCCTATCACTTCGGCATTCGGAGGAAGCTGATCTTTTATATCAGTTACCGATTGCGATTTTCCAAAACTCATCGGGATGAATGCGTGACTGAGAGCCCCACCAGGAGCGTTGTACTTCCCAACCTGCAATCTTTTACACGAAGGAACAATGGTGTTTGCGAAAGTCCCCAAGACGGAACAGGCAAAAATGAGAAGAAGCATCTGTTTTTTCATGGTGTTTTTTACGGTTAGTGTTGGTTTGAACCGAAAGTAAACCAAAACCTGGAAAAACTATTTTTAGTGAACCGTTTTAAGCTTTTTTGTAACCAATTGGTCCTTTTGAAATTAACTGATCAAACTGAAATCAGATGCGAAACTACTTTTACCTTTCCTTGTTGTTTTTTTTGGCAATTTCAGGTCTGCTTTCTTCCTGTTCTTCTCCTGCAACTAAAAGGCAGAAAGCAATTATAAGAAGTAACGCTATATCCGGAACTTCGCAGCCAAAAGAAAAAGAAACGCTTCGTTTAGCTCCAACAACCCGTTATCCGGAAACAGAAACAGGTGGTGCTTCATACCCAAAGTTTCGGACTCAATACATCGAGCCTTCTGAGGAAGAGAATCTCCAAAAACTGACAGCTTTATTAGTAAAGTACAATCCTGAGACGGAAGAATTTACAATTGATCCCACCAAAGCCACTTCGATTACCAGTTCAAACGGAACACAGATTTATTTCCAAAAACTTGCTTTTAAAGACGATACCGGAAACATTATTAAAGATCCTGTGACAATCCAATTAAAAGTCTGTGACAATCCGCTGGCATTTTTAGCCAATAACCTTGTCACAGAAACAAGTGACGGGAGGTTATTGGAATCAGGCGGGATGCTTCATATTGAAGCCTTTCTGAACGAACAAAAACTAGTATTGGACTCTGAAAAAGAAGCCATTGTACTTTTCCCGAAATTTGGTTCCAATATACCAGAGATGCAGTCTTTCCGCGGCGTAAATGATGGTGATTTGGTCAAATGGGAATTAAGTAACTTCTCAGAAGAACTGAAACAGACAGGCACTAACACGGAATCGGTTTCAAAAAAAAATCAAAACCTGCATTTAAGAATTTACAAATTCACCGCAGGATTAAACGAGGAAAAGGTTGATTGGATAATGAAAGATACGGATGAATCACTTCTTGACTGGTTAGAATCACAGGATATACGCGGATCTGCTTTGGAATCATTCCTTTCAATCCCGGAGCGGATGATCCAAACAAAAGTACAAGTGACGAAAAAAGGAAAACTCATTCTGACACAATTGAATTCAAACGACCACGGAGATCTCATTTATGAACTTCAAAAACTATTTGACGATGCTCCTGAACTGGATATAGAAAGTATGTCGAACTATTTCGACCAATCGGAATTGGTGGTCTCATTTATAGGACAAACGGGGGAATCCAAAGATCAGATCCGAAGTCGTGTAAAACGCAAATATGGTCGTTTTAAAGAAGAATTAATAAGTGATTTCTCGTCCCTGGAATTAACTAATTACATCCTGGAAGTGAACCAATTGGGATGGCATAATTGCGACAAGTTCATTCAGATGAAAAACCCTGCAGAAATTTTGGTAAAGAACAGCTTCGATCTGTCACCGATAAAAGTCTTATTAATTTTCGACAAACAAAATTCGCAGGCAGAAGGGAAACGAACGAATAATGATTGGGAATTTTTGAAGATCCCCCTGGGTTCCCATATAAGAATTCTTGCATTTGCGTTCAAAGGAGACCAGCCTTTCATGGTAAATCACAAAATAAAAATTACAAATAAGGAACAAATTCTTCCACCATTGGAATTCAAACCATTTTCTTACTCGGAATTGGAATTGGCATTGAAACGTTAATTCTATTAGTATGATGAGTTTAGAATGCTGCGGCATCACACTAAAATCAGTTCTAATGAATGAACTACCGTCTCATTTCACTAGCTTCGCAGAAACATTTTTATACTGATGAAATTGATCGTCCCCGTCTTACTGTTATTCAGCTCGTTTGCTTATTCCCAGGAAGGGGTAGAACTGCTCGAAGCTACTTTGAAATTAGGGACTTCGGAAGAAAAGGAGTTTTACTTTGGTTTTGCTGCCGGGGATCAACTTGTTCTCGATCTGAGCGTTGAAAAAGGCCGGTTTATGGATGAGGTCGCGGTTGCGGATTTAAACCAGTTTGCTCTTTTCTCCGATTTCAAAATCAAGTCCATTAAAAGTAAGACCATTCGCATTACCAATACAGGAATCTACACAATCAAGTGCTCCAACAAAAGCACCAAAGACAAGTCGTTTACCATTCGTATCAAAAGGATCCCTAAGAATTCAGAAACACAAAATTTCAACACGACTGTTTACTGGCGGACAATCCACGATACAATTTCCAAAGAACGAACAGAGAAGTACCTGATACGCCGAGACACTGCTATTGTAGAACTTCTGAACGAGGTTTCAAAAGTGCATTCGATTGCAAATCTGAGCAGCGGTAATTCGAACACCGTGAAATTCAAACTCCCTAAAAACACGGTGTCATGGGCTTACTACATTGATGTGGACCAGGCCGGTCAGAAAGACTTTGATAAGGCGACTAAAGATTTGGCCCGTTTGGCACCCAAGGTTTCCATGATCCCGGAAATTGGCCCGGTAGCTGCATTGGCGCTCGGAATGGCTCCGCTCCTACCGGCAATCCAAAGCGGAGAAGATGTCCATTTTTACCTGACCGATTACGAGAATGTGCTGTTGTTTTTAGACGGCTCTTCGTTCAATTCCATCCGAAAAGGTCTTGTTATCAATACTTACGGGAGAATGGAACCTGATCCGAACTATACGGGATATTATTACATCTGTCTGAAAAACGACAATGCCGTGACAGGGATTATGGTAACTATGAAGGCTGTTGCCATTGTGGTAACCGAAGAATGGGGCGAAAAGGTCATCAACGCTTTGGTGAAAGAACGGAAAGAACCTTATTTGAGGAATCACGAATGATCACTTCAGGAGGCTTCTTAACCAATAGTCTATTTAAGAGGGTTCCCCATTCTCATTCTCTCAGCCGCGGCGGACTCATTCTCTCCCGATAGCTATCGGGACTGCTCATACAACTCCCGTCCCCACTCGTCTACACTTCGGTGATTGTAGTATTCATCGCACAAGAGTTCTTCGAATTCTGCTTTCAATTGACGAATGGCCTCCGGGTCCGTGAATCGAATGCGCGTTTCGTGGTTCAACAGGCATCCCGACCGGGTAAAGTTTACAGAACCCAGATAAGCGATCCGGTCATCGATGATGTAGAGCTTGCTGTGCAGGTTAAACGCTCTTGAACGATCCGTTTTCCTGCGGGAAAAATACGAATAGAATATTTTGACGGGAAAAAGTGAAGTGTAGGAATAATACCAAAACCTCATCCGTTTTGCTTCTTTCCGGATAGTTTCTCCGCAGCACGCAATTCCTGCAAAGAGTATAAACTGAATGTAATCCGAAGGTTTTGCCACGGGAGAAAGCGCTGCAGCAAGTTTCGTCAATGCAATACATCCGAACAGGAATAGCAACCCGATCCCCAACCAGTGGAAAAGTGCTTTCCGGTTCTTCACTTGTTCGTTTACATGTTTGTGCTGACGGATAATGCGGTAGCAATTCTTGTCTTCCTGTTTTTTGTGGTCTTCTATTTCATCGGAAGTTACGAGTTCAACAGCTATACCGCTCTTAAACCGTTCGAGGAGCACATCTACCAATTTTGCCGATAAGTAAGGCGACATGATCCGAATGGATTTCCTTGCGGCATACATATCTTCCAGAATCTGTTTGCCGGATCCTTTCCCGATATAAATATCTCCCGCTACATTGTTAATGACTTTGCTCATATCCGGGTACTCTTTTAGTGAAACATTCAGGTATTTACCTAATAAGAACAATCCTTCCATTTGGTACATTTCGATAAGGATGTATTTTTTCATTGGGGGCTAAGTATTCATTTTTGAACAAGAGATCTTTTTTTTCACTTAATCTTTAAATTTTAACAAGCTTTTTTTGTAATCCCAAAATGCATTCAGTAACTTACTTAAGTATTCACTGTAATCTTAAGTTTATGTATCGATCCGCAAAATATCGAAACACACTTAACTTAATTCCGCTATTACTATTAGGAGTCCTGATTCTTTGCGTAAATTATCAAATCATCATCTGGGGAGTCCGAAAAGACTACTTAAGTGTGATTTACTTTGTCTGGGTGTTGATCGGATTTTTGATCTTCGCCGGTTATCTCGAGCTCGTTTATTACATGTATTCCGTCATGGAAATTACACCCAATGAGATCATTTTTACCAAACCTTTGAGACGTTTCGGTTTGCTTCGCAGACGACAGAGCAGATGGGTGATTCCCCATACAGAATGGACAGAACTCCACGCATTCAATTTCAAATCAAATGCGACACTTTATTTCAGGAAAGAACGTGATTCTGTTTTCTTTGCCACCATGGAGGGAGGAAGTTCGTTTGCACGAAAAATTAAAAAACATTTCCGGGAGAAGTTGATTTACTATTCATCGAACCAATTTCCACGTGACCTGCGCAAGAAAATGCTGGACGAAACGGCGGAACGGGTGATGCGGTATTAATTTCCGACTCGGTTAATCTTATTTTTGGATTACAAATCGTTTTACGACCGGTTCTTTCCCTTCCGGAATGAGCTCTAGAAAATATTCGCCGTTTCGGAGGTTCTCCGTTCGAACCTCCAGATGGTCTTTCCCGTTCAGTCCTGAAAGGTGTTCTGTTTTTTGAAGAATTCTTCCTGTAAGGTCGATGATGCGCAAGGATAGTTTGGATAAATTGGTTGTATTCACGTAAACCGAAAAATTCCCTTCTGATGGATTGGGAACAAGCGTAAATTGATTGGATTCCTGTTCTGAAAGTCCCAGATGACAAGTCGAATTCGTGTTGTAAAGATAATGCGCCGGGATATTTGGGAAACCGCTTAAAGTACCGCCTTGCAGAGATAAATCTGTTGGATCATAACCACAATCACTCCCTGAATTGTTTGGACAAACAATTTGTGCATCAATAACAGATGATGTATAAACCAGAATTCTGCCGGATGGTGAGAGGATAAGCGGTTTGTTAGAAGAGGAAAAAGATGCCACTTCATACGAATTGTTTTGCCAGTTGGCCTGATCCAAATCGTATTGCATCAATTTGTCAGCTTCCATCCGGTATATTTTTTTACCATCCGGCGAAAATGCGTAAAAAGCCTCAGATGGAAAAGTATAATTTAGTTGTAAGTTACCAGTTAGAGGATCTAAATCGTATAAATGTTTCTGAATCATCAAATGATTTCTATCCGGCGCCACGATAATTGTTCCATTTTCCGGAAACAGCTTTTGAAAGGAATCAAACCCGTTAACCCCAAAATGAATTTTATACAAGGAATCTCCAACATATGAGTAAACCCAATATCCCGATGTTCCGGATTTCTGTTCACCGTCCGTATCCAACACCACACTCATTGGCTCCCAGCCTGTGGAATGCCCTTGTGTGTAAATATAAGGAACCACCACATTATTTTGAGAAATCACTGCTCCGTTTCCTCCGTTAGCCAGCATATCAATAACTCCGTAAGAAAGTCCAGAGTTATCCGGGCCATTTCCATTCAAAGCGGCCTCCACGCAATCTTTTGTCAGCAAATAGTATTTCTTATTCGTCAGAGTGATTCCTGCCGGATCTGGTAATACAATCGCACCCTGATATGAACTTAAACAACCAAGCTGGGTCAGATTTTGACCATTCTGCAAGTATTGTCCGTTTGCTCCCCATGCTCCCGCAGGCACATTCGGTGCTAAAGGTGATTTACCGCCATTTGAATAGAACAACAAATTTCCTGCGGAATCGCAGATAGAAGCGGCGCATTCCCGGGAATCTACCGCAGTAGTAGAAAGAACCTGGAAAGGAGAACTCCTGAAATCCAAAATAGTGGTTCCCCAATAAATGGTACTGACTTCATTTTGAGCAGATACCAAAATGGCACAAAAAAGACTGATGATGAATAAGCTGATTTTCATGGCAGTAATTGATTTGAACCAAATTAAAACAAATCCCTGAAAAATCAAAACTCGGCCACGTTGACAGAATCAACCCCCTTTATCTTCATACAGTCCGAATCGAAATGCATTCAACAATTAATTACAGTAAATCCTTTCAATTTTTACATTCTCCATTTTTCAATTTTCTTTATCTTTGGGCCGTCGCTGACCTTGCTCTGCCTAAGTGGCTTCACAAAGGCAAAGAGCTCTGGCCCAAGCGTCGCATACGAAAATAAGAACTCACTTCATGAAAAAGGTAGCAGTAATTGGTGCAGGAACAATGGGAAATGGAATTGCCCACACCTTCGCACAATTTGGATATAAGGTATCATTAATCGATGTAGCTCAGGCTTCACTGGACAAAGGATTGGCAACGATCACCAAGAATCTGGATCGTCAGGTGGCAAAGGAAGCCATTACAGAAGCTGACAAGTCGGCAACTTTGGCAAACATTACCACATTTACTTCCATGGAAGAAGGTGTGAAAGGTGTGGAACTGGTGGTTGAGGCTGCTACAGAAAATGTGGATTTGAAATTGAACATTTTCAAGCAATTGGATTCATTAACTTCTGAAGATGTGATCCTTGCTTCCAATACTTCTTCTATTTCCATCACTAAAATTGCTTCTGTGACGAACCGTCCGGAAAAAGTGATCGGAATGCATTTCATGAACCCGGTTCCTGTTATGAAACTGGTTGAGATCATCCGCGGATACTCTACAACGGATGAGGTAACTAACCTGATCATGGAAACTTCGAAAAAACTGAATAAAGTTCCGGTAGAAGTAAATGATTACCCCGGATTTGTGGCGAACCGTATTTTAATGCCGATGATCAACGAAGCGATTTATACTTTGTATGAAGGAGTTGCAGGTGTGGAAGAAATTGATACGGTTATGAAATTGGGAATGGCCCATCCGATGGGACCATTGCAATTAGCTGATTTTATCGGTTTGGATGTTTGTTTGGCAATTTTAGAAGTACTGCATGCCGGTTTCGGAAATCCGAAATATGCTCCGTGCCCCTTATTGGTTAATATGGTAACAGCAGGTAAAAAAGGAGTGAAAACAGGTGAAGGATTCTATTCCTGGAACCACGGAACGAAGGATTTGGTCGTTGCTCCGAATTTTAAGAAAAAATAATCCGAAAACGGTATAAATAATCATTGAAAGCGGGATTCTGAAAAGGGGCCCGCTTTTTGGTTTTCATTCAGTTTCGATTATTTCTTCGTTATATAACGAAATCATGATATCCGGATATGAATTAGTTCAATTCACAGATTCGGGCTTTCAATTCGGGCTTCGTAATTCAGAATTTGTAACTTAGCAACATAAAGAAACCCTGTGAGATCATTCTTCGCACTTCCCCTGTTTAAAGACATTCGTTTCTGGATCATTTTGTTCTTCCTGATCCGCATGTACGGGATTACGAATCCACCGCTGGAAGTTGCGCACAACTGGCGGCAGACAACCGGAACCATGGTCACGCGTAATTTCTATGAAGGATCGGCAAACATCCTTTATCCGCGGATTGATTTTGCGGGCGAAAAAACCGGTATTACAGGAATGGAATTCCCCCTTCTGAATTACATCGATTATTGTGTTTCGGAGATCTTTGGTTACCAGCACTGGTATGGCCGTCTCATCAACCTCATCGTTAGCAGCTGGGGAATCTGGTTTTTCTTCCGGATTCTGAAACGCTATTTTGGTCCTGATACAGCTTTCAATGCTTCCATCATTTTATTGGCTTCCATTTGGTTTGCTTACAGTCGTAAGATTATGCCCGACACCTTTGCAACTTCACTGGTGATTATCGGGTTTTATTATGCGGCCTGCTATTTCGAGGAAAAAAAACGCGTGTGGCCCAACTTACTGCTCTTTGCTCTCTTTACACTTCTAGGGGTTTTGGCGAAACTTCCCTGTGGATTTCTGCTCGTCCTGTACGCATTTTTCATCTTCAATAGACAGCTGTCTATCCATCTCAAGATTGCGTTTTTTATTGCATCGGGAATCATCCTGGCACCTGTGGCCTGGTGGTATTTTAGCTGGGTTCCTTACCTGGTTGAAAAATATGAATTCTGGCATTTCTTCATGGGAAAACCGATCAGTACGGGAGCAAAAGAACTGGTGGAACACCTGGGCGACGGCTTAAAACACTTCTACGATGCAGCTTTGAAGTTTGCCGGATTCGGGATGTTTCTTGTTGGATTATTTTTAGCTTTCCGGAAAAGAAACAAATTGCTGCTGCGGGTCCTTGGACTTGGTTTCGCTGCATTCCTGGTGATTGCCCTGAAAGCGGGATTTACCTTTACGCACCACTCCTACTACATCATTCCCTTTGTTCCTCTCATGGCGTTAACTGCGGGATACGGCATCACTTTTTTTCAAAAGAAAGCGGTTCAGGTAGTTATTTTGGCAGTAATTCTACTGGAAGGCACTTTGAATCAGCTCCATGATTTCCGTTTAAAAGAACACGAACTGGCTTTTGTGAATCTGGAATCGGACATGGATAAATTCTCCAAACGCTCCGACCTGATCGCTGTAAACACCGGCGACAACCCGACAGCGATCTATTTTGCACATCGAAAAGGCTGGGTGGCCAGTAATGATGAATTACTGAACGAATCCTTTAGAAAAGAAATTCGTCAGAAAGGATGCAGATACATTGTGGTGTTGAAACGCTACCTTGGCGGAGAGCTTTACCTGGCTCTGCCCAAAGTGACAGAAAACGTGAATTGGGTGGTCTACAAGTTGGATTAAATCCCTATATTCGCCACAATTTTCAATCCACCTAATGAACAAATCTTTCACCCTTTTCGTTCTTATTTTATTGCATTCCATATCGTTTGGGCAAATTGTGACACCAAAACAAAAATCCAAACCCGCCAGAACAAAACCTATCAGGGTTTCAGCAGGCGATTCCCTCAATAAAGTATCTATCATTCGACACGCTCCTCAAAATATGCGTTATGTCCAATTTGGAATCGAATTGGGAACTGTTTTCATTGCTGACTCTGCCCAGCGGTATTATCTTCCCAAAAAACAAGTCATTCATTATGGATTAAATCTGCGTATTGGGGATATTTATAAAAATCGCGTTTATGGGATTTTTGGATGTGAACTATACGCTCAAAAGGCATACAAAAGCAAACCGGCTGAGCCAAGTGTTGTGGGATTCACCTTCGGACCGAAGAAAACCTATACCAATAAAAATGTCTATAACTTCATGGGATATATGGGATGTCAGGTTCCATTCCATTTTTCGGAATTAACTTCCATAAATTTGTCTTCTGCACTCTTGCTTGGAGTTTCCGCAACTCCGAATCTGGAAGACGAAGTGAATTATTTTGGAATCCGGCTGGCTGCAAATGTAGAACGAAGATTGGGAAGTCTTCCCGTCATAGGAGTATTTGGAATTGCCTACGACAATAATTTTCTATTCAGAGCTGATCGTTCGGAAGCTACAAGGAATCCGAATCTATTGAAGATCTATTTTGGCATACGCATTTGATACTTTCTCTGATCGATTGGTTTCAATAAACTTTTTCAATGTAATTTAGCTGCCGAATGGCAAAAAGAAAACAAACCCGCAAAAAAGCTGCTCCCAAAAGCAGAGCAACGTCGCGCAAAAAAGGTAAAAGCCGGTCTCTATTTTGGATCGTGCTTACCACCGGAGTACTTGCTTTCTTTTTCTTTTGGTATAAAACAGAAGGAATGATCCAGACTTCCACTCATTTCCGCGAGATCATTCCTCCGGGATATAAAGCGATTGGATTGGACGTTTCTCATCACCAGGGTCAAATTGACTGGGATTTGCTGCTCCATGAAAAAGGGTTTGACACCATCATCGACTTTGTTTATTGTAAAGTAACGGAAGGTTCTGATCATCTCGACACACAGTGGGAAAGAAACAGGGAATACCTGAACAAACATGGCATTTCAAACGGTGGGTACCATTATTTCAACCCGAAAGCTGCACCAAAGCCGCAGGCTGCGCATTTCCTTTCGGTTTATAAGATCCGGAGTATCGATCTGCCGCCCGTCATTGATGTGGAAGATGAAGGTTTCTCAGACGAAGACCTGAGAGCAAAAGTATTGATCTGGTGCGAGGAAGTTAAAAAAGCAACCGGTATAAAGCCGATTATTTACACCTCATTGAGCTTTTATGAAACCAAGTTCCGCGGAAAGATGGAAGGTTATCATTTTTGGATTGCCGCATACAGCAGAGAGCCACAATATATGACAGACCGTGAAGTGCTGCACTGGCAGTTTTCGGAATCGGGAAGATTACCGGGAATTGACGGAATGGTGGATTTGAATGTGAGTAAAATAGAACTTTATTAATTGAAAATGTAAAATTGACAATTGAAAAGTCTTCTAACTTTTACATTTTCAATTCTAGTTATTCCAATACTGTCCTTCTCCGCTTTTCATTTGATGATAAGAACGCGTCAGGTAAGCCAGTAAGATACGCATCGCATCAAAAGCTTCTTCTGTTTCCTGGCTGATTTCTTTCTTCTGCAGTTTCAGAAGCAATTTCATGTATAAGGCATGGAAACAAACTTCCAGGTGATTCATTCCTTTCAAATTGGAATGTTCTATGAAATCTTCAATGTAGGGAAGTGCCGTAGAATAAAGCGTTCGGTATTTTTCGTCATTTACAACTGTGAGCAATGAATTATGCAGGTAGGACAATTCCACCAGCACATCCTGCAACTCCAAACGATGCCCTGATTCAATGATGCGTTCGGATTTCATATCCCGTATCAATGCCGCATACCAGGCTTTGTAACGTTCCAAATAAGAACGGTCCGGAAGATTCGGTTCTACGACTTCTTTAACGATACGGTCCAGGTCGAACTGGTATGCACGGATCAAATCTTCAATTTGATACATGTATAAAATATATTCAGCGACGTTCTCGTTTAATTTTTGTTGTGCTATCAGCATCGGTTATTTTTTCCCCAGGTCTTTATCCATTACCTCCTGTTCGTGATTCAGGAAATCGATGAATGATTGAGTTACATTCATTTTATCATTAATGAAATTGATCTGTCCGCCCTGTCCGTGGATCAGCAGTACATCAATTCCATATTTCTCGCAGTATTTCTTTCCTGCAACTTCAATTTTCTTCCCCAAAACAGTCAAAGCTTCATTGGTTTCCTTTTCCAATTGTGCTCCTTTGGTTTGCTGCTGGTTCATCAATTGTTCACGCATACGCATGATGTCGTTCTCCAGGTTTTGCATATCAGCACCCGTCATGGTACCTTCACGCATGTACTTTTCGTAGTTCGCGGCTTTTTGCTCCAAAGCACGCTGCTTCGCCATCATTTCGTTCTGAAAAGCCTCCCCTTTCTTAGTGATGCGCGCATCCTCATTCTTGTAGTAGGTAAAACCTTCTTTCAAACTATCCGAATAATAGAACGCGATCTTTAATCCTTTGGAATCAACTACCGGAACAACAGGTGCTGTTTCTTCTTTTGTTTTTGGATCTTCTTTTTTATCTGAACAAGCAAAAGTGGTTAATCCAAGAATCAAACCTGTTGCAATGATGTGTCCTAATTTCATAGTTCTTTGTTTTTAAATGCTTCTTCCCAATCTGTTCTCATGGAAAGAAACCGGTCAAGTGAATTAAGTAATAATTGATCTGTTATCATGCGTTTCAATTCTTCCAAACCGTTTACGTCAGACTCGGCAATTTTAAATGTTTGCTCGAACTGGCCCAATTCAATTTTCACCAGATACTTGGCATTGTACAAGAATATCTGAATCTTGTAGCGGGCATGGGGAATGTCTGCAATTACACGCATAATGGGACAAAAATAATGAAATTGGAAAAAAGGGGGCTTTTTCTAACGGATAAAATGATTAAAAAGCTTGTCTGAGACTCCACTTCGACTTCGCTCAATTACCAACTAAGCCTCTTTTAATGCGAAATCATGAAATAAACGGAGGAAGTATTGCTTACGCAACCACCAGATCATTATCCGTATACTCACGGAAATCAAATGGAACGTGAACCATGAAAGCATAGTCCTGCCCTACCTCATACATATCCTCATCGGATTGTCTGTAGTACCATTCTACTTTCGCTTTCTTTCCTGAATCAACCAATTCGTTCAGTTTGTAAAGCAAAAACAGAATACGCTTGGATGAAGTAATATTGAAATACTCCAAATCGATTTTTACCAGCGTCTCATCATTCGGATTCGCCATATAACTATCGAACCACGTTAAAACGGAACCCCAAAAAGCTTCGGGATCATCCGGAATTGAACGTCCTTTAATTTCCATGATTCCTGTTGCAGGATTCAAATTCACCAAGGGGGTTTGTGCAGTTGCCTGAATTAATAGTATATCCATTTCTCACTTTCGCTCCCGCAAGTTGTAAATTATTTTCCAAACCACAAGGTACTTTTCTACGAAAGATTTAATATTTTCGACTAAACACTTCTGTATCAATCCTCAATACTTAACCCTTTCTTAATTATTTATTCATCTGATGATAACTCACCAAATCGGTTATAGGACTGGCGATTCTCTTTTCTACCTGAATAGCATGAGCTTTAAAAACGGTTACAAAAATGCTCTCCTGCTCAAATCCGTAAGTCCCGATGAAAGAGATTTGTCTCAATTCAGGGATGGGAAGACAATACTCTTTCACAAACAATGCGGCATTTTCTTCGTGAAGAAAGCGGAGATCCATTTCAGCTGTTTCGGCTCCTAAACCGGAAATCCATTTTTGAGCATCCGAGCCCGCCAGCCTGGACAGAATCCATTCACGCGATTGAAATAATTCAGTCCATTTTGCTTCCCACCTCGCACTTCGAAGTAAATGCTGCACGAGTAATTTCCCGAAGTAAAAGCCGCTTCCTTCGTCGCCTATTAACGAACCGTAACCACCGACCCTTTTGACAATCTGTTTTCCATCATACCGGACCAAAACGGAACCGGTACCCAAAATGGCAGCCCAGCCCGGGGTATTTCCAAACAATGCCCTGCAGGCAGCCAAAGTATCCGGATAGACAATCACCTCTGAAAAACCCCATTGAAGCAAAAGTCCCTGCATTTGTTTTTGCACCAATTCGCCGGAACAGCCCGCACCATAAAAATAAAGCGGCACCTGCATTTCTTTAAACTGTGTCTGCAAAGCCGCGGAAGAAAAATCTGCGGAAAGCGCGTATTTCGGGTGTAAACTATCCGTTTGAATATATACGACCTCGTTATTTTTCAGCACAATTCCCCAGCTGGTAGATGAGCCTCCGGAATCTGCAATGATGTATTTGGCATCCATAAACCAAAAATACCTTTTTTAGGGTATTGCCGTCAGGGCAGCATGAAAGTAATTTTGTACCGAATTTATAAAACAAGGTTTAATTATGAAGAATTTCTTCTATTTAATAGCGATAAGTATACTGTTTACATCAATGGTATCATGTAAGAAAAAGGGCTGTACAGACCCCACAGCAACCAATTATAATTCCAAAGCTAAAAAGGATGATGGAAGCTGTACTTATAATCAAACACAAGGATATACCATTCCTACAACCTATGCATTCACGAATTCCAATGGTGAATCCACTGTTAATTATTCCGGACAAACAGACCGAATCAATCAATTGATTGCCATGGTTACTTATGCGGATTTAGGAACTTCCCAGACAATTTCTGCACAGGCCTTGAATGATATGTTCGCAAATACGAACGGGAATGGAAACGGGAATTTTTCGTTTACTTCCAGCAGAAAACTGAAAGACAAATGCTTCTCTCTTGATACGGCAACAATCAGCAGTTATTTTCAAGCCATTCAAGTAGCAAGCAACTCTTATATGAACAATGCTTCTAACGGTCAGGCAGGAACATTATCATCCGGCTCATCCACCTATTTATTCGGAGCCAATGGATTTGAATATTCTGAGTTGATCGAAAAGTCAATCATGGGAGCGGTTTTCAAGTACCAGGCATTGAATGTTTATTTAGGGACCACCAATATGAACGCAGACAACACCACCCCAGTTTCGGGTGAAAAATATACTGCAATGGAACATTACTGGGACGAAGCTTTCGGATATTTTTCAGTACCCGTAGATTTCCCGACTTCCTCATCTATTCTTTTTTGGGGAAAATACTGTAATTCACAGAATACTGCCCTAAACTCCAACCAGGTCATGATGGGGAACTTTCTAAAAGGCCGGGCAGCTATTTCCAATAACGTAATGGTCGATCGGGATGCAGCCATCTTGAAAATCAAAGAAATGTGGGAGAAAATTGCCGCTTACCAGGCGATGCATTACTTAAACCAGGCAGCAACTTTTTACGGCAACGATCAGGCTAAATACCTTCACGTATTGTCTGAAGCTTATGGCTTCATTTACACCTTGCGTTTTGCTCCTATTGATACACGTGTGATGTCTGCTACTGAAGTAGATAACTTATTGGCACAATTCAACGGGAATTTATGGTCATTGGACATCTCGGATATCAATGCCATCAAAGCAACTCTTGATTCGAACTATTAAATCTGGAACTATGAAGTCGGTTAAACGGGCAATCTACTTAAGCATCATTCTTGTAATCGGAGCGTCAGCCTGCAAAAAGAAAAAAGGAGAGGATCCCGAATTTGACAAAGGACCGATTATGGTCAATATGGCGGATAATTATATTATTCCCGGATATTCGGAACTAAAATCAAGGATCATTGCATTGGAAACCAGCTGGAATGAATTCCTTGCCGATAAAACAATAGCAAAATTAGACCTGGCGAAACAAGCATGGATGAATGCAAACATCTCTTTTCAGCATGTGAAGGCGTTTGATTTCGGACCGGCAATGAGCGCAAACATTCTTTTCACATTCGGGACATTCCCATGTGATACCGCTCAGATTAATACGAATATTTCAAGCGGCACATACGATCTGAATGTTACTGCCAACCTGGATGCAATAGGTTTTGATGCACTGGACTACTTATTCTATAGCTCAGGATCATTGAATAATTTTCAAAATTCAGGGAATGCATGCACATATGTCTCGCAAATCATTTCTAAAATGAAAACAGAGATTACAACAGTTGTTTCAGAATGGGGAAGCTATAGAAGTACATTCGTGAACGGAACAAGCAACGAATCTACCAGCCCGTTTGCCTTATTGGTAAACACTTTTTGCAAGGACTTTGAATTGTGTAAGACTACCAAAATCGGTTTCCCAATCGGAAACTTTACACTTGGGATTCAGCAGCCAAACTATTTGGAAGCCCGCCGTTCCGGGATCGGCAGAATTTTGCTGATTGAGAACATCAAAGCTTCACGCGCTATTTTTTATGGTTTAAATCTTTCCGGAAATAACAACGGATCAGGTTTTGACGATTACTTAAATGCGCTTGAAGGAAAGGCTTCACTTTCCAGCACCATTGCATCGCGTTTTGACTACATGTACTCCGCTCCTCAGGCATGGACGGAATCATTAGAACAACTGATGGCTTCTTCTCCGGGTACCTTGGAAAACTTCTACGATTATCAGCAAGGTTCTGTAATCCATATAAAAACAGATATGGCTTCTGCTTTCGGTGTCTTGATAACTTATCAGGATACAGATGGGGATTAGGAAACGATGGTCTGAGTTACTGTTCAGAGAGGTTTCCATTACTCCGCTAATCGCTTTCAGGATTGTTATCGGAGGATTGTTTTTATTCAGTACACTGCGTTTCGTTTCCAACGGATGGGTGAAACAGTTGTACATTGATCCCCCCTTTCATTTCAGTTACCTGGGTTTCGATTGGGTCCACACACTCTCTGGCAACTGGATGTACCTTCCCTTCCTTGTGATGATCTGCGCCAGTTTGGGAATCATCTTCGGAGCATTTTACAAGCTTTCTACAAGTTTGTTCTTCCTGGCGTTCACATATGTGGAATTACTCGACAAAAGTTACTACCTCAATCATTATTACTTTGTAAGCATTATCGCTTTTCTATTGATCTGGATGCCGGCAAATGCGGAATTCAGCCTGGATGCTAAAAGAAATCCGTCTATTCAGCGAAAGACCATTGCCAACTGGCCGATCTTTCTTTTGCGCGTTCAATTGGGCATGGTTTATTGCTTTGCAGGAATAGCTAAATTGAACTCCGATTGGTTATTGGAAGCTCAACCACTCCGTATGTGGCTTCAGGCTTTCCGTGATTTACCTCTTGTAGGGGACTTATTAGCTACTTCGTGGGTTGCTTTCTTATTCTCCTGGTTCTCTTGTTTTTATGACCTGACCATCCCATTCTTTCTATCCAGTTCCAAAACACGAAATACCGCATATGTTTTTGTGGTGCTCTTCCACCTATTAACCTGGCTCTTATTCCCGATCGGTGTTTTTCCATGGGTCATGATCTTCAGCACGCTGATTTTCTTTCCTGCCCGTTTTCATGACAAATGGATTAACGCACTCAAAAAAGTATTTCGCTGGACCGGTAATCCTTCAGGATTTACCCTTTCACGTTCACGTATGACAAGCGGTTTACTAGCTCTTTTTCTGACATTTCAATTGGTCATTCCGTTTCGCTACCTACTCTATCCGGACAACCTCTTCTGGCACGAGGAGGGTTTTCGTTTTTCCTGGCGGGTAATGCTCATGGAGAAAAAGGGATACGCCACTTTTTATGTGGAAGACTCAACAAGCGGGAAATCCATTGAGATCACCAATTCGGATTACCTGACCCCGCAGCAAATTGACCAGATGTCACGCCAGCCGGATATGATCCTTCAATTTGCTCATTTTTTGGGTAAAAAGTACCGGGATACCACGCTTCATTTTGGCAGTAAAAGCGTACATTTGTCGCGCCCGCGGGTAAGTGCAGATGTTTATGTGACCTTGAACGGAAGACCAAATCAGCAGTTTGTAAGCCGGGAAACAGATCTCATGCAAGAAGAATACAATTTGAAACACAGAAAATGGATTTTACCGCTCAAAAACTAAGTCTTTTTCTTCTGTTTTCTGTTATAGTTTCCCTTTCTTGGTCTCAAAACTTTGAGGGAACAATTATCGATCAGACAAACAGTCCGCAATTTGGAATTTTTGTTCGCTGCGGGGAAAAAACAACCAGTACAGATGAACTTGGAAAATTCAGCATACCGTGTGATAAAGGACCATTGATTATTTACGGTGATGAAATTGATACGCTTGTTTATGTGGTCAATGGAATCGTTGCGCCAAAAACAATTATCCAGGTTCAAACTTCCGAATCGGTTGAAGAAGTAGAGGTTCGCAGCAAGCGTTTACATTACTTTGATATCGGATTTATTCCTCCGGTCAAAGGCGTTCAGATTGCCACCGGAACCAATACACTGATTGAAACAGAACGCCAGGATGGAGCAAAATCAAGCGCCAATCCCAGAGAGTTATTCGCCAAAGTTCCCGGACTAAACATTTGGGAAAGTGACGGTGCCGGAATCCAAATGGGAGTTGGAGGAAGAGGATTGAGCCCGAACAGAGCAGCTAATTTCAATACCCGACAAAACGGATACGATATTTCTGCTGATGCACTCGGTTATCCGGAAAGTTATTACACCCCGCCATTGGAAGCTCTGCAGGCAATCGAAATTATCCGCGGTTCGGCAAGTTTGCAATACGGAACTCAATTTGGCGGATTAATGAACTTCATCATCAAGGATCCCGTTCAAAACAGTCCGTTCCAGTTTACCTCCAGGAACACAGTAGGGAATTATGGTTATTTCGGAACATTTAACCGGATTTCAGGAACAGCAGGTCGTTTTGAATACCAGGGATATTACCAGTTAAAAACCGGAAATGGCTACCGGCCAAATTCGGATTTCAATCAGCAGCAGGGATTTGTCCAATTTGGTTATCACATCAATGAAAACAATCATATCCGACTGGAATACACCCGGATGACTTACTTGGCAAAACAGCCCGGCGGATTGACGGACAAGCAGTTTGAAGAAGATCCGAAACAAAGTGTCCGTGACCGGAACTGGTTCAAAGTGGACTGGAATATCCTGGCCCTTCATTTCGATTCCAAACTTTCCCGAAAAACCGTGTTAAACATTCGTGCATTTGGAATGCTTTCTGACCGTTATTCCCTAGGATATCTTGGAAAGATCAGTACGGCAGACCCTGGTGGGAAACGCGATCTGATTGCAGGAAACTTCAAAAACACCGGAGTTGAAGCACGTGTTTTAAGGCGCTACAAACTAACAAAGAAACAAAAACACGAAAGTGCATTCCTGATTGGAACGCGCTACTACAGGGGTCAGACGAGCAATCTTCAAGGACTTGCAACAGATGGAAACGGTTCTGATTTCACTTTCAACAACCCTTCTGAACTGGAAAATTCGGATTATCGTTTTCCATCTGAGAATTTTACAGCGTTTACAGATAATATCTGGTTCCTGGGAGATCGCTGGACGATCAATGCGGGTCTGCGTTTCGAATTCATCAAAAGCTCCGCAAGCGGATATTACAATCAATATGGGATTCACCCACTGACCTCAGACACTTTAAGCAGCTCGAAAATAGAAAGCTCAAATACCATTAGCAGGTCCATTCCACTTGTCGGAGCAGGAGTCTCTTTCAAAACCGGTAAACTTTCCAATGCTTACCTCAATTTTTGTCAAAATTACCGTGCAGTTAATTTCTCGGACATCCGTGTGGCAAATCCCAATATTCTTGTTGATTCACTAATCAAGGACGAATACGGAAACACGACAGAATTGGGCTGGAGAGGATTTATCGGTAAGTATTTCTATACAGACCTTGCGGTATTTGCCTTGTTTTATGGCGACAAAATCGGACTGGCACCGCAACCCAATACCACGAAGAAAATCCGCACTAACATCGGGAATGCATTCAACACCGGGGTGGAATGTTTTGTAGAATTTGATTTTGTAAAAGCATTCGTCGACAGTTCGAAAATCGGTTCTTCTATTTTCGTCAATTTCTCCTACATCAATGCAACCTACATTTCTTCCAGGGAACAAAGTTATGTGGGAAAGCAGGTTGAATATGTGAGTCCGATCATGCTAAAAAGCGGGTTAAAAGTGCGCGCAAAGAATTGGCAGGTACAAATCCAGGGATCTTATAATTCAGCCCAGTTCAGTGACGCAACCAATTCCAAATTGGGAAGTGGTGATGCCGTGATCGGAGAAATTCCGGCTTATTTCGTTATGGATTTGAGTGCGCGTTATTCTTTCAAAAAGTATTTCCAATTAGAAGCCGGTGTAAATAATTTATTGAATTCGTCTTACTACACAAGGAGGGCAACTGCTTATCCCGGCCCAGGGATTCTTCCTTCCGACGGTATCACATTTTATGGTACATTGCAGTTTACTATTGAAGTAAAGCGATGAATCCTGCAGAAAAATACCGGATACTGGAACAGATAGACGCCCATAAAAAGCGAAAGTTTGCCCATATTTTTTTGACTGAAAACAAAACCTCAGGAGTCAAAGCTATTCTCAAAACAATTCAAAAAACCGAAGTAAACGGGGTTATTCAGGAACGCTTACGAAAAGAAGCTTCCTTCTCTTTTATTGTGGATGGCTTGCCCGAAACGCTCGATTTCTTTGAAACTGATTCGGAGATTTTCTTGTTTAAATCCTTTCAAACCGGGATTACACTGGGAGATTACCTGGAACAATTCCGATCGAAAGAGAAACCGCAAAAACTGTTTGAAGTACTGGAGCAACTGGAACCGATCCTGGAACACATCCACCATAACAAGATTTATCATCTGGATATCAAACCCGGGAACATTATTGTCGAATCTTCTAAAGGAATCCGGGTATCGGTGATTGATTTTGGGCTGGCATTGAATAAGAACGAATCAGAAATGCGAAAAACGCTTTTCCCTTTGGGATTTGCCGCACCGGAGTTACTATTGAACCAATTGGACCTGGTGGATCAGCGAACGGATTATTTTGCGCTGGGGGTAAGCTGCTGGACTTGTCTGCAGGGAAGAATGCCTTTAATTGATCCGAATCCAAGTATTACTACAAACCTGCAATTGACTTATCCTCTGCCAAGCCTGGACTCTAAGTACAAAGCGTTTAGTGAAGTCTTGCAAAAACTGTCCGGAAAACATCAATTCACCGTCCCTCCCAACAAACTGACTTCAGAGGAATTAAAAACAGCCCTTCTCAATGGAATGAATAAACGGTACAACTCCTATTCCGAGTTCATTTCAGATTTTGAAACCCAATTAAGCGGACAGAAAAAAAGATGGTGGCCCTTTTGACTTCGACTCCGCTCAGTCACAGAACCAACTTAGTGTAATCGTTCAAACAGCACAAAATAAATGGTGGCCGAGAGTTCTCAACCACCAAATAATATCTTTTTCTTCATTCTAAAAGGTGACTGAGCGGAGTCGAAGTCAACTTTTGAATTTATCAGAAGAACAAATCTTTTCTAAAGCCTATCGTGAATCCGAAATTCAGTGCCGAAACCTGTGAGCCGGCATCTCCGGAGAGTTTCGAAGATCCTGCTGCAACAATGGCATAGGACAGCGAAAGATCCGTGAATAAGGTTCCAAAAGCGAACTGTTTTTTCACACCGCCCTGAAGACCAAAGCTTAACAGGAACACACTTCCTTTGTTCGACGACTGCAGCCTATAGGCACTTTCATCGATTGGATCAATCACTTTCGTGGATAGTTTGTAGAACGAAAAATCAAACACCGTTCCTCCATACAAACCGAAACCATAATCGAAGTTAGATCCGATAAAATATCTTCGTGTCCCTCCCTGGATCCCGAATTGAGTTACGCCATTTTTCACGTTGACCATCAGTACGGACGGACTAGTCATCAGGTCAATTGCTTCCGCAAAGGTGGAATCCGTTTTGGAGTTTTTCAAACTTGCATAAGCGCGAATAAGGATGGAAGCATTTTCATCTCTTGGAATTTCAACTCCCAAATTCAGTGTCTTAAATAACTGACCGGATCCAAAACCATAATTTAAACCGGGGCCGATCATTAAACCAACCTGTGCTTTTGACGAAAAGCTAACAATCACAAGGATTATTGGTAGTAAAATTTTTGTTCTCATGGCGCTATATTTTATGTTCGATTTCATTTAAATTAATTCCCACCACTGTGGGCCATCAAATCAATCCGTCGCGGCGGATTTCTTATTTAATTCTTTATATCTAAAACAATTCGGGTGATGCGCTCCGGGAAGGTAACCCGTACTCATCAAAAATTCATTAACGATCTCACCGCCGACAAATTTAAAATGCTTTTTAAACAACTTCACCCATTCTTCTTTTGATTTGCCTAAGTGGCTGTCCAGCCATTCTTTAAAGCTACCAAATTCTTTTTGTAATAACAATACCTGATTTGCATTGTAAATAACCGCATTTATTTTCAATTTATTCCTGATTATTCCAGGGTTTTGAAGTAATTCGTTCACTTTATCTTCCTGGTAATTAGCAATCTTATCTATCCTATAAACGTCAAAAGCTTCAGAAAAGTTTGTTTGTTTCTTTAAAATAATATCCCAGGACAAACCTGCCTGATTAATTTCCAGTATCAGGCGTCCGAAAAGTTCATTATCATCAACAATTGGCGTGCCGTAATGAAAATCATGATAGATACGATGATGATCGTCTTTTGGTTTGGTTAAAACATAGTCACAATAACTCATTTTGCCGGTTTGATTTCATATTTTTACCAAAAATAGGCATTCATGGCGGTATATTCATTCAATGGTTTCGTTCCGGTTGTTAAAAAATCCAGTTT
>CAMLDR010000060.1 GCA_946478775.1 uncultured Flavobacteriales bacterium
CGAATATTTCGACCTGCAGGCGGAATCGCCTTATATGCTGGTGGTAGCGCCCGTAAAAGAAAGCAGAAGACTGAAACTACCCGATAATTACAACGATCTGCCGCTTTGGGAGCGTTTGTACCATCAAAGAAGCGATTTGCAGTCAATTACTCACCTGGATTTCTCGGCGCGTGTCCAATCTGTTTACAAAGAAACAAACCCACGTTACCACGGATTGATCTCTGAATTTAAAAAACAAACGTCTTACGGATTGGTGGTCAATACCAGTTTCAACGTAAGAGGAGAACCAATCGTCTGCACTCCTTACGATGCGTTTCGCTGTTTCATGAGTACAGAGATGGATTACCTGGTGGTTGGCGATTTCGTGTATACCAAAACCGAACAGGAAGATTGGGAAAACAAAGAGAAATGGATGGTCAAATTTAAAATGGACTAAACCGCATGAAGAATAAATTCAATCCTTTCGTAAAAGCAAATAAGCGGACATTCATTTTACTTGTCCTGGCATTGATCAGCTTATTTTGTTACAATGTGACAAAAAACGGCATTGGTTACGAGGTTTTTGGCTGGCTGAGACTTTGGAAATACACATCACTTTTAGTTACACTTCTTTGTTTTTATCTTTTGTTCCTGAAAGGAAAACGGGTGATTCTTGCCAACCTGACAATGGTAGCACTTCTTCTTTTCCTGCTAGAAACGATCCTGTTCTTTGTTCTCGGAATGCCTTCTGCCTACAAGAAAGACTTCACTATTCCGGATCTGCCGGAAAGCCACATTGCCCGACAGGTTGGAGCAACTTATTACGCAGACAGCGTTTACCACGATGTGAAAGTAGACGGTGACAACGACACGGTTTTTGACGTGCATTATTCGATTGATCATCTGAATAAGCGCATTACCCCTGATTTTGATTCTTCGAAAACGAAATACAACCTTTTCTTCGGCTGTTCAATCGGTTTTGGTTTTGGGTTGGAAGACAATCAAACACTGGCCCATCATGTCCAGGAACAATCTCCGGAAGCCAACTCTTACAATTTTTGCATTTCAGCTACCGGAACAAACCATATGCTGGCACAATTCCAATACCGCGATCTTTCCAAACAAGTTACTGAAAAAGACGGCTGTGCGTACTATATTTTCTTTTGGGACCACATCTACCGCGCAATCGGAACGATGCACCGCTACACGGAATGGCTGCATTTAGCGCCCTATTATGAGACGAAGGACGGAAAACTGGTTCGCAACAAATTGTTTAAAGACGGCAGGCCATTTGTTTCAGGCTGGTATGAACGCTTGTACCAAACCAATATCGTGAAGTACTTCGAAGCGGACCTTCCTTTAAAGCTAAACGATTCTCACTTTGACCTCGTATCGGAAATGGTGCTTGAAACCAAAAAAGAATACGAAAAGCAATTCGGGAATGATAAGTTCTACCTGGTTTTCTATCCGAATTACATTGCTTACACGCCGGAAGAAATGCGCATTTTTAAATCTTATTTGACCAAGAAGAAGATTAAGTTTATAGATTTGTCGCATACAATTAAGTATTACGGGAAATATACGCTGGATGGCGACTCGCATCCGAACTCGGAAACAAACAAATTAATGGCAAAATACCTTCTTCAGAAAACGAAGAAACAACACTTGAACTAAATGGAATTTTTACGCGACTTATGGCGCTTTATGAAAGAGCGAAAGAAATTTTGGTTAGCACCGGTAATTATCATTCTTCTGTTGATCGGAGTATTGATCGTTTTTGGCGGCTCCAGTGCCATTGCACCCTTTATTTATTCCCTGTTCTAAGTTCGCAACCATGAGCGCTCCGAAACAAAAAGCTTCCAATCCTGCTAAAACGGTACTGACAATCGTTGTTGGATTTGTACTGATCTATTTGATCACCAAGATGAAATGGAGCCTGTCCGTTGCATTTTTCGTTGGTTTGGCCGGTGTCTTGTCCGATTTCATTGCAAAGTGGATCGATTTTGCCTGGATGAAGCTCACCATCATTTTAAGTTACATTGTTCCGAACATTGTTCTCAGCCTCATTTTTTACTTCTTCCT
Source organism: uncultured Flavobacteriales bacterium (assembly GCA_946478775.1). The sequence continues at coordinate 2,062 of CAMLDR010000060.1, forward strand.
CTTCCCGATTGCCATGTTGACCAAGCTGTTCGGAAAGAAAGACCCGATGCATTTGAAAAACACGGCTTCCAGCTTGTTTAAAAGTAATAACACCGTTTTCGATAAGGCGTATTTTGAGAAGCATTGGTAAGAAACTTGTTAGAAAGTTAACTAACGTGTTTATCGTGAGCTTGGCCTAAAAAGAAGTCCCTAACTGCTAAAAATCAATCACAGAATGACCAGGGAAGAATTAATTGAAAGAATTCGTGATAAATGTAAAAAGGAAAGCTCCGGCTGGTGGATCTTTAAATCGAAAACAACTTTTAAGTTAACCGAAATAGATCCGGAATCATATATTCGATTACCGAAGCAATTTTTCAACGAATTCACGTCCTATCAATCTCTTAATCCTGAAATTGTTGTCAATAATACAGGTGTAGCAGTTCGCAATAATATGTATCCTTGGTTGGAAATTCTGGTGACAGGGGTGAAAGCTGTCCATTCTAATCAGTTTTATCTGCTTCTCGGTTTATCTAATGGTGAACTTGTTGAGGGAGCAATCGGAGCCCGGAATCTATCTCAAGTTCGTGAATTCAGTCATATCGTTGAGCTTTATAAATTAGGAAGTGTGGAGGCAACTTCAATAACAGAAACCCCGCAATCACCAAAGCAATTCACTAAGGATAAGTATGCTCCTTATGAATTCACTAATAAGTTTTGTAAAAGCTTAGATGATTTTATTATTGATGATCAGATGACAGTGCATGATTTGCAGGTACTGGCTGACTTAAATGGAATCAGACTGGAGATTGGTGGAGGCTGGTATCCGCTCGTTATCGAATTGGTACAGGAATTAAACCGCAACGGATGGAACAAACAAGTCAGTTGTATCAAAACAAAATATGCTTCTCTTCGTTTTTATTCGGACACCGAATTGGATGAAATCCTTAACGAATACGAGGAAAGATCTAAAACCATTTGTGAAACTTGTGGAGAACCAGGAATAGTGAGAACCAGGTCAGGATGGGAATATGTAGCGTGCAGGAAAGAATACCTGGAGAACAGATCAAAGGTATCAATGGAAGATGACCGCTTTATCATCAAGGATCAGGTGTTCTTTTGGAAGGATGTTGCTAATGTAAGTTTAGAAGGCCTTGATCATCTGAACAGGTATCTTTACGTGAAGATCGTCTTTTTTAAAACTTCTCCTTCAGGAAAACTACTGGCAGATAACGAACTTTTTATTTTTAATACTGCTATTGGTTTTGGCAAATTCTTGCAAAATCTCACGCTCAAATATGAATCACTCAGCCTTAAGTTCCGGAACTATATTCATGATCATTTTACCACAGTGGATTTTTGTGAAATCTGCGGCTATGAAGCCGTTTATTATGATGAATGTGAATGCTGTGAAGAATATACCTGGCATGGTCTGACCAGTCGATTAAACATTCATTATTACACAAAAGAAGAATACATTATATCTCATCAGATTGATTGGATAAAGGATGATGGGGAACTGTATGAATCTCAGCAGCAGAATTATCCTAAAAACCCGGATCATCAAATTTATTTTACGGAAGAGGATCTCAACCGTTGACTCAATCTTATCTTAGAGAATTTAAAACATGAAAGCTGCAATAAGAAGATCCTACGGCTCCCCTCAAAACATTCAGATTGAAGAAGTTGAAAGACCGGTACCCAAAGACAACGAAATTTTGATCCAGGTTCACGCTACCACTGTTAATCGGACAGATTGTGCCAATCTAACTGCGAAGCCATTCATCATGCGGTTTGTACTCGGCTTATTCAAACCCCGCAAAGCCATTCTGGGTACCGACTTTGCCGGAACGGTAGAAGCAGTCGGGAAAAACACCCATTCGTTTGCTATCCATGACCGTGTCTTCGGATTTACCGATATGGGCTTGGAATCGCAGGCTGAATATCTGGTGATGAAACCCAACCGAAATGTATTAACAATCCCGGATAATGTAGATTTCAAGCAGGCTGCTGCAAGTCTGGAAGGAGCACACTATGCTTATTCATTTATCCATAAGGTTTCGATAAAAGCAGGACAAACTATCTTAATCAACGGTGCAACGGGCGCAATCGGATCCGCACTTTTACAGTTTTCGAAGCAATTTGATGTTCGTATAACAGCCACTTGCAATACAAAAAACACCGATCTGATCAAATCCCATGGAGCAGACAAAGTGATTGATTATACGAAAGAAGATTTTACAAAAGGCTCTGAGAAATACGACTTCGTATTTGATGCAGTTGGAAAAAGCACCTTTGGAAAATGTAAGGCCATCCTAAAAGAACAGGGAGTTTATATTTCATCTGAACTGGGGCCCTATTCACAAAACCCTTTTTTAGCGCTAATCACTCCTCTTGGAAGTAAAAAGAAAGTGATCTTCCCGGTACCATTCAGCATTAAAAAGACACTGCCTTACATTAAAGATCTTTTGGAAAAAGAAGTGTTCAAACCGGTAATTGACCGCGAATATGCATTAGATGAAATAGCAAAAGCATACGAGTATGTAATGACCGGAGAAAAAACCGGAAATGTCATAATCGCGATTAAATGATTTAACAAAGACAAACCATGTTCACCGTCACTTATCCTTTCACGATCCATTCCCTTAGTTAGTGCGGAGCGTCTCGCTCGTGCTAACTACTTCTTTATCCTTCCATTCAAAACACTTAGGATCTCATCCAAAGAAACTTCCTTGGCCCGTAATAAAATCAGGAAGTGAAACAACAAATCTGCTGCTTCTTCTTTGAATAATTCGGGTTCGTTTCGCATGGCTTCAATCACCAGTTCCACTCCTTCCTCACCCACCTTTTGAGCCATTTTGGACAATCCCTTTTCAATCAATGACTGGATGTAGGATCCTTCTCTCGGGATCGTGAAACGCTCATCGATTGTGTCGATCAATTTACTCAGCGTGTCGAATGACGTTAATTTCACTTCTCCAAAGCAGGAAGTTGTTCCGGTGTGACAAGTCGGTCCTTTCGCTTTTGCCTGAATCAGCAAGGTATCTTCATCGCAATCCAATGTCCAGCTGACGAGTTCCAGGTAATTGCCGGAAGTGGCTCCTTTTACCCAAAGTTCATTCCTGGAACGGGAAAAGAAGGTAACCAGGCCGGTTTCCACTGTTTGTCTGAACGCTGTTTCATTCATGTAACCCAGCATTCGAACTTCTTTTGTTGTCGAATCTTGTATGATTGCCGGAATGAATCCGTTTTTGTCGTATTTCATAATTTTAATTTAAATCAGGGATATCCCATCGCTTGTTCTGATTTTCTGTTATTCTCTTAATAATTACTCAACCCAACACTAAAAGAAAAACTTCCGTGTTCTTCTGTGCCCGTCCGTGGGAAAAGTTCTAATTCGTGTTGTTTTACTTAATTCTTCCTTCAATTCCGGGATGGAAATTTCCCCGAAATGGAAGATACTTGCTGCCAATCCTCCGGTTACAGGTGTTTGGGTGAACAGTTCCTCAAAATGACTCACCTTTCCCGCTCCACCGGAAGCAATGACCGGAACAGAAACGAGTTGAGCAGCCGCTCGATAAAAATCCAGATCGAACCCGTTTTTTGTACCGTCGCCATCCATGGATGTGATGAGTAATTCTCCGGCTCCCAGAGAAACCGCTTGTTGAATCCATTCAAGCGCATTCATTCCGGTGTCCTGTTTTCCACCGTGTGTATGCACAGTCCACCCATTTTCCACTTTCCGGATGTCGATGGCAACCACCACACATTGTTTTCCGAATGCTGCGGCAAGTTCTGAAATCAATTCCGGGCGATTCACAGCGGATGAATTCACGGATATTTTATCTGCTCCGCTTCGCAGTAACCTTCTTGCTGTTTCTACGGATGAAATTCCTCCACCTACCGTAAATGGAATAGTTACTCTTGCAGCAACTGCTTCTACCACCGGAATAAAAGTCGAACGCTCTTCGTTGGTAGCGGAAATATCCAGTAAGACCAGCTCATCCGCACCCTGTTCTGCGTAATATTCAGCCAATTTCACAGGATCTCCTGCATCACGGATTGCTTCGAAGTTGATTCCTTTCACGGTTCTTCCGTTTTGAACGTCCAAACAGGGAATGATTCGTTTATAAACCTGCATCGTTAAAAGCTTTTAGTTCGTTTAAAGTGATTTTTCCATCCAGGATTGCTTTACCGATCACACAGCCGTAACAGCCTGTTTTCCGGAGTTCTTCCAGGTCTGACAGGGATTCCACTCCGCCACTTGCAATCCAGCGCTGATCCGGGTATTTCAGAATGAGTTCGGCATACAATTCCACACTAGGGCCTGTTCCTGTTCCATCCCGACGGATATCTGTTGTAAGCACAGTCAATCCCTTGAATGAACGGAAATAATCCATCACTTCTTCCAATGTCTTTCCGGATGAGTTCTGCCATCCGTTTATTTTCAGGTTCACCCCGTCTGTATCCAGTGCCAAAATGAATCGGTTTATTCCAATAGTTTCAATCCATGAAAAGACCAACTCCGGTTCTTTCGCACACAGACTTCCGATTACAACCTGGTTTGCTCCCGCTTTTAACAACGATTCCACATCTTCCCGGGTTTTTATTCCGCCGCCAAAATCTACTTTCAACTTGGTTCGGGAAACAATCTCCTTCAGTAGCTGCTGGTGAACTAATTTTCCCGCTTTAGCACCTGAAAGATCCACCAAATGCAGGAATTCCAGTCCGTGATCGGAAATGTCTCCGGCATATTGAACCGGATCAAGTGAATAAGCTGTTTGTTGCTGATAATCGCCTTGAAACAGGCGAACAACCTGATTATCGATCAGGTCAATTGCTGGTATTGCGATCATAGATTTAAGAATTGAGTGAGTAATTGTGCTCCCGCTTCGCCGCTTTTTTCGGGGTGAAATTGTACGCCATAGAAATTGTCTTTCTTCAGCGCTGCAGAAAATGGAGTCGGATATGATGCGGTTCCCCAGGTGTCTCTGCAAATTTCGGCAACATAGCTGTGAACAAAATAGAACACCTTCGATTCCCCGTTGATCCGCACGTCGTTCCAGCCCATGTGAGGGATCGGATATTTCGATTTCAATGCGCTAAATCCGTTGTCATCACTGGTGGTTCGCGAATTTCTGGAAGGAGGTTGGATGGCTTGAATGCGGGATTGAAAAATTCCCAAACCCTCCAGATTCCCCTCTTCATTCCATCCGCACATCAATTGCATGCCCAAACAAATCCCCAAAACGGGCTGAGCTAAAGTTGGAATGATCTGGTCCAATCCTTTGTTCTGCAATTGCTCCATTGCACTTTTGGCGTGTCCAACTCCCGGAAAAATAACGTGGGAAGCTGAACGGATCTCGGATTCATCGCTGGTTAGAATCACCTCCTGACCCAATCGGTTGAAGGCTTGCTGAACGGAAAACAAGTTCCCCGCTCCGTAATCGATCACTGCTATTTTCATTAGATTTCGTTTTTAGTAGTGGGAAGAAAGTCGAAGTTCCCGCTTCTTCGTTTAGCCATTAAAATAGCTTTGGCGAAAGCTTTAAAAATGGATTCTACCTTGTGGTGTTCGTTTTCACCTATTGCTTGAATGTAAATATTGCAACGTGCTGTAAAACAGAATGATTTGAAGAAATGACGCACCATTTCGGTGGGAAGTTTTCCAATGAATTCGCGTTTAAATTCCACTTCCCAAATCAACTCCGGGCGGCCTCCGAAATCAATGGCGCAAGTCGCAAAGCAATCATCCATCGGTAAGCAAAAACCATAGCGTTCTATTCCTCGTTTGGACCCTAAAACCCGGTCAATTGCCTGACCCAATGTCAAAGCAGTATCTTCGATGGTGTGGTGTTCATCAATCTGTAAATCTCCTTGCATAATCAATTCCAGGTCCAATTGTCCGTGTCGGGCAATCTGGTCCAGCATGTGATCGAAAAAAGGGATTCCGGTGTCGATTTTAGAAATCCCGGTTCCATCCAAATCCAAAACAATCGAGCAATCTGTTTCTGCAGTGGTTCTGCGAATAGTTGTTTTGCGAACTCCCAGGCGAAGGTCTGCAAGCAAATCGCCCCAGTTCGTTACTTTGCGTTGAATCACCGCTTCCAATTCCTGTTGAGAGAATTGCAATTCAGAGTTAACTTCAATATCTTCAGATTGCAGTAAAAACGCTTTGCAGCCTAAGTTTTTAGCCAATTCCACGTCGGTCCAGCGATCTCCGATTACAAAGGAGTTCTCCAGGTCGTATGCGTCTGAAAAATAATTTTTTAGCATCCCGATACGTGGTTTTCGATTCGGTGAGTTTTCTTCCGGAAAAGAGCGGTCGATGCAAATTTCCGAGAATACGATTCCTTCACTTTCCAGAATATCCAGCATCAATCGGTGTGGTCCGATGAAATCTTCGTAAGGAAACGCAGCTGTGCCTAATCCGTCCTGATTACTTACCAAAACCAGGCTGTATTCCTGCCAGGAAACAATGGTCTTTAAGGCTGAAATGGCCCCTTCTAAAAACTTCAATTTGGAATAGGAATCAATCTGATATCCTTCAGGTTCCCGGATAATTGTTCCGTCGCGATCGATCAATAAGAGTTTCTTTTTCATATTCTTTGCATGATTTGAATGAATTGGTCATTTTCTGTTGGTGTACCAACACTTACCCGCAAGGTGTCCGAACAATTGAATTGGCTGCTTCTATTCCGCACAACGATTCCGTTTTCAATGAGTTTTTGGTAACAAACGGCAGCATTCGGGATGCGGAAAAGAATGAAATTGGCTTCTGAAGGAAATACCGTTGTAACAGCCGGGTGTGATTTCAGAAAATCGCTCAGACGTTCACGTTCCGAAACTAGTTCAGTTGTGATCTCATTCCATGGAAGTGTTTTTAATTCGTTTACTGCTTTTTCCTGAACCAAAGCACTTAAATTATAAGGTGGTTTTATCCGATTCAGAGCAGTAATCCATTCCGGTGAAGCAATGGCCATTCCAATACGCAATCCGGCCATTCCAAATGCTTTGGAGAGTGTTTGAACGACGATCAAATTGGAATAGTTGTTCACTTCATCTGCCAGGGAATAAGTCGGGCAAAAGTCGATGTATGCTTCATCCACTACCACTACTCCGTCAAATTCCGCTACGATTTGAAGCAAATCATCTTTCGGGATTCCATTTCCGGTTGGATTATTCGGATTGCAGAGTATCACTAATTTTGAATCCTTTGCCTGTGCAAGAATCTCGGAAGATGTGATCTGAAATTGTTCGTCCATGTCGATGGGAATAGTCCGAACACCATTGAGTTTTGCAAGTACCTCATACATTCCATACGAAGGGTTCAAAAATGCAACAGTGTCCAGGAAAGGTGTGGTCGTTAATCGAAAGATCAGATCCAATACTTCATCCGATCCGTTCCCCAGGAATAAATTTTCAACCGGAATACGCTTGATCTCTGAAATAGTCTCTTTCAACTGGCGCTGCAAGGGATCAGGATAGCGATTATAAGCGGTAACCATTCCGTTTTCATTCGCATCCAGGAAAACCTTCCCGACACCCTCAAACTCATCCCTGGCTGAACTGTAAGGCTGTATATTTCTCAAGTCCCGACGAATAAAGCGGCTAATATCATTCTGTTTCTCATTTAATCCGAAGCGATCCGCCGCGGCATACTGCTTTGGATTCTCACTCTGCTCCAAACGTACCTTTACCGCGTTGGCATGTCCTTGTAATTCTTCTGCTTCCGCCATCGTAATCACGGTTTGTCCCAGATTTTGCAACCCTTCATCACTGACTTTTTGATAGGTGATTTTCTTTACGAAAGAATCCAATGACACACCACTGTACGCTCCTGCAAATCCGGATGTTGGCAAGGTGTGATTCGTTCCTGAGGCATAATCTCCGAAACTTTCAGCGGTATTTCTACCTATAAAAACACTTCCGGCATTCGTAACCTCCCGAACGATCAATTCTTCGTATTCTCCCATTACAATCAAGTGCTCCGGGGCATAGGAATTGATAATTTTTGGCCATTGATTGCTTTCAACAATCAGTGCGGTGCTGGAATTCAGTGCTCCACGGGCAATTTCAGCTCGAGGAAGTGTTTCCACTTGTTTGGTTACTTCTTCCAAAACTTTTTGTGCGTAGGCTTGATTATCCGTTAGAAAAACCACTTGTGAATCCACTCCGTGTTCTGCCTGAGCCAATAAATCGGCTGCAACGAATGAAGCCGGGATCGACTGGTCTGCTGCGACCAATACTTCGGATGGTCCCGCAGGAAGATCAATGGCAATTCCCAAACGCTGGGCATAGACTTTCGCAGCAGTCACGTATTGATTTCCGGGACCAAACAGTTTGTCTGCCTTTGGAATCGTTTCGGTCCCCAGGCTCATCGCCGCGATAGCCTGAGTTCCACCGACTTTGTAAATCCGATCAATGCCCGCAGTTTTCGCTGCAAACAAGATGGCAGGGTGAATCCGACCGTTTTTATCCGGAGGTGTGCACAAATAACGTGTGGGATTGTTCGCGATTTTGGAGGGAATCCCCAACATTAAAACCGTTGAGAACAAAGGTGCACTTCCACCCGGAACATACAAACCGACCCTTTGAATGGGAACAGATTTTCGCCAGCAAGTGACACCGGGTGTTGTTTCCACTTCAGATTCCCTGTTTTCCTGGGACCGGTGAAAACGCTCAATGTTTCGGGCTGCGAACTGAATGGCCGTTTTTAGTTCTGCTGAAATTGCTTCTTCCGCTTCCATAAATTCGATTTCTGAAACCAACAATGAGCTGATCTCAACCTGGTCAAATTGAAGGGTGAATGCCTTTAGAGCTGTATCTCCCTGCTTTTCGACTGCAGAAAACACTCCTGAAATCAAATAATCCAGGTTGTCAGACTCCAATTGGGGGCGAGTCAGAACAGCAGCCAACTCGCTTGCTGACGGATTGATCACTATTTTCATACTAAGAAACCATTTTTTCGATAGGACAAACCAGGATTCCTTGTGCTCCGGCCATTTTCAATTGCTGCACCGTCTGCCACACTTCTTTTTGTTTTACCACCGAGTGCACACTCACCCAGCCTTCCATTGCCAGTGGCAGAATGGTTGGACTTTTCATTCCGGGGAGCAGGGTGCAAATCGTTTCCAATTGATCTTTCGGAGCATTCAATAGGATGTATTTGTTCTCATTAGCGGCCAAAACAGATTGAATACGGAAAACCAGTTGATCCAACAGGGCTTGTTTCTCCGGGTCGAAACGGATTCCTTTAATCAAAACGGCCTCGGAATAAAGAATTGGAAATACTTCGCGCAGATTGTTTTGAAACAAGGTATTACCTGTAGAAACGATGTCTGCAATGGCATCTGCCAAATTCAAAGACGGAGCAAGTTCTACGGAGCCGGAAATGGTATGAATGTCTGCCTGAATGCCTTCTTTTTGCAGGTACTTTCGCACCGAATTCGGATAAGAAGTAGCGATGCGCTTTCCTTCTAAATCTTTTGCGCTTTGAATAGCAGAAATTTTAGGCACAGCAAAAGACAGCCTGCATTTGGAGAAATTGAGTAGCTGAAACACTTCCACCGGAGTTTCATCTTCTTCCAACAGATTTGACCCTACAATTCCCAGGTCCACGACTCCGTCTGCCACGTATTGCGGAATATCGCTATTGCGTAGAAATAACAGTTCTGCCGGATAATCGGAGGTGGTGACTTTGAGCTGACCTTCGCGGTAATCGACTTTTAAGCCGCATTCTTTCAGTAATTCCAGAGAACTTTCCTGGAGCCGACCTGATTTTTGTAAAGCAATAATTAAACGTTTCATGTTTTAAATTAGAGCCTGACTTTCAAAAGCGTATTGAAACAAAATGACAACAAAAAACCCGCTTGAAAGCCAAGCGGGTTAAAGAATTATAGATATACCATCATCTCACCAAAGCGCTTAGCTGAGTATGTGATGATGATGATGGATTTGTGTCATTTTCATGGTACAAATGTAGAGCAATTATTTAAACTGCAACTAAATGGGTAAAAAAAAATCCTGATCCGCAGAAGCAAACCAGGATTTCGTATCATTAAAATGATGAATTATTCAATCGTAATACATCCGTTTTTGATAGAGATCTTCGCTCCGTCTTTCACTTTCACCCAACCGCACTCTGTTTTGATTTCCACTTCAGAAGCACTTGTCTGAACAGATGCAGAACTTGTTGTAGAGCTGCTGAATTCGATTTTCTGAGTAGACCCGTTGGAACGAACTTCCATCGTGTATTTCTCGGAATCCTTGTTGTAATAACGAATAGTAAACGCGCTTGCGATATTTGCCAAAAGCAAAAATGCCGCAGACATAAAGATCATTTTTAATTTCATCTGTAGATATTTAAGTTATTAACCGAAGTAAATATAGCCAATTGTATTTCAATTTGTAAATCGCTGCTCCATTTAATTGGTATTCGCCGGAAATAAATTAATATTCGTAATTATCGTATCTTTAAATCATGTCAATTCAAAGAATAGCTTATTTCTTCATTGTATTTTTTTCTCTTGCAGCCTGCAATAATGAAAAACCCTTACAGATCCCTGATGTTTCTACAGATTTTTCAGAGGATACTGTAGATCTAAGTAACAAACTTTTCTTTATCGGTCCGCAAATTGATACTTTGAAAATGGACATCGTAGCAGATTGTGATTGCTGTGCCAGCAACCTGGCTTTTGCCGATGACCGCGTTTTTGTTTTTGAGTCCCTGTGCCTGGAAGGGGATGATTATTTCAAAGGGACTTATTTTAAATTCGGAAGCCTGATCTTCTTGAAATTTCACCCCATGACGGTCTCATCGATCCATTATCCGGGAGAAGAGAAGGAACCAACCTGGGAAAAAGTGAGTGACTCGGTTTCCTATTCCGTGCTTGAATTTTCCACCTTAAAATCCGAATGGGTTATTTCTGGTTCCTATTACGGAGAAAGCACCGATTATGGAATGTGCAATCGAACAGTTCCTGCCAAACAGTTTCTCAGCCGGTTAAAAGCATCCGGAGTTTGGGAGAAATTGGAATTATCCGGTGATTTAAAATAACTTTACGTCCCTCATTCACCCAAACAATATGTCAGAATTCATCACTTACGAGAAATTTGCAACCGTCCCCGAATTAAAAGAATTTGTGGAGTTATTACAGGCAAATAATATTCCTTACGAATTGGAAGACGATATTCAGATCTTTGATGTCAGCTTTGCAAATATTCAGCACCAACGGGATTACCGGATCAAATTGGTGCCCGAAGATTTTGAACGGGTAAATGATTTGCGCAACACTATCGCAGCTGCGGAACTGGATGAAATCGATCCGGATTATTACCTATTCGATTTTACAGATGAAGAATTAATGGATTTGATAGTCAGACAGGATGAATGGAGTCCGTTTGATTTTCAGTTGGCCCAAAAGATTCTCAAAGACCGCGGAAGAGAAATCAGTCCTCAAAAAATGGAAGAATTGAAAGAACAGCGTATGGAAGAACTTTCAGAACCGGAAAAACACCATCCGTTTTGGATCGTTTTCGGTTATTTCTTCGCATTCCTTGGAGGTATAATAGGTGTGATCATGGGAGCCTACATTATTTCCCGGAAAAAAGTACTTCCAAACGGGGATAAGATTTATGCCTATTCGGAATCTGACAGAAAACACGGAACCCGCATTCTACTGATTGCAATTGTAATGATCATTATCGGAACAGCTTTCCGGGTCATCAATGCCGTTGATCGGGCTTATTGAATGAATGGAAACGCAATTAGGAATTAGCAATTAGTTTAGCTGCATCCGGAGCGAAATAAGTCAAAATCCCGTCTGCTCCTGCCCTTCTGATACTCAATAACATTTCCATCACAGCACGGTCGTAATCCAGCCAGCCGTTTTTAGCTGCGGCATAAACCATGGCACATTCGCCGCTCACATTGTAAGCCGTAATAGGTGTTGCGAAATTCTCTTTCAATAAATGAATGATGTCCAGGTAACACAAAGCCGGCTTAACCATGATAAAGTCTGCGCCTTCCGCAATGTCCAGTTCTGCTTCAATCAAAGCTTCACGTTTGTTGGCCGGATTCATCTGGTATGTTTTTTTATCCCCGCTTTTTGGTGCAGAATTCAAAGCATCCCGGAACGGACTATAAAAAGCACTCGCGTATTTGGCGGTATAAGACATAATCGATACGTCCTGGAAACCTGCCGCATCCAAATCGTCGCGAATGAAACCAACTCTGCCATCCATCATGTCTGAAGGGCCAATGATATCAATTCCGGCCTGGGCCTGGGCAACAGCCATTTTACCCAAAATATCCAACGTGGGATCGTTGACGATTTTCCCGTCGATCACCAAACCGTCGTGGCCGTCTGAAGAATATGGGTCCAAAGCCACATCCGACATCAGCACAGCTTCCGGGAATTTTTCTTTCAGCGTTCGAATGATATGCAGGTAAAAATTCTCATCTGCATAGCTGTAACTCCCTATTTGATCTTTCAAATGTTCATCTACAGCAGGAAACAGATCAAAAGTCATAATTCCCAGGTTCATCCATTTTTCAAACTCGGGAAGCAATTGATCGATACTCCATCGGTAATTCCCCGGCAGGGAAGAAACGGCTTCACATATATTCTTTCCATCCTTCAAAAAAAGCGGGTAGATCAGGTGCTGCGGACCTAATTGTGTTTCTTCTACCATTGCTCGGATGGCTGCACTCTTGCGATTTCTTCTTGGACGGATATTCATACTTGCAAATTTAATAGGTGAGGCCATAAAACAATCAAAACTTTGCGCTCTTCCACTATTTGCGGTTAAAAGCAAAGGATTTTACCTGAAACGACAGGCCTTCATTTCTGATACTCACTCCTTCTTTTGTTCCTGACACAAAGTTAATCAGAATCGGGAACTATTCGTTCAAATAGGCGTTTTAAACAATTCTGTTTCAGAATTATCAACAACCCCGTTCGATTAACATTTTTTTGTATATTTTCGTCTTTATGTTAACGAAGAAACAATGCGACTTATGAATAAGCTATTAACTACTTTCACATTAAGTACCGGTATTGTACTTATGATCAGCTCCTGTGGTTCGGAGGAAGAAAAGAAGCCTGAAATAAGCAAGGAAGTTATAGACCCCAATAGCTCTCTGAATGCTAAGTTTGATGACAAGATCTTCAGTATTCCTTCTCCTATGCAAATGGCTATGCTCCTGGAAGAGTCCAAATCCCCCTACAACGAATTCTTATTGAACGATCTGGACAAGGTCGGTGATTACACTTCTGAGTATAAAAAAGCAATGAATCTGGGTATTTACGGTACTGATTTGGGATATGTTTCCATCTACAAACAAAACAGCATCGCCTTAAAGTATCTTTCTACTATTGAGAAACTCACCAGTAAACTAGGACTTGAAGGAGCTTTCGATAAAGAGTTTATGACCCGTTTCGAAAAGAATTCCACGAATAAGGACTCCATGATGGTTATCGTTTCCGATGCTTTCAAAAAATCAGATAATTTCCTGAAATCAAACAACCGCAAGAGCGTTTCCGCATTGATCCTGGTTGGCGGCTGGATCGAATCCATGTATCTGGCGTGCAACATCAATAAGGAACATACCAATCAAAAAATCCTGGACCGTATTGCAGAGCAGTCAGAGACACTCAATACCATTATCGAATTGCTTACCGATTACAATAAAAAGGGAGAATGGGATGAGTTGATTACCGATATGAAAGATCTGAAATTCTATTTCGATCAGATCACGGTCAACTATGAATACATGGAGCCTATTACCAATGTTAAAAAGAAGACCACCACTTTGAGACATAAAACAGTAGTTACCGTTGACTCCAGCACCTTGAATTTTATTAACCAGAAAATCGAATCTATTCGAGGAAAAGTAATCGAATAACACCAGTCATATGAGAAAGTTAGCATTATATAGCATTTTCACTCTATTCGTTGGATTTGGAGTGAAAGCACAGGATTGTGAAACCCTGGTAAAGGACTGTGAAAACATCCTGAAAGGAAAAGAGAAGAATTTCGTTTCAGACGGACAGGTTTATACTGCGTTTTTGGATCGTGAAAAAGCGGAGTTCAAAACCACTTTTTTCGGCGGGACTACATACCGAATTGCTGCTACGGCAGGTACGGATGACGAATATGTCATTTTTACCGTGAAAGATTTGCAGGGAACGGTACTGTTCACGAACAGAAAATACAAAAACTCCAGTTACTGGGATTTCAAAGTCCCAAGAACCATTCCTGTAGTGATTGAAACAGAATTGGATATGGATAAGAAAATCACCGGCTGTGCCGTAATGATGATCGGATTCAAGAGATAGTAATTAATTAAATAAATTCCCCGATAGCATGAGTGAACGCATACTCCGCGCTCTAATGCAGTTATTCGCGATTATCGCGAAAGTTGATGAAGTAACAGACCCTACTAACGAAGCGATTGAGAGCTCCAATGGCCGACGTATTGTTGAAGCTTTTTTGCGAACTGAATTAAATGACGAACTACTCCAAAAGTACATCCAGTTATTTGATGAGTTCTTATTGGTACACCACCAGGGATCAGCAAAGAAAGATGGTCAGCGTAAAAGAACATCCGTTAATTCAGTAAAAGTTTTACGTATCTGTGCACAGATTAATGAAGAACTGACTCAGCGGCAAAAAATGATCGTATTGCTGCGTATTTTCGATTTTATCCACGCAAACGATCAGGTACACGAGCAGGAACAGGAATTTGTGCATACGGTTTCCGAATCATTCAACATTCCTGATTTTGAGTACAAGCAGTTAAAAACATTTGTTGAGGCTGATAATGATACCATTCTGGATGATGAGCATTTTATGTACATCACTGAAAAGGACCTCCATCTTTCACATGCAAAAGGGATCAAGATGGAAGGCTTCGACGGTTCCATTTCAGTAATCCGCCTTGAAAGTGTCAACATTTTGTTTTTCAAATACTTCGGGAATGATGAATTGATCCTCAACGGTCAGATCGTTTCCAATGAAAGAAGACATATTTTAAACCAGGGTTCTACCCTTCGCACCAACAAATCGGCTCCCATTTATTACAGTGATGTGATCTCCCGATTCCTGAATGACGCGAACAGGGAGAAAATAACCTTTAAAGTAGATCATTTACAATTTCATTTTAACAGCGGAAAAATTGGTCTGCACGAAATCAACTTCATCGAACAATCCGGTAAATTGCTGGGGGTCATGGGTGGTTCCGGAGCAGGAAAATCCACTTTCCTGAATGTTTTGAATGGGAATTACGCCCCTTCTCATGGAGCCGTTACCATTAACGGTGTGGATCTGCACCGTGAAAAATCGAAACTCGAAGGGGTTATCGGATTCGTTTCACAGGATGATTTGCTGATCGAAGAATTGACCGTTTTCCAAAACTTGTATTTTAATGCGAAACTGTGTTTCAATGACCTGTCTGAATCCCAACTGAAGAAAAAAGTACTCGACTTGCTTTCCGATATCGGATTGAGTGATGCAAAGTGCCTGAAAGTAGGAAGTCCGCTTGAAAAAACGATTTCCGGAGGACAGCGAAAAAGACTGAATATTGCGTTGGAACTGATTCGTGAACCTGCGGTGATGTTTGTAGATGAACCTACGTCCGGACTTTCTTCCCGCGATTCTGAAAACATCATGGATATGCTCAAAGAACTTTCGTTGAAAGGGAAATTGATCTTTGTAGTGATCCATCAGCCATCATCGGAAATCTTTAAAATGTTTGATAAGCTGATGATCCTGGATCAGGGTGGTTATCCGATTTTTGACGGGAACCCGATTGATGCGGTTGTTTATTTCAAAACACACGTACATCACGTAAACGCCAACGAGCGCGAATGCCCGATTTGTGGTAATGTGAACCCGGAACAGATCTTCAACATCATCGAATCGAAAGTAGTAGATGAATACGGAAACCAAACGAAAGTAAGGAAAGTAACACCTCGGGAATGGAACGAACGCTACCTTTCTCATACTAAGAATCCGGATATCGAAGAAATCATCGAACCGATTAAAGGGACCTCGAGTATTGCAAATAAGATCAAACAATTCAAGGTTTTCTTCCTCAGAGATATTCTTAGTAAGCTTGCAAATAAACAGTATATGTTTATCAATATGCTGGAAGCTCCTGTTTTAGCTGCAATCCTGTCTTTTTTTGTGAAGTTCTTCAATACAGATGGAAAAGGACACGAGGATTACGTATTCTATGAAAACGAAAACATTCCGCAATATTTGTTCATATCTGTAGTGGTGGCTCTTTTCCTTGGACTGACCGTTGCTGCGGAGGAGATTATCAAGGACAAAAAGATCCTGAAGCGTGAAAGTTTCCTGAACCTTTCCCTTGGCTCCTATTTATGGTCCAAAATCCTGATCATGTTCATCGTTTCAGCGATCCAGACGGCATCCTTTGTCCTGATTGGAAACCTGATCCTTGAAATCCATGGTTTGTGGTGGGAATACTGGGTGATTCTGTTCTCTACTTCCTGTATGGCGAATGTCCTTGGATTGAATATTTCCAGTGCATTCAATTCTGCAAAAGTGATTTACATCATCGTTCCACTCTTAATTATCCCGCAATTAATCTTTTCCGGAGTTATTGTGAAATTCGATAAACTCCACCCTATTTTCTCTTCCAATAATGAAGTTCCATGGGTAGGAAATGCGATGGCATCCCGTTGGGCATACGAAGCCTTAGCAGTTGTGCAGGCTGTTGATAACCAGCATGAAAGCCAACAGTTTGAACTGCATCAAAAACAAAGTAATGCAAGCTGGAAAAGGGACTACTGGATTCCGGAAATGAAAAATCAGTTAACTATTTTGGCTGATAAGAAATCCTCCATGAAAGACTTTGAAAAAGCAAAGCGCATTCTATCTAATGAAGTGGAGAAGGAAATTTCCAACTGGGACAATTTGGAATGCAAAGATTGTGTGGCAGGTTTGAGTAAATTGCAAAAAGGAAAATCATCTGTTCAGGAAGTGCAGTTCAATATCGGTGCTTTCCTTGAAATCCTCAAGAAGCAATACAATCTGACCTACAATGCAACAACGGAACAGTTGGATAAACTGGTGCTAGCAATGGGTGAGAAAAATTACGAACTTTCCCAGGCTACTTTCGTCAATGAAAGCCTGCAGGATTTGGTAACGAACCGCACGGAAGTCCAGAAAATCATTGTTAGTGAAGATGAATTGATCCAAAAAGACGATCCGTTGTATATGGATCCTAAAAACAGCCGTTTGCTGGATGCTCCGTTTTATACCTACAAGAAATACTGGTTTGGAATTCCAATGAGTACTTTCCTTGCAAACGTTTTAGTACTGTGGGGAATGACTGTTCTGATGATCGTTGCGCTTTACTATGATGTGCTTCGAAAAATCCTGAGTATTTTCTCTAGCGTAAAATCCAGAAATAATTAACACATAAATGAATAGAAACACGTAGGGGCGCGATTAATCGCGCCCCTACGTGTTTATTAACTATAAATTTTGGATTACATCAGCATTCCTTCGCTAGCTTCGGACTACATTAGCATTCCTCCACAAACATGGATTGTTTGCCCGGTAATGTAAGCTGACATATCTGAAGCTAAGAAAACCACTGCGTTTGCCACGTCAATTGGCTGTCCGCCTCTTTTTAACGGAATTGAATTTCTCCACTCCTCTACTACCTTTTGATCCAAAGCACCGGTCATTTCCGTTTCAATGAATCCCGGAGCAATGGCATTGCAGCGAATATTTCTCGATCCCAGTTCCTGCCCTACAGATTTTGTGAATCCAATCAAACCTGCTTTAGACGCCGCATAGTTTGCTTGTCCTGCATTTCCGCTAACTCCAACCACGGACGACATATTGATGATCGATCCCGAACGTGCTTTCAACATCGGGCGCTGAACAGCTTTTGTGAGGTTGAAGGCAGATTTCAAATTCGTATTGATCACTTCATCCCACTGCTCTTCTGTCATGCGCATTAAAAGCGTGTCTCGTGTGATTCCGGCATTATTTACAAGAACATCAATCGTTCCGAATTTCTCAACAACATCATCTACCAGTTTTTGTGCCTGGTCAAAATTCGCAGCATCTGATTTAAAACCAACTGCCTCACCACCGTTTGCTGTCAATTCTGACTCCAAAGCACGTGCTTTTTCTTCTGAAGATAAATAGGTGAAAGCAACCTTTGCGCCTTGCTTTACACATTCTTCCGCAATTGATTTACCAATTCCTCTGGATGCTCCGGTAATTAATACAACTTTATTATCTAATAATCCCATGAATTTTTTTTTGGTCTTCAAATATAGGAAAGGTTTCTTGTATATAAAGGATTTAGGACATGAACTTATCCCCAATGGACCGTTCAAAATGTTCACTTCGACTGCGCTCAGTGTACTTTTGAATATTGATTACTAAAAAAGAAATTTGGAAAGGTGGCTGAGTCCCGAAGTTTCGGGAAAGTCACCTTAATTGAAAAAATCCCAGGAAACCCCGAAACGGAACTGCAATGGTGCGACCGGATAACCGACTCCTTCAAAATTGGTTGGTTTTACAAATGTCTGCTCAATGTTTTCTACCCGAATAAACCATCTGAAGTATCCCAGGTCAAATTGGGTGAAGAAATGAAGTTTCATCATGTCATTGAACTGTTTTCCGGCACTTAGCAGGGAATACGAATTGATTTGAGGAACAAAATCAATCAATTGATAATGGCTGATATAGCCCACTTCAATACCTGTAACGGTTTTCAGTTTTTTCGCTTTGAAGAGACCGCCATTATATGCGATCCGGCCAGAGATCAACCAATTTGGAAGTAAATCTCCGGTACTTTCCCGGTAACTTGCTCTTCCCTGTACCAGTAATTTCTTCCAGGAATATTCAAAACCAACCTGAATCCCAACAACATTCAGCGAAGTCAGTGTGTCCTGTCTCCATCTGTTCTGAATTAAAACAGGCATCTTCGAATTGTTCTCTACAAATGCCTGGGCAAAGAAAGGGACAAACCGGTTCTTATTCGTCCAGTTTAATTTTAGGGAAGTGCGGGTGCTCAGTACTTTGTCTGTCCAGCTATAGGAGATGTTATTCCCATAGTAAGACCGCTGATAGTTCTCCGGATATTTCCGGGTAAAGGTTCCTCCTGCAGAAAACACATTCGTACGGAATGCTTTTTTGGCATCAGCACTAATTTGTGTTTCACCGCTGGCTCCTGCAAAGGTGTAATTTGCCTGTGCATTGAGCAGGTAACCTTTCAGGTTCATGTCCAGCGCTGCAAACCCGAAGGCTTCCGTGGTATCCTGGTGAATAATCAAATTGTCGTAATCCCAATAACGCGTTCCCAGGCCGGCTTCGATATTGAATCCGCGGTTCTTATAAAAAACACCTCCGTTTAACTTTAAGGATGACAGTTCCCAATAATCGTCGGTGTTCAAGGAGTCATAATTATAGAATCCATAAATATCTTCCAACGTATCGCGGTCGTAATAACGCTGATTCTTAATATCCAGTCTTGGCTGCAGGATCAATCCGATCTTCTGCAGTGAATCCTTAGTGAAAGAAAT
>CAMLDR010000061.1 GCA_946478775.1 uncultured Flavobacteriales bacterium
CGTAATTCGTAATTCGTAATTCGTAATTCGTAATTCGTAATTCGTAATTCGTTTAATTACTCTCAGCTTCTGCCTCGATCTCGTCAAATTTCATGCGGATTTCCTGGCGCAGCTGACGGTTATACGTTTCCATCAGGTATTTGAAGTAGTTCGGAGTACTCTTTGCAATACACTTAGTGTAAAGCTTCAAACGGTGTTCAATGTGATCCTGAAGTGCATCCACAATTCCGATGGCATCATCCAGGTCTTTTGTTTTACGTACGATTCCTTCACAGTGGTTCGATAAGGAAAGATCTACAGCCAATTTTCCCTTCTCTCCCTTGTCAATGCATTCATAATAGATATCACGAATACTGAATTCTTCCAGGAATTGGGTATCTACCAACTGTTCCATGTGACGCGGAAACTCGAATTCAACTTCAAACTCCAGGTCATCATCTTCACTCAGACGCGACTCCAGGAACCTGTCCGGAAAACGAAATGCATCCTGCCAGTTGATATAATCCTGCCAAAGACCAAAACGACGTACGTTGTTTCCTAAGTCAATCAGTTTAAAATTCGCTTTATTCGGTAAACGGCGCGATCCGCGGCCGATCATTTGGTGATACAAAGTCAATGAACGCGTTGCACGGTTCAAAATAATCGTTTCTACAGTCGGTTCATCAAAACCGGTGGTCAAAATCCCAACGGAAGTCAATATGGCATCCTTCGTTGTTTTGAACCAAGACAAGACATCTTTTCGGTCCTTATCTGAAAAAGTGGAATCCAGGTGACGGATCTTATATCCCCGTTTCTTGAACGTTTCTTCCACACGCAGGGAAGTTTCAATCCCCGAATTAAAGATCAATGTTTTATCTCCTACAGCCACTTCCTCGTATGCAAAAAGCAATTTTTCCTGCATGAAGTAATTTCCGTAAACGGTTTCAGAAGAACTTACGGTAAAATCTCCGTTCGTACCAATCTTTAGTCCGTGCAAGTTTACATCATAGGTAAATGTCTCCGCATCCGATAAATAACCGCCCTGGATCAATGAAGCAATGCTCTCACCTACCAATAACTTATTGTAATGATCATTCAATGGCAAAGCTTTGTTGGAACTCAACGGTGTAGCCGTAACCCCCAAAATATTTGCTCCCGAATAATACTGGAAAATCTTTCTGAAACTATTGTAATGCGCCTCATCTACAATCACCAAACCAACTCCGTCTACGAAGTTTTCATTTTCCTGCAATCGGTTGTTCAATGTTTCAACCATCGCAATGTAACACGGATGGTGTTCTTCATCTATCAAACTCTTTACGTCACTTGAGATCACCTTGTTGGAAATCCCAATGGCGTTCAATTGCTTGGATGTTTGCACGGATAGTTCGATACGGTGAGTCAGGATCAATACCTTTTTCTGGTAACGTTCGATATAGCTTTTTGCTACCTCGGAAAAGATCACGGTTTTTCCTCCTCCTGTGGGAAGTTGGAACAGCAGATTATAATCAGAACCATTTTTATCCAGTTCATCTATAATTGCATTTACAGTCTTTTCCTGAAATGGGTATAATTTCTTTGCTTGAAACAGCTCTTCGTCGATCATTTGTTAAAAAAAGGGCTTACAAAAGTACGGTTCTTTTAAGGATATACAAACGGCTGACTCAAATATTCTCATAATTTTATTTAAATGACTCTTTTCCCGACCCCTAAACAAATCCAAATTCATCAATTCGCTATAGAACTATCCTAATTCCTAATTCCTAATTCCTAATTTGTAATTCGTAATTCGTAATTTGTAATTCGTAATTCGTAATTCGTAATTCGTAATTCGTAATTCGTAATATCTATAACACGTTTTTTGATTAATTATTATTTCATACAATAAAATCAGTTATTAAGACATTTTAATAAATGAACCCTTATGCTGGCATATAAATTGCTTAAGTTTATTAAAATGAAAGTCATGAAAACAAAATCTATAAAAGAGAAAAAACAAAGCAGCTCAAAAAGTTTTGACAAAGCTTTGATCCATTTGGGAATCCATTATCCGGTGCAGCCGATTGTGATCAAGAAAGCTTAAAAATCAAAACCCCCGCCTCCAGTGTTCTCGTTGGAGCGTTTGTCTTCTTTGAAGTCAGTTTTCCCGAATTTATAGCGAATACTGACAATAATCCTTCTGGTTTCCCATTTGAACTCCGAAGACTGAAAAACTGTTGGCTGATCCACTTCAAAGCTAAAGCCCTGGGTATTGAATATATCCGTCACCCGTAATCCTATCCCCCATTTACCGTCCCACAATGATTTATCGGCAGAAAAGTCAATAGAACCTCTCGGATTCATTTTCCCTTGTGCAGTAACGGACGGAGCATTGTATCTCCCGTTGATCTGAAGTGTCAGTGTTTTTTTCATCAATTCCACTGTAGAGCTGAATTTCATCCCAAAGACGAAGCCTTCCCTGTTCCAGTTTGTACTTGGATTATCGTCCGTAAATGTGATGTAATTCCCATTGAACGAAAGCATGTTCCTCCAGATTGGAAGCGGCCTCAGCTGCATCACGATCTCTCCGCCGGAATTCACCGAATTATCAATATTTGCAAAAGTCCCGTTCGAAGTCCCGTTTTCATAAAACACTTTCACACGCTGGATCACACTGCTGGTATACCGCTGGTACAAGGCAAAAGCCAGGCTAAATTTCTTCGTGCTGTAATCCAGTCCCAAATCGATGGAATGAATATATTCCGGTCTCAAAGCCGGATTCCCGCTTCTCAAATTGTAAGGATCAGCATAGGAAGTGAAGGGGTTTAAATTCCCGGAATTCGGACGGTTGATGCGTCTGCTGTAACCCAAAGACAATTCAGTGCCTTTTTTCACTTCATACCGAACGGTTGCCGAAGGGAATAAATTGAAGTACTCGTTCTTAAAATTCTGACCGGTCGAAATCAAATTCGGGTTCTGAATGCTATATTCCGCGCGAAGACCTGCCTGGAAGCGGAATTTCTTCACTTGTCCTCCAATGATCCCGTAAGCGGAATAAATGCTTTCCAAATACTTGTAGTTGTAATTGGAGATCGTATCCGGAACATAGTTCCCGGAAGCATCTTTCGACTCGGAAGAAGAACGCAGGCTCATGTTGCGCTGGATCATTTTCAGACCGCTTTCTGTGCGGATCTTATGTTTGAGTAAACGAATAAAATCCAGTGAAATGGTTGTGAAATCATTGGCTTCCCGGCTAAACAAATGCTGGTCTGTGGCAGGGAGATTCATCGGATAATCAAATGACTGGAAATAGAAACCATCGTCAGTTCCCTTGGAAAGGGATTGATAAGCATTCACATCCAGTGATCCCCTGTCTTCTTTAAAATCCCATTTGTAACCCAACGAAAAGTCAATATTCCGGCTGGTACTGGGATCTTTTGAGTTACGTGTCCAGATCTCGGAGGTGTCGCCAAAATTGGTGTACCGTGTATTCATTTGGTTCCCAAGCCGCTGACGATCGCCTAAATTACCGGCAATACTCCATGAAATCGTATTCCGGTCTTTTACATACACATCCATTCCAATCTTGGCCGTATGCGTCACATTCAAATCACCGCCGTATCTTTCCTGGTTCAGGCTGACTGTTGTATCACCGGAGAATTGCTTCAGGTCGGAAAAATTGTTTCGGTATCCGTCCCGGTAGGAATAAGCATAATTGCCATACAGATTGAATTTGGTGTTCCGGGCATTTAATCCAAGTGATCCGGTGTATAAATTCCCGGTTCCAACGGTAGCAGCAACATTTCCATTGATTCCGCGTTTTGCATTCTTCTTAAGCACAATATTGATGATCCCGGAAGTTCCGTCCGGATCGTATTTTGCAGATGGATTCGTAACAATTTCAATGCGCTCAATACTGCTTGCAGGGATTCCGTCTAAAACGCTCTTTCCGTTCCCACCGGTCATATTACTCGGTTTCCCGTCGATGAGAACAGTCACATTCCCATCCCCACGCAACGAAATAGCACCGTCCTGGTCTACTTCAACAGACGGAACATTATTCAATACATCCGTCACATTTCCGCCCGATGTGGCAATATCATCCCCTACATTGTAAACTTTTTTATCCAAACCCAACTGCAAAGGATTTTTATCCTGCTGAACCACCACTTCGTCCAGTTCCTTCTCGGAATTCACCAGTGCAATATTTCCCAGTTTGCGCAGCGGTTTATCTACCGATAAGGAAATTCCTGAAATCGTTTTGTTTTTGTAATCCGGATTGGAAATGGTCAGGTAATACTTACCGTACCTGATATCTTCCAGAACAAAAGATCCGTTCTCGTCCGTGTAAATCCCGTTTACCACCAAAGAGTCTTTTGCACTAAAAATGCGGACCATCGTATATTCCAAAGGAGTTTTGGAAACAGAATCCAGTACTTTTCCATCAATGGAACCTGTACCTGTATCTGCCTGAGAAAATATAAAAAAACTGCTGA
The DNA here is from genome assembly GCA_946478775.1 of uncultured Flavobacteriales bacterium. Next base: position 4,455 of record CAMLDR010000061.1, read on the forward strand.
GCAAAAAGACTGTAAAAAGCGTAAAGCGCATAAAATGGAGTGAAATAAAGGGCAAAAATACAGCAAAAGGTTGACTTTCCGCCATAGCGGACTCAGCCACCTTTTAGACAAATAAACAAATGAAGGGAGAATGAGTGCCGTCGAAGTCTCAATTCGAAATTATCCGCGTAATTTATCGAGTAGATTACTCAGTACTTCCGCTTCTTCTTCCGTAAGATTTCCGGTAAAATCAAGTTCCGACTGCTGATCATCATCGATCTGCTTCAAAATAGCCAGCCCACCTTCTGTAATTGAAACATAAACCACTCTCCGGTCAGACTCACAGCGAACCCGTTCCATTAATCCCTTATCGATCAATTTATCCATTAACCGCGTCGTATTCGGAGATTTCTCTACCATTCTCTCCTTTACAGAATTGACACTGATAGCGTCATTTGCTCCGCGAAGAATTCTCAAAATATTAAATTGAGGCATCGACAAATCAAACTTTGCCATATAGGAATTTTGAATATTTCCCAGGTAATTTGCAGTATAACGAAGATTTACCACCGCTTTGTGCTTAGAATTCTTGAATTTCGATTGGATGACTTGACCTATTTCCATTCTGCAAATATAAATACCATGGTAATATAAACAAAATGAATAGTTGAGTTTTTAAGGATTACTTACTCATTTTTGCATGTTTTAACAATTCAGCAACTGATTCTGAACAGTATAGACGTGAATTTAATATGCTGACTGATAGAATACTAAATCGATTGAGGTGCTGGCACCCCAAACATTCATTACCGGTTTATCTATATTTGAAGACTTGAATTTTACAAATTTAACAGCACTACTAATAAATTTAACAACACTACTATGAAAAAACTGATACTGGCTCTTATCTGTTTGAGTGTTTATTCTGCATTCGGACAAACTCCGGAAGGATTCGAAACGGAAGGATTATTTCAAACAACCTATAATTCCCAGGTCTATCAATTAGAAATATCTCTAAATCAACATACTTATAAAGAATTCGACAGTACCGGAGCATTATTAAGCAAGGGTGATTTTATTAGAAATGCCGATAATGTATTCAGCCTTATTCCGGTTTATTCAGAAGCCAATTCATTGATTCAATCCACGATTAATTTCTCCTATTACGAACCTTTGGAAACAGGAGCGAAAATTTTGATAAACTACAACGATCAATCCACTCAGGTTCTTGAGTTTATACGTATTCAATAATGGAATTCGCAAAGAAAATAGCGCTTCTTTTTTTATCAATCATCCTGATTACCATTTCATGGCCTCCATATTTGGGCGGTCCATTCATTTACCTTGCTTTTATTCCACTATTTTTCTATGAAAGACGAATCGTTACAAAATCAAGGTTAAAAAAATACCTGCTTACCTTTTTGGGTTTTTTCCTTGTTTTATTTTCATATGGATTTCTGGTATCATATAAGGCTTGGGGAGAATACAACAGCAACGTTTACATTGCAATTATTGTGAGTTTCTTACCATTATCGCTGGTTGTTTCCTTATTTAGCTTATTTACAAAAAATCTACAGCGTTATCTATTCCTCATTTTTTCCTGGTCATGCATGGAAATCCTGCAAATGAACTGGGAACTGAACTCTCCGCTTTTAATGTTGGGAAATAGCCTGTGTATGTTTCCGGGTTTCATCCAGCATTATTCCATTTGGGGAGTAACAGGTGGTGCACAACACATACTTAGTTTAAATGTGGTCATTTTTCTAATTCTTTTAAAAACCAGCAGTAAATCACCCGTTAAAAGAGAAATTGCCTTACTAGCACTTCTTCTTTTACCGATTCTGGGTTCTATTATCAGCTATTCATTACCAATTGAACGAAATAAAACAATCACTGCAGGAATAACACTTGGTAATTTCGAACATTTTAAGAAAGAAAATTCAGAAAACACTTCTTTGCTAGTCAATCAATACAAGAAAATACTAAAGGGAAAAAATTTAAAGAATGTAGATATCATGCTATTTTCAGAATCCACTATTGTAAACGGTGGATGGATCGAAAATTTGAATAACGATTCTATTCCCAATCCAATTGATTCACTTTGTCCGGGTAAAGAAATTTTATTTGGAGCACACCTATTTTCTATTTACACCGATTCGCAGGATGAAACACCCTATAATGTGCGGTATGATGCGAATTCGAAAATCAACTACGAAACCCACAACTGCGTGGTTTTCAGAAGCAAATTTGGCAACTATTCTGTGCGTTCCAAGGAAAAATATGTTCCTTTTCATGAAGTAATTCCATACCCAGACCTATTGATGTTTACCAAAAACTGGTTAAACAAAACAACGGTACCTACCTATATATCAAGCTATAAACAGAGCGTCAGGGAACCATTCACCACATCCGGTGGAAATACCATTTACGGATTAATGTGTTTTGAATCGTTCTTCTCCAATATGATTATCAAGCAAAACAATGCCGATTTTATAGTGGTTTTAGCGAATGAATCATGGAATAATCAACTGGTAGGTAAAGAACAGTATTTTGATTACATGACTGCCAAAGCCATAGAATCCGGAAAAGCCATTGTAAAAGTCGCGAATTGCGGTTACTCCGGGTACATCAATTCAAAAGGACAAATCATGGATAAAATTGGTTTTGATAAACCCATTTTCAAGAAATGGAACATTGAATGCAATCCATCTGCATCCATTTACAGTTCGATTGCAATCGGGCTAAACGCTATTGTAATTGGCGCCACGCTAATTCTATTGATCTCTAAATTCATCCGAAAATCATGAAAAATCTTAAGAACATGAACTATCTAAAAGAAATTTTTGGTGTATTCTTTTTAATACTCTTAACGACAAATGCTAAAGCAGGCGCACCAACGTCTAGTTTTACCGTTTCTCCCGGAACAACCGTAACACCCGGTAGTACGGTTTGTTACACCAGTACAGCTACAGGTACCGGAATAAATAGTTATGCCTGGACATTTGGAGGAGGAGCAGCGAATTACACAGGTACAACAGCAGGAACAGCAAACCCACCTTGTGTCACTTATCCTACTGCCGGAACGTTTACAACCTGTTTGACCGTTACAAACTCCAATGGAAATAATCAAAGCTGTCAAACCATTACTGTAAGTGACGCCATTAATATTGGAACTGCAAATGGGACAAGCATTAACAATGCCTGTGGTCTGTTACTTCAAGACGACGGCGGTACAGGGAATTATTCAAACAATCAAAATAATACGGTTACATTTTGCAGTGGATCAGCGCAATTTGTCAGACTTGTTTTATCATCAATCGGATTAGTTGCCGGAGACGTGATCAATATTTATCAGGGAACAGGAACGGGAGGCACTTTATTATCTACCTTAACTTCTGCGCAAAACGGCTCCACTCCTACCATATTTTCAAACAGCACGTGTGTTACTATCCAGTTTGTTTCCGATGGATCCGGAGTTAGTACCGGATTTGCTTTACAGGCGCTTTGCTACAATCAAAACCACGTTGTTATGGGTTCCGGGACCGGGAATCCCATTACTGTTTCTAACGCTTGCGGGCAAACCATTTATGATCCCGGATATACTTCCAATTATACCAATAATCAAAATTACACAACTACCATTTGTGCTTCAAATCCCGCTCAGGTTCCCCAAATTCTGTTTAATAATTTCAATTTAACGGCCGGAGATGTCCTAAATGTCTACAACGGAAGCAATACAAGCGGATCTTTAATTTATGATGCTACAAATACGGATAATGGAACAAACAATTTCATTACGCCCGGTCTCACCATCAGTGGATTGAGTCAGTGTATGACCTTGCAGTTTATTTCCAATGGCACGGGTGTTTCAGCAGGATTTGACGGAGCCATTACTTGTGAAACAACTCCCTCACCCTGCAGTGCCAACCCGGTTGCAGCAGATAATTTTGACGCAGCTACCATGATTTGTGATTTTACTCAATATTGTGGCGTAACGTCCGGATTTTATGGTGTGGATATGCCTAATATCGGACAAACTTCTGTTTTCAATGGTTCATTGGAAAACAATTCCTGGCTGATGTTTGTGGCTGATGGACCGACTGCATCGTTTAACGTTGCCACGTCAAGTTCCTCCTGTTATATTCAGATTGGCGTTTATTCGGTGAGCGCAACAGAAGGTTTTACCTGGCTTTCACCGGCGTCAATTAACGGAGGTTTCGACTATACAAATGTCAATACCGGTTTTGCCGGATCAGGAATTATCAATGCACAGGGAATGGTAGCAGGACAAACGTATTACATTATGATTGACGGACATGGCGGATCTGTATGTAACTACACACTTACCGCAGGAATCGGAGTGCAGCTGCCGGTTGCTCAGGCTTCTCCCGATTTGGTTTTACCTTGTAACACTCCGGGATCGGTTTCTGTAACAAATCTGAACGGTAGTGCGAATGTTGACTGGACCTGGACCTGGGCCGGAACTTCAACAGGCGGACCGGTTTCCGGAAACAGTGTAAACTTTGGGACATTATCTCCGGGAACATACACATTTACGGTTGAAGCAAGTGATTTTAATTCATGTGTAACCAATGCGATCCAGGATCAGGTAACGGTTACAGTCAATCCTTGTCCTTTAGGTATTAGTTTAGGGGATTTCACTGTGATTCCGAAAGGTTTATACAATCAGGTCAATTGGTCAACAGTGAATGAAACCAACAATAGTCATTTCCTGGTTGAAAGAAGTTTTGACGGCATCAATTGGGAGCCGATTCATTTCAAAGAAGGAGCTGGAAATTCTTCAGCTGAAATTCATTATTATTTTGAAGATTATTCATTCAGAAAAGGAATAAACTACTACCGATTAGCTCAGTTTGACTTTAATGGCGAAGGCAGAACGTATGATGTGATCTCCGTCAACAATACCGAGCATACAAAAGAAATTCTACGGATCCTAAATATGATTGGTCAGGAAGTCAATGAATCCTACACCGGACCCCGTATTATTCAATATACTGACGGTTCATCGAAAAAAATAATGAATTAAACCGATTTGGTTTCATAACGGCACTTTTCAGAGGATGGTAATTTCATGGATAAATTATCATCCCTTATTTTTATTCAGAAAGTGATGGAATAGCGCTATTTCAAACCTTGTTTCAACAAAAAACCGTTGGATTCATATCATCTGTAGAACCAGAAAAAACTTTCCTTCGTTAACTTTCCTTCAAATTCAAACTCCAGGCGGTGTTTCCCCGGAAGCAAATGAATAAAATTTTGGTTCATCAACACTTTTCCTTCCCTGGAAGTAAACCAAAAATCCTTTAAAATGGTTGCGTTCTCTACAACGAATACGCCTTTTCCCGTTGCAGGATCCAACGATTCAATGGTCACTTTGGGCTCAACAACAGTAACCGGTTTTTCGGGTAGTAAATCGTGAACAAACAAGCGTTCACAGGTTTTTCCGGTCTCATCCTTCCATTTGAAGTTAATGGCAAAATCCCTGGATTTCAACGATCTCAATTCTTGTGGAAACAATTCTACCGAATGAGGATACGCAATGGCCTGATGACATTTGAAACTATCAATCAGCTTTCCCTGGAAATCGGTTACCTGCGCTTCAATCTCACACAAAAAACCGGAAGGAATGTCTGAAATCAGGACATACTTTTCTTTTCCAAGTGTATCAATCCGTTCTGCAATTGTGACGTCTTTAAAATCGTTTTTTGCCTGGTACTGCAAAGCCTTCCACCTTCCGTAATAATCCATGCTGCTCCAGGTTGGCGCGGGCCAGCAATCGTTAAACTGCCAGTAAAGCGTCCCGGCACATCTCGGATAAGTAGTTCTGTGAGCAACAATAGCAATTCCCACCGCTTTTGCCTGGGTGAGTTGCGATAAATAAACGAAACGCTGAAAATCTGCCGTTTTACCGTAAAGCAGATCGGAGTGCTTGGCAATCATTGTATTTCCCACATAGCTTTTTTGGCGCAGTTTCATCAGCGGACTATCCAATCTCCAATCATCCGGTGTGCTGAATGAAGATAAAGTAGCTAATTCAGGGAAGGATTGAAAACCATATTCCGCATTGAACCTTCCGGATTTCCTGCCAAAATCCTCAATCGGATCTGTGCCGTGCCACACCCCCCAATAATGCTGGGTTCCGTCGTTGTAGAAACTGTCATTCCCCCAATTACTCAAAGGCGAAGTGTGTTCGTAAGGAATAGTTGTAAATGATCTAAGTGTTTGCGGAATCAATTCTTTGAATAGTTTTTGATAGTAAGAATTGATCAAAACCTCATCCTTTTTGGACAAGTTGTAATCTTTTTGAAAACCCCAGTTTTTCCAAGCTACATCCACTTCGTTATTCCCGTTAAACAAAGTCAGTGAAGCGTGTGAAGCCAGTCTCGGAATTTGTTGCTGTAATTCTGTTTTTACATTTGACAAAAATTCATCCGTTCCGGGATACATGGCACAGGCAAACATAAAATCTTCCCAAACCATTAAACCACCTTCATCACAGGCTTCCAAAAACGATTCACGCGGATAAAATCCTCCGCCCCATACACGTACCATATTGAAATTACAGTCCAGCATCGTTTGAACCGCATCCTTTAATTTTTCATCCGTAATGCGTGCGGGAAAAATATCATCCGGAATGTAATCTGCTCCTTTACAAAAAATAGCGCGGTTATTCACCTTGATTTGAAAAGAGGTTCCCCATTGGTCTTTTTCCTGCAGTAATTCTACTTTTTTCAGACCAAAACGCACGTCTTTTTCCAAAATGACATCGCCTTTTTCATTTTGCAAAATCCAGTGATCCGTATATAAATAAGCTTCTCCCTGACCTCTGGGCCACCACAGCTTCGGATTTGAAATGGATGCTGTTCGTTTTAACTGCTTATTTTCACACTTCACCGTTTGGTCACCAAACAAGCTGCTTTTCCAGGTAAAGGATTCCGAACTTTCCTGCGCCAGGACCAATGTAAATTCCGAGACAGCCTTCTCAGGGCTTAATTCCAGCGTGTTAGAGTAATTTGCAAGTACTTTGTTGGAAGAATAAACATCCACCTTTACCGGCTCCCAAAATCCCATGGTCAGCATTCTCAACGACCAATCCCAGCCAAACTGGTACTGCGGTTTTCTGCAATGAGGCGCAACTTTGGTCTTTCCCACATCGTTTGGTGCAGGAAGTGTCACTCCAACTTTTTCCATACGGGACTTCTGATACATGATCGGCGGAGTGAAAATAACTTTCAGTTTGTTCTTTCCTGCAACCATTTTATCACGAACATCAAAACGGTAATGAACAAATGCGTTATTGGTTTCTGCAACTAACTTTCCATTCAAAAAGACCGACGCATAAGTATCTAAACTGGGGAAATCCAGTTCTACAAATTGTTTCAGATCGGATTCCGTTAGTGAAAATTCGGATTCCAAAGTCCATTGGTAATTTTCGATCCAGGTAAATTTATCCTCGTTCATTCCGACAAAGGGGTCCGGAAGCAGGTTTGCAGCAATGAGAGCTTCCTGAACAGAGCCTTTTTCGCCCAGTAAAACCCATTTCTTAGAAACAGGATGCTGTACTTTCCAGGATAAATTTACCTGCCCCATCACCTGACCCGCCAAAATGATCCAAACCGAAACAAGAATAATTTTTACCATTTTCGATCAAATGGAGTATCCACCAACTCGTCTTTTGTTTCGGTCTTCAGTGCATAATTGAATCCGTTGTAAACAGAAAACCCGCCAACTTCTCCCTTCGTGTTAATAGCGATAAAGGCACATTGCAATCCGGTCATATCCTTGTGTTTACGAATTAAACGTTCAACTGTTTCTTTACACGCCTGTTCCGGGCTTTTCCCCTGACGCATTAATTCTACAACCGTATGTGCTCCGGCAATCCGGATAATGGATTCTCCCAAACCGGTTGCAACTGCTCCGCCGACTTCCTGGTCCACAAAAAGACCTGAACCAATGATGGGTGAATCTCCCAATCGACCCGGCAGCTTGTAAGCCCAGCCCGAGGTAGTACAAGCTCCGCTGATCCGGCCTTGTGCATCAATCGCCAGCAAACCTATCGTATCGTGGTTCTCGTGATTGATTTGAGGCTTCTTATCCGCCGCGGCGGATTGCTCTTTCTTCCATTTCTCCCATTCCTTCTTCACTTCAGGAAGCGGAGTTTTAATCGTTTCGAACTGGTGTTTCAAAGCATATTGTTTCGCTCCTGCGCCAACAAGCATAACGTGCGGAGTATTTTGCATGATGTGCTTTGCCACCGAAACCGGATGTGCAATTCCTTCCAGAAAACCTACAGAGCCGCAGTTTGATTCCCAATCCATGATGCAGGCATCCAGCGTCACATGTCCTTCCCGATCCGGCATTCCGCCAATTCCAACACTTCGGTTCGTTACATCACTTTCGGTTTGTCGGGCACCTGCCTCTACTGCATCCAGAGAAGTTCCACCGGCTTCCAGTTTCTTCCATCCTGCCTGATTAGCAGGCTGACCATGACTCCAGGTGGAAATCATTTTCGGACCACCGGTATATTCGGGCATTACTGAATCAGAAGTACTTTCTTCCATTGAAAATACCGGAGACACTACTGATGCTGCTAATCCAACTGCACCTAATTTGACAAAAGACCTGCGTTCCATATGTTATTGATTGGCAATTTCTGATGCCAGCCATTTTTGGAATTCTGCTGCATATTTTGCGTGATCGGCATAATCTTTCGCAAAATTGTGCAATCCATCGTAATTTGGCTGAGCACACATGTAAATATAATCGTTGTTATCCGGGTTTAATACGGCATCCACAACACCTGTTGGTGGCATAGAGATTGGCCCGGGAGGTAATCCATTGTATAAATAGGTGTTATAAGGACAATCCTTATTTCGATGTTCGTAAGTCAAACGCTGAACACCTTCCAATTGATCTCCCCAGCAAAACTTAAACGTAGGATCTGATTGCAGTTTCATTCCTGTATTCAGACGATTCAGATACAAACGGGCAATCGTTGGCCATTCGGATGCATTTTTAGACTGCTCTCCGTAAACAATTGATGCCAAAGTAACTGCCTGGGAAGGAGATTTTAACCCCACTTCCTTCAATTGCGCCATACGCGCCGGTGTCCAGAAATTCTTAAACTCTTTCGCCATACGCTCCAGAAACGCTTCTTTATCGGTGTCGTAATACATCCTGTAAGAATTCGGCATAAACAAGGCCGGGATCTGCTCAATCGTAAATCCGTATTTGTTCAATGTTTCCGTATCGGTAATATAAGCTTCCAATTCTGCACTGTCTACCATAATGGCTTCCGAAACCTTCACACACAGATCGTGGATCGTTTTGCAATTATTGAAAGTTACCACCACTTCGACTTCAAAACTCCCGCTCTTCAAAGAGTTTAGCAAATCGCGGTAAGAAGTTTTCGCAGGAAAAGCATACATTCCGGGCTCGATGTTTTCAACCGTCACCTTTTTATACTTTGCCATGGACAGAAATGCATCGGCATCACTAATCACTCCTGCTTTCTTCAGGTCTCCTGCAATTTCTTCCAGCGAGTGCCGATTATCGATTACAACACGGGTCTCTTTTGAATTCGATGTTTTCTTCATGTAAATCATGAGCGGCGTCCAGCCAAAAACCAGTGCAACACCGATAAACATCACAGCAATAGCTGCGAAAACTACTTTTTTGTTTCTTTTCTTTCCAGACATTTTTGATATAAAATTTCATCCAACCAAATACCTTTCTCCAGGTACCATTCTTTTCTTATCCCTACTCTTGCAAAACCGGCTTTTTCAAACAAGCCTACACTCGCTAAATTGTCACTATGAATGGAACAACAAAGGTTGTGCAGCCCCAAAATCCGGGAAGCATAATTTTCAAGAAGTGTCAGCGCCTCAAAAGCAAACCCATGATTTTGATTGTCTTCATCCGCAATTAAAATCCCAACTGCCGCACGAAGATGCTTAAAATCCACCTGGTACAGGTCAATTGCTCCAATAGGTTCACGGCTCCCAATCATACAAATCATTAGTCTCAGCTGACCATGTGTGCGGATATGCTGCGCCTGATCAATGTATTCCAGGATAGATGAAAATGAAAAAGGGACTTCTGTTCCGGTAATCTTCCAGTGTTTCGGGTTATTTTCCCAAAGCATCAATTTGGTGGCGTCCTCTTTTTCAACAGCACGCAAGAAAACAAATTTCCCGGTTAAACTCATGATTTGCTCATTTAAGTGCTTTATAAAGCCTTCAAATGTAAATGAAAAACTGCTTGGATAGAAATGCCTGTTTTGAATTCTTTCAACAAATTATCAGTAGGGGCGAAAAATTTTTCGTGCCTACTGTGATTTATTTTTCATTCAACGATTCAATCCGCTTCAAAATATCTTTCATCGAATAATCGGGAATCCCTGTATATCCTTCCGGTAAATTCAAACCGGCAGCTTCCCGGATCAAACCCTTTGATTCTAAATACATCAATAAATCTGACAACTGACTTATATTGTGATCCAAATTCATCGATTCCCTTATTGGCTGTAAACAGGTGACACCATCCATTGCCCGCTCGTATTTTGAAAAGACAGACTCTAAATCGAACAGGATGATTTCTTCCGGAATAGCGACCAAAACCAAAGGAATCAGTGATCTCTTAGCTTTTTTCAACATGGAAACCGTCAACAGGCGTTCTGATTTCTTATAAGTTAAACTGAAATAATCCTTCTCTTTTGAAATACCGATATGCGGCGGGATCTTGTCTGCATTCCAGATCCAGATAAATGATTTTTGCAGCAATTGTTCCGGTAATTCCCGATCGATCGATTGAAAGTTAAATTCAGACATTCACTTCTCCTTTAAAAACAGAGACTGCCGGACCTATCAACCAGATATTCGTGAACACCGAATTGTGGTTTGTAAACTTCACGGAAAGATCACCTCCCTGCGATTTTACTTTGTACTCAAAATCCCCTTCAATCCGGTTTTTTGCTCCCAAAGCAAGCGCTGCTGCAGTAACTCCTGTTCCGCAGCTCAGGGTTTCATCTTCCACCCCGCGCTCGTATGTCCGGATCTCGAAAGAATCAGCATCCAATTGGTGAATTGCATTCACATTAATCCCTTCCTCCTTGTATTTAGCCGAATAACGGATCTGCTTTCCATATGCCACAATATCAAAATCAGCTACCTTTTCAGTGAAGTGCACGAAATGAGGCGACCCCGTATTCAAAACAAATTCCGCTTGAGAAGTGTCTATTTCCAAAACGTCCTTCATTTTCAAATAGACCAATCCATCCTTTTTCACTGCCTCGTGCGCTCCGTCAATGGCCATAAACGAAACCGAATCAGCAGTAACTCCCAGTTCATGAGCAAAAGCAACCGAACAACGCGCACCATTCCCGCAAAAGCTTTTAGAACCGTCCGAATTGTAATAATCCACCTCAAAATCAGATCCCGGAAGAGCGTTGATCTTAATCAAACCATCCGCACCAATTCCAAAGCGTCGATCACATAGTTTTTGAATCACAGGAACCGAAAGATCATCCCAGTTACCGGAGCGATTGTCAATCATCACAAAATCGTTCCCTGTTCCCTGATATTTTACAAATGGTAAATTCATATATCCTTTGCTGTGATTGAGTTACAAGCATTTTAGGCTTAACAATCTTTAACAGCACAAAAGTAACAATCATCACCCGATTACTGTTATAATTGCGTAGAAATTTACCATAAACTAATTTAATATCATGAACAACTCATTGAAATATCTTGGATTGGGAATTGTTGGTGGAATGGTTCCATTTGCTTTCGGCTTCCTCCTGTCCCGCAATTATGAAGCTCCTCTTTCCGAACAGGTAATTGATGGTAACCGTTTGGCAAGAACCGTATCTTATAACGGAATGCCTCCCGTTGAAGGAGCGTCTTTCGTAGAAGCTTCCGAAAATACCATCAACTCAGTAGTTCACGTTACAACCAAAGTAGTTCGCACACAGGTTCAGCGTGATCCGTTCTATGAATTCTTTTATGGACCGGGAACAGGCGGACGCGAATACAAACAATACGGAAGTGGTTCCGGTTCCGGAGTAATTGTTTCGAGCAAAGGATATATCGTCACAAACAACCACGTGATCCAGGATGCCTCCGAAATCGAAGTAATCCTGAATGACAATTCCAAATACACCGCAACCGTTATCGGAACAGACCCATCAACGGATATTGCTGTATTAAAGATCGATGCTCCGGGAATCAGACCGATAGCTATTGGAAACAGTGATGATCTTCGCGTGGGCGAATGGGTTCTGGCAGTTGGAAATCCGTTTAATTTAACTTCCACGGTTACTGCCGGAATTGTAAGCGCCAAAGCACGAAACATCAATTTATTGTCCGACAGAACAAACAATTCCAATGTTCCGATCGAATCGTTCATTCAAACAGATGCTGCAGTAAACCCGGGGAATTCCGGTGGTGCACTCGTAAACACAAAAGGAGAGCTGATCGGGATTAACACAGCTATCGCATCCCAAACAGGTTCTTATTCCGGTTATAGTTTTGCTGTCCCTGTAAACCTGGTGAATAAAGTCATGAGTGACATCATTGATTTCGGGATCGTTCAAAGAGCCTATCTGGGAGTTCAGATCGCCGATATCAACCAGGAAATCAAAACAAAGAACAATTTACCATCTACCAGGGGAGTGTTTGTTTCAGGAGTAACCGAAGATGGCGGAGCAGATAAAGCAGGCGTTAAGAAAAACTGGGTAATCCTGAAAGTAGGTTCCAGAGACGTGAACTCCGTAGCTTCATTGCAGGAAGAGATCGGGAAACGCAGACCAGGCGATAAAGTAAACCTGACTTTGCGTACAGAAGACGGAGATGAAGTAATCAAGGAAATCCTTTTAAGATCTGCCGATGGAGAAACTGCTCTGAAAACGAAAGAAGAAATGAGCAAAACCACCGCACTTGGAGGAACGTTCGTAGATTTAACCGCAAAAGAGAAAAAAGAACTGAACCTCAACGCCGGGGTAAAAGTAAAAACCCTGGAACCGGGGAAATTAAAATCCAGCGGACTGACAGAAGGAGATATCATTACCAAGATCAATCAAACTCAAATTGAATCGGTTGAGCAGCTCACACGACTTCTGAATTCCACAAAAGGCGGAATACTTTTAGAGATTGTTTCCGAAAGCGGGAAAAAGGAATACGTAGGATTCGGCTTATAGCCGAATCTGTTCAAAATGTTGAAAAGGTTCAAAGAGTTCAAAAACATTACTTATTAATTTTGAACTTTTTACCCCTTGAACTTTTTGAACTTCCGAAGAAAAGTCACTGAATTCGGGAGGGAATATGAAATAATTGTTAAGGCATGGTTTTTGAGAGGTGAAAATCTCTTGAAAATCTGCCTTTTTTATTTGGAAATCACTTGTATTTCGTCGTAACTTTGCACCCTGATTTTCATTAATCGTTATATAACAACGGAGTTCATTACATGAGACAACTTAAGATTACAAAATCGATTACCAATCGTGAGAGCCAGTCATTAGACAAGTATCTTCAGGACATTGGTAAAGAAGAGCTAATCACCGCCGAAGAAGAAGTAGAATTGGCGCGTAAAATCAAACAAGGCGATCAACGAGCACTAGAGAAATTAACCCGTGCAAATTTACGTTTCGTCGTGTCTGTAGCAAAACAGTATCAAAATCAAGGATTGACATTACCCGATCTAATCAATGAAGGGAATTTAGGTTTGATCAAAGCTGCACAGAAGTTTGACGAAACGCGTGGATTTAAATTCATTTCTTATGCTGTATGGTGGATTCGTCAATCGATCTTACAAGCATTGGCTGAACAAGCTCGTATTGTCCGCTTACCCTTAAACCAGGTTGGATCTTTAAATAAGATCAACAAGGCCTTTTCAAGACTGGAACAAGAATTCGAAAGACCTCCTTCAGCAGAAGAATTAGCAGAGGCTTTGGAAGTTCCGGAAGATAAAATCAAAGAAAGCTTAAATGTTTCCGGTCGTCACGTATCTATGGATGCTCCCCTTTCTTCTTCGGAAGACGGTGGTACATTGATGGATGTTATGGCAAACCAGGATTCACCGAAAGCTGACCATGCATTGATGGCGGAATCCCTTCAAAGAGAGATCGAGCGTTCATTGAGCACTTTGACAGATAAAGAGCGTGAGATCATTCGCTTGTTCTTCGGAATAGGAATGAACCACGGCTTAACACTGGAAGAGATTGGTGCCAAGTTTAACCTGACACGTGAGCGTGTCCGACAAATTAAAGAGAAGGCGATCAGACGTCTTCGACACACTTCTCGAAATAAGTTATTGAAAGCATATTTAGGATAAGAAAAAAGGCTGTCTGCTAACGCGGGCGGCCTTTTTTGCTTTATACACATCCGATTTTAAAGTAACGATCCAACAGCAGTGGATTGAACATAAATTAAATACAAATAAATATACCCTCAGAATGGAAGCTGCATTAGGCTATGAAAAAGAGTTAAACATGCACGTTCAAAAAGAACGCGCTGCTGTTAAATTGTCAAGTCACGTAGGTGAATTGCTTTACGACAAAGGAATTGAATTGGTTTTGTTCCGTAATCACCTTACAGACATTACAATTTCAGAAATCCTGAACTTGCATGAGTATGCAAAGAATGTTGTAAAGAAACCAATCGACATTGAGACATCAGCTGCTTTGGCAGAAGAATTGTTGAAAATGGATTTGGCTCCTGCTAAGATCGACATCGGTAAATTAGCCAGTGAGTGGATTGCTGAAGGAAGTGCTTATGATTCAAAAGCTTCTTTCGTAGCGGATAAATTAGGGAAATTCTCCAGTGCTTCCGGTTCTGTTGAACCAAGAGATGTTGTTTTGTACGGTTTTGGTCGTATCGGTCGTTTGGCTGCTCGTGAGTTGATCAAACAAGCAGGTAAAGGACAACAATTGCGTTTGCGTGCCATCGTTACACGCGGTGCAAGCGATAAAGACATCGTAAAACGCGCTGCTTTGCTTCGTTCTGATTCTGTTCACGGTGCTTTCAGAGGAAGTGTGGTTGAAGATCTTCAAAATAAAACATTGATCATCAACGGACAGATCGTTCACATGATCGACGCTTCCAATCCGGAAGAAGTGGATTATACGAAATACGGAATCAAAAATGCTTTGGTTATCGACAATACCGGGGTTTACACCAACCGTGAAGCTTTATCCAAGCACATGGCTTCGAAAGGAGTTTCTAAAGTTTTGCTGACTGCTCCCGGAAAAGAAATTCCAAACGTAGTTTACGGGATTAACCAAGGAACACTGGATGTGGAAAATGAAACGATCTACTCTGCTGCTTCTTGTACTACGAACGCAATCTCCCCTATTCTGAAAGTGGTAAACGATGCATTCGGAATTGTAAAAGGACACATCGAAACAGTTCACGCTTATACCAATGACCAAAACTTGTTGGATAATATGCACAAATCTTCCCGTCGTGGTCGTTCTGCTGCTATCAACATGGTCATTACCTCTACAGGCGCTGGAGCTGCGGTAACGAAAGTTATTCCTGATTTAAAAGATAAATTGACTGCAAATGCGGTTCGTGTACCAACTCCAAACGGTTCATTGGCAATCCTTTCTTTGGAATTGAAAAAAGGAACTACTATCGAGGATGTAAACAATGTAGTAAGAACAGCTTCTTTGGAAGGTGATTTGGTAAACCAGATCTTCTACTCATACGATCCGGAATTGGTATCCAGCGACATCATCGGAAACACTTGTTGTTCCGTATACGATTCACATGCTACGATCGTTTCTTTGGACGGAAAGAATGTGGTTCTTTATACCTGGTATGATAATGAGTTCGGATATACGAAACAAGTAATCCGCTTAGCGAAACACATTACAAAAGTGCAGCGCCTGATTTATTATTAAAATAAATCAAATCCAATAAATATGTGGGCAGGCGATTAATCGCCTGCCCACTTTTTTTTACTATTGAATCACCGTATGGAAATTCAATTCAATATCCGTTTCTCCCACATCGCATTGACCCGTTTTAATTCCGGGCTGGTGACGTAAGCGAATGGTTGTTGTACCTGTTGAAACGGCTCCAAGAACCCATTGAGTCGTTATACCGATCGGTAAATTATTCGCGTCCAGATCTGTTCGTGAAATGACCGCATTCAATCCGTTAGTTAGATCAAAACAAAACAAATGATCCACCCCTTCTTCTTCCACTTCAACGGTGATGTCTTCAGCCGGATTCACACTTTCATTTAATAAAGTAATCGATGCATTATACGTCGCATTTGCTGCTAAACGAATGGTATCGAAGGAACTGGGATTGTTTCCACCCGGGCCGTCAGTATCCACAAACTGAGCCTCCACATTCGGCAATACTCCATTTACATCCGTAAAAACAATCTTAAATGTCGTAATCAACTCCTCTTCATTTGGATTTGTGGGGTTCGGAACATTGTTTTTCTTTTCTTTTTTGCAAGCTACCAGTGCTAAACTAAGTATGCTTAAAATCATTACTATTTTTTTCATTTCTTTTCTTTTATAGCAAAGTATCCGTCGTGACGGACTACTTCACTGGTTTTTTAATTATTGAAAATGGAACCAGGACTTTAATTGTCCAGTTCCGCCCTAATTCATCCGTGAAGTACCTGAAGCGGTTCATATAATCACGGTAATTTAAATTGGTCAGGTTCGAACAGGCTATGACCACCTGTAAACTCTCACCGTTATTCATTTTTTTAATCATTCCGATCTGTGCACTCAACAGATCATATCCTTTCGGCGGGCTCACATAATCTGAATTCGGCGCATACCGCTTTTGTCTGAACACATCCAGTAATTCTACTTCAACAAAGCCATTCAGTTTCGTTCCGGGTCGTGCTGTTGAAAAACGCAGACGCTGCGTAATCCGATTCGACGGCATGCCATATAAATACTGATCTGTTCTCAGGTCTGTTCCAAGCAATAAGTTCCCCTGGAACTGGTATGAAACGTATTTCCCAATCGGAACCTCTATCCTTCCGTTCAAACCGGCAATCGCCACATCCGACTGTACGTAATGAAAGACCGGAAATGCCCCGACAATCGTTAGCATGGGAGGAAATGAAGGCTGCAGATTGATGTACCCGTCAAAATAATTATAGAAAACGGACA
>CAMLDR010000062.1 GCA_946478775.1 uncultured Flavobacteriales bacterium
TTCACTGGATTGCACCGGTGGTTACGGTCCGGAAGAATTCATGATCAAAAAAGCATTGAAAGGAACGTATGTTGTCCAGGCAAATTACTATGGAAGCAGCGCACAAACCTTATCGGGATTAACAACGATCCAGGTGAAACTGATTACGAATTACGGAAGGAAGAACGAAAAAACGCAAAGCATTACCCGCAGATTGTCCGATGAGAAGGAAGTAATCGATTTAGCGGAATTCGAGTTCGATTAATTGCGAATTGAGAATGGAAAATTGAAAAGAGGAGAATTTTAGTCGAATGAAAAGATTGTAGAACCTGGTGTAGATAAATCTTTTCAATTTTACAATTATCCATTTTCAATTAGTTGAATAATTCCGTCAAAACCCGTCCTTTTCCGGTTGGCATGGAGAAATGCAGTATTTCGGAAATTGTTTTACTGACATCCAAAAGATCGGAACAGTTCTTGGATTCTGCGTTCTTTTTGAAATCCGGGCCGATTGCCAGTAAACTGATATGCCTGCATCCCTCACAATTGTCACCGTGACTGATGTATCCGTCTTTGTGCCCATCCAGGTGGCGTCCGTGATCATTGGTAATAATGAGCGTGGTTTTGTCTTTCATTTTCTCATTTGACTGGATCATATTCCACAACTGAAATGCATAATCATCACATTTTTGGATGGATTTTAAATACATATCCCATTGTTTGGAATGTGCATAAGAATCAGCAGCCAATAAGTTCACCAACATCAGATGTGGTGGATTGTTTCCGGAAATTACTTCCGTTACTTTATCAAATGTTTCCTGGTCTGAAGTATAATCTGCTCCGTTTCCGTGAAGGCCGCAATAGGTTGACGGCTTGTACATATTCCACCATTTTTTGTAGTTCGTATTTCCCAGAGTTTCCAGTTTTCCTTTACTTGAAATGACCCATGCATCTGATTTTGGAACGCCCTTTTCTTTCAGGTAATATTGGAACATGGACGGGTATTTCGGTAATTGCTTTCCGGCATTTGAAATGCGCTGGTACCTTCCGGTAGTAATTGCAGAGTGCCCGGAAATAGTATAAGTAGGACCATTGTTGCGGAAGTTGCTTAGCAGCACACCTTCTTTCTTTAGTTCATTTCCTAAATGCGGAATGTATTGGTAGGTGGTATCTCCGAATGTTTCAGTATAGCGCGGTCCGTCAATAATGAGAACGATTACATATTCCGTATGGTATTTTACCGACTTCTGTTCAGGTAGTTTGTTGAAATCGAAAGAGGAAGTAAGCAATACTCCAATTGCAATGACCACTGAAAGTAACAATTTAGCCATGTTTCATTTTGAAGCCTTAAAGTTACTTTTTTAAATGAAACACACCTGTTATGAAATATTGTCAGTATAAAATAATACCAATTTTGTAACGTTTCTTATTTTTAGAATTCTAAAATGAGACTTCTGCTTATGGTAAGCTTTTTCAGGATTGATCATTTAATTCCTTGCGTAAGATATCTGTTTCCAACTAAAGGAAAGAGTCATTCTTTTTTTTGTACCTTATTGCGAATTAAAAGTATTCCATTAAAAGCAGTCATTTCGAATTTATACACAATTATTAGCTACAGATTTTACCAGAAGGGAACAACTATTATTCAATGACTATGAAAACTAAGAGAGTATTAATTATTGACGACGAAGTGGATGCGAGGCGCGTCATTTCTAAATACTTAGAACGGTATTTTCCCAATTTCCAAATCTTAGGAGAAGCGGATTCATTCAAATCTGCCGTACAGTTAATCAATGAAACAGAAGCAGACCTGATTTTTATAGATATTAATCTCGGTGACGGTACCGGATTCGATGTGTTGGATGAAAGTGATGCTTTTGCTGCTCAAATCATTTTTACCACAGCTTTTGATCAATATGCCGTAAAAGCTTTCAGGTACCAGGCTTTGGATTACCTAATGAAACCGATCGATTCGGAATTGTTTGTTGAAGCAGTGAACCAGGCCTTGGATAAAGTGCGTGAACGCCGTTCAATGAGTGCCGATCAGATCCTGATCTCTTACGGAAACGGGGAACGCAAAATTTCTATTCCAACAGCGGATGGAATGTGCTTTGTCCGTTTGGATTCAATTGTTTCCTTTGAAGCAGACAGCTCTTATTGCAAAGTGTTTTTGGATGACGGAAAAGAAATCCTCGTTTCAAAGCCCATGAAATTTTTCGACGATAAATTGAAAACGAATGTCAACTTCATTCGTCCGCATAAATCGTTTATCGTCAATATGAAGTTTGTGGATGAATACCTGAAAGAAGAAGGTGGATACATTAAAATGAAAAACGGATTGAAAATCCCGATCTCACGTCAGAAAAAAGAAGATGTGATCCGCGATCTGCAGATGCATTTTCTGTAGGGATGCATGCATTTTATAGTACGGACGCTAGGCGTCGCGTCCCTACAGAAAATGCAATACATTGCGTTCCTATGGGATCAATTTCTTATAATCCCCGGTAAACAGGGAAAGGTTCAATACAGCGGTTCTTAAATTGAATTCCGCAGTTAGCTGACGATTCTTTGCCTGGATGATCGAAAACTGTATTTCACGCAGTTCGAATTGGGTCAACGAACCATTTTCAAATGATTTTTGAGCGATATCAAACATTTCTGTGGTATTGAGAATGGAACTGTTTTCCAGGCGGTACATTCTTTCTGAAAAAGTATAATCCTGCCACGCTTTATTAACTTCCGTTTGAATGGTTTGTTCCTGCTTTTCCACCGCAAATTCAGCGCTTTCTTTTTGAAGTTTGTTGTTTTTCACAGACGTCACATTCGCTAAGCCATCCAGGATTGTCCAACTCAATGTAAGTCCGATTCCCGGGCCTAAGCTGCGGTTGGAAGCGAGAAGGCCAACTTCACTTTTAGATATGGTGGCCGAATATTGAGCATAGAAAGACAGTTGCGGATAATAACGGCTTTGCAGTTCTTTGCGCTGCTGATCAATAATGGCAATCTGACTTTTTTGAACTAAAATGCTGGTGTTTTGAGCAAGTGCATTTTCCAGGATGTCAGATTTGCTGAGTACAGGAATGACCGGAATCGTATCTTCGACCTCAAATTGCATATTACCTGCTTCACCCATGACCAGGGCCAGGTCTGCTTTCATTTTACTGATGAGGTTCAAATGATTCAGGTAATTCGAACTATCTGCATTCAGGTCTAATTGTGCCTGAAGGAGTTCTAGTCCGGTTGCAGCACCGTTTTTGGAACGAAGAGAAATGAGTTCATACCGTTCTTTGGAAAGCTGAATCGCTTCTTCGTAAACGGTTTGCATGCGTTTGTAATAGTGCAAACTGTAATATAAAACGGAAGCCTGGTAAATCGACATTTCCATTTGTGCCGTCAGGTTCACTGTTGCCAGGTCTTCCTGTAATTGAAGACGCTTGTCTCTGGCAAACATGGCAAAACCATCGAAGAAAGTCCAGTTCAAACGCGCAGCAGCGACAAGCGAGTTATTGTTTGCCCCGTTTTTTTCATTGACCTGTCCGGAATAAAATTCCTGGCGCGTATTGGTTAAATTCCAGTTCTGATCGGCAGTGACACCAACTGTTGGCAAATACCCTGCGGTACCGATGTTATTGATATTATCGGCAATTGTCACATTATTCCGCTGGATCAGTACATCGAAATTTTTTTCCAGTGTGCGTTTGATGACTTCTTCAAAACTCAGTACCTGCTGAGAAAAAGCACTGCCTGTTGAAAAGAGTACGAAGAGAAATAGGAGTTTTTTCATGCCTTTACTTTTGATTTTTTGGATGTCAGGTAGATGTACAATCCCGGAATCACAAAGAGGGTGAGTATTAAAGAGAAAGCTAAACCTCCAACAATCGAGATTCCCATGGAAACCCGGCTGGTTGCTGCATCACCCAATGCAAGGGCAATTGGAAGAGCTCCCAGAATAGTTGCAAGTGTGGTCATCAAAATGGGTCTGAAACGTTGTGCACAGGAATCAATAATGGCTTCTTTGATACTCAGGCCGTCTTCCCGGCGTTGGTTCGCAAATTCAACGATCAGGATTCCGTTCTTGGTTACCAGACCAATTAAAACGATGATCCCGATTTGAGAAAAAATATTCAGGGTTTGGTCCGTAATCCAAAGAGAAAGCAAGGCTCCTGAGAGTGCCAGCGGAACGGTTAACATGATGATCAGTGGATCCAGGTAACTTTCAAATTGCGCTGCAAGGACCAGGTAAACCAATACCAATGCCAACAGAAAGGCAAAGAGGATACTGCTTCCGCTTTCGGCAAATTCCTTCGAAGTTCCTGCCAGGCTGTGAGAGAAACTTTCAGGAAGTACTTTTTCAGCAATTTTGTCCATGGCATCAATTCCGTCACCAACCGTGAATCCTTCATTTAGATCGGCCTGTACAGTAGCTGAAACATAGCGGTTATAACGGAATAATTGCGGCGGACTGGATTCGTTTCGAACTTTTACCAGGTTGTCCAAAGGAATCAATGCTCCGGATTCACTTCTTACCTGGATAGCACTCAAATCCGAAGGATCGTCGCGTTTTTCTTTCATTGCCTGACCAATTACCTGGTACTGTTTTCCGTTTAGGATGAAATAGCCGTAGCGCTGACCTGAGAAGTACAATTGAAGTGTAGAAGCAATGTCGTTGACATTCACACCTACGCTTTGAGCCTTATCACGGTCAATATCAACCTGTAGTTCAGGTTTGTTGAATTTCAAATCGACATCCACGATTTTGAATGTTCGGTCTGCGGCTGCCTGTTCCAGGAATTTGGGAAGTGTTTCCTTCATGGTCTCAAAATTGGGAGCCTGCAGTACGTATTGAACCGGAAAGCCTGATGATCGGCCTCCGCCAATGGTTTGTTCCTGGACAATGAAAGAGCGGGCAAAGTTAAATTCCCCCAAACGCTTATTCAATAAATTGACAATGTCTTCCTGTGAACGTTTCCGGTCTTTTACAGGAAGCAGGTTCACACGGACAAATCCTGTATTAACTCCGCCTGAACTGAAACTGGGAGAAGTCACTGCAATAATGGTCGTTTTTTCCGGTAAAGTATCGATCAGGTCAATGATTTGCTGTTGATGGTAGTCCATCCGTTCGAAAGAAGTTCCTTCAGGGGCGGTTGATCGGATCTGGAAACGACCCTTGTCTTCCATTGGGGCCAACTCCGATTGTAAGCCTAAACCATTCCAAATAATCAGAACAATACAAATTCCCATGATGATCCAGGCAATCCAGGGACGTTTCATGAATCTGGTCAGTGAATTCCGGTATCCCGACATCAATTTATCCAGCCACACCTCCGTCATTTTGTAGAAACGAGAGTGTTTTTCTTTCTTCTTCAACAAACGGGAACTCATCATGGGAGTTAAAGTCAGGGAAATAAAGGCTGAAATGATAACCGATCCGGCAACCACAACTCCGAATTCACGGAATAAACGTCCGGTTAATCCTTGTAAGAAAATCAACGGAAGAAAAACCGCGGTAAGTGTGATAGTCGTAGAAATGATGGCGAACAAAATTTCTTTCGAGCCTTCATGGGCAGCTTCTTTCGGATCTTCTCCGCGTTCTACACGAGCATATATATTTTCCATCACTACGATCGCGTCGTCGACCACTAGCCCGGTAGCCAATACAATTCCAAGCAAAGTCAATAAGTTGATCGAGAAACCCGAAATGTACATGATGAAGAATGTTCCGATCAGCGAGATCGGGATCGCAATAATAGGAATCAAAGTCGTTCTCCAGTCGCGCAGGAACAGGAAAATAATGATCACAACCAATCCGAAGGCAATGAGAATGGTTTCCTCCACTTCCGAAATGGATTTGCGGATATTTTGAGTAGAATCCAGTGCAACACCTAAATGAACATCTTTCGGAAGTTCTTTTTTGATCTGTTCTACTTTCTTGTAAATTTCATCTACAATCTCGATGTAATTTGCTCCCGGCTGCGGATTGATCGCAATCCCGATCATCGGAATTCCATGGTTCCCGCGAAGTAAAGTCCGCTCGTTTTCAGGTGAAAGGTTCGCACTTCCCACGTCTTTTAAGCGAACGATCTGAGTTCCTTTTTTTGCAAGGATGAGGTTGTTGAACTCTTCTTCCGTTGTTAAGCGCCCGAATGTTCGGATAGTTAATTCGACAGTATTTCCCTCGATCCTTCCGGATGGTAATTCGACGTTTTGGCTCAATAAGGCGTTTTTGACATCCAAAGCAGTTAACCCCAATCCGGCCATTCTTTCCGGGTCCAGGTTGAATTTCATGGAAAATTTCTTTTCACCCCAAATCCGGATTTCACTGACGCCTTTGATAGTTTGCAGGCGTTCCTTGAAAACATTGTTTCCAAGGTCGGTTAGTTCAAGTAAGGTCTTTTTATCCGATTGAACAGTCAGGGAGAAGATCGTTTCCGCATTGGCATCTGATTTTACAACAATGGGAGGGTCGGCATCCGGAGGAAGATTTCGGATAGCGGCTGAAACTTTGTCACGCACATCATTGGCGGCGTTATCCAGGTCGACACTTAAATCGAATTCTACCACGATGGTACTTCTTCCGTCAGAGCTGGTTGAAGTAACTGTGCGTATTCCGGAGATTCCATTGATCGATTCTTCCAATGGTTCTGTGATCTGTGATTCGATGACATCCGGGTTTGCCCCCACGTAATTGGTTGTAACGGTGATAATGGGCGGATCAACGGATGGGAATTCGCGAATTCCCAGGAATAGAAATCCAATGACACCAAAGAGAACCACAACGATAGACAGAACGGAAGCTAAGACCGGCCTGTTAATGCTTAAGGACGCAATATTCATCTGCTTACGGTTTTAGTTTTAACCGGTATCCCCGGTTTGACAGCTAAAAGGCCTGAAATCAGCACCTTGTCTCCTTCTTTCAGATTTCCGATTACCTGCACTTTGTCAGGGGTTCTGATCCCTATTTCAACCGGTACTTCTTCAGCTATTCCATTCCGGACCACAAATACTTTTTGACCTTTCAAAACCGGCACCACACTTTCTGTGGGGATCATGAAGGCATTTGCTTCCTTTCCCATGTCATAACTGATGGAAACGAAAGAACCGGCAATTAATCCTCCCGGATTGGGAAGGGAAGCACGAACAGTCATCATTCGGGTACCTTCATCAATGCGAGGTTCAAAGGCGTATACTTTTCCGGTGTAGGATTTCGTGTCGCCGTCTGTTTTGAATTGGATAAGCTGACCGATCTTCACATTTCGCGCATATTTTTCAGGAACTGAGAATTCTATTTTTACCGGGTTTTCCTGTACAATAGAAGTGATTAATGTACTGGAAGAAATAAATGCTCCTTCACTGACATGTCTCAAACCAATTTTTCCGGAAAAAGGAGCACGGATCGTGGCTTTTGAAATCTGAACGTTCAATAAGTCCAGTCTGGCTTTTGAGTCAGCCAGTGCTGATTGGGAAACTTCATAATCCTGTAAACTGATTCCTTTTGCCTGGTATAAGCTTTTTTTTCGGGCCTCGTCCTTTTCTGCCAGGTCCTGTTCTACCAATAATTGGGCTTTTTGAGCCTTCAGGATGTCCGAATCAACCTGAATAAGAATGGTTCCTTTTGCAACGTTTTGTCCTTCCTTAAAGGAAATGCGCTGGATCCTGCCGGAAACTTCAGAATAAATATCCACTTGTTCGTTTGGGATTACAGAACCGGGAATTGCTATTGAACGGACTACTTCACCTGCTTTGATCTCCACAACATCCACTGTTACAATGGGAGCTTTTTGAGCTTTCAAATCGGCTTTTTCTTCTCCACAGGAGTTTAAGAAAATTGCCAATGCTAATATGGGAGTGATCTTTAGTATCATGTGTTTATGTTCTTTGGATGAAAAAATTCGGTTGGTTTATTTCTTCCGGTAAAAATACTCGAACTGATCTGCAGGTATATCTTGTGTTTTTGTAATGAGTTCCGTCAGAATTAACTTAAAGTTAGCATGTAAACTTGGGTCTAACAAACTAAAAAAGTAATCATTTGTTTCCTGGATTCCTTTTTCGATTTCCCTGATCCATGGCTCTGCTTTTGGAGTAATAAACAGCCGGCGTTCTCTCCGGTCGTTCGGATTGGTTTTTCGTTCAATGAACCCGTCTTTTTGCAAAGTGTCCAGGATTCTCACCATAGAAACTTTGTCCATGAGAAGCTGATCAGCGAGTTCCTGCTGGGTAATGAGTCCGTCGTTTTTTCCAATCAGGTATAAAGGAAAAAAATAACGTTCTACGGGAGTGTGCTCCAAAAGAAGTGTCAATTTCCCGATGTATTGTTTGGTAAGAAAGCTAAAAAAGCGCCCTAAGGGCCATTCTTGTGTATTCATACTTTTAAAATAGTTAGTAAAGCTAACTAATAACACGGTAAGTAGTTTCCGATTTAACTAAAAATTGACTAAAATTCGGAGATTCTATTACTTTTAAGCCCTTGAATAAACAATCTTACCTTATTTTGATCAGGCATATTTTTTATGGACTTTTTCTTGTCTTAGCAGCTTCAAAAGCGTATTCACAAAAGACTAAACAAGTTTCCTGGGAGTACAACTACCATCATTTTGGTGTTCATAGTGGTTTGCCAAGCTCGGAAACTTACCAGGTTTACCAGGATAAATCTGGGTTGTTGTGGATTTTGACAGACAAGGGAGTGGTGCGTTATGACGGATTTCGGTTTAAAACCTTCACCACGGAAAGTGGATTATGCGACAATGTTAATTTCAAGATTATAGAAGACATCCATAAAAGACTTTGGTTTATCGGTTTCAATGGCAAGTTGAGTGTTTATAAGAATGGGGAAATGCAGCCTTACCAATTCAATGATGAGCTGCAGAAAGTCATCCCGGTTGGAAGGAGCGGGAATATAGCACTTCACGTAAACGCGGATGGGTCCATTATTTACAGTGTTGTAGGCCGAAAAACCTTTGCTATTAGCAAAACCGGCAAAGCAACAGACTTAATGCAAGGAATGCCAGCTGCCGGATATATTCTTGATTACGGGCATGATTTATTGACACAAAGAACCCTTACCGGTAATGATCGGATGCAAGTTTTTCTTGTCCGGAAAAAAAAGAAGGTGCTGTTGGGAAAGCTACTTTTTAGTCAAATATTGCGAGCGAAGAAGCACAAACAACATTACTTTTTGATGGCCGGTTCGAAAGCTTATTTTCACGATCGGCATCAGTTCAAATTAATTTCAGATGAGCACATGGTAATTGGCTTGGATTCCGATGACCAGTTCGTGTACATAGGGTATTATAAGAACGGAGTAAAAAAATACCGCTTTGATCCAACCACCAAAGAACTTGTTTTGGTCAGGCATTATTTCCCGAATCACTCCGTCAGTTCCGTATGTTCAGATATGAATGGAGCCTTGTGGTTTACTACGCTGGAAAATGGAGTCTATGTGCTTTATGATGATTCTTTTCAGCAATTGTTGGTGAACGGGAGGAAATTAAATGAGGAAATTCGCTTTGTGAATGGAAATAAGAACAAAATTATTATAACCCATCATGTAGGTAAATGGCAGAAGCTGTATCCGCCCTTTTTATATAAAGATGAGAAGAAGTTAAATTCTCAATTCCAGATGATGCCGGCAAATGATGGGTTTGTTTTTTATAAAGGAATAGTGGATTGGAGTGGTTGGAAGGATGTGGAAGACAGTTATTCGATCATACCGGTTTATAAAACAGATACTTCTATTGTAGGAGTCGATCCGGTTAGAAGGGAACTTTTTGAAATTGGCAAGAAATCAGTAACCGCTTATACTCTGAACAGTTTAGAGGGCACGGGTCTGACCGGGCCCTATACCTGGTTTCATTTCTACAGGAAGGATAAACTGTTTATGTTGTTTGATGACGGAGTGCTGCTGCTTCCTCTAAAAGACGGGAAAATTCAGAAAGCATACCGGCCTGTTCTGTTGAAACGACTGGATCGTTTAAAGTACAACCGTCTTTGGGGGCTTATTGCTTATTCAAGCGGTGAAGGGCTTTTTGAAATAAACGAGGAAACAAATAAAGCTTTTGTATTTGCTCCGGAACTCAGATTAGGAAAACAAATTTCGAATGTTTTCTTTGATGAACTGGACCGGATGTGGGTTTCCAATAAAAAAGGAATATTTCTACTAGAAAAGAAAAAGGGGAAAGCAGCGATCCGATTTTTCCTGAACCTTGATCAATTATCCAGTCCGGAAATTATGGATATTTACTCATACGACGATGTGCTTTACCTGGCTACCAAATTCGGTGTTCAGCGAATAAATATCCGGAAGGTGAAGCAAAAGCGGCCGGTGAATCCGGTTTCCTTGCTTTCTTTGCATGCGTTTGCAAATAACAAAGAACTGGAGCAGGATGCTTTGTATCCTGCAAAAACAGACAAGATCAAAATCGTTCTGGCGAACAAAAGATTGGATCGCCGCAATGAATACAGGTACCGGTTTGGTGAAAGCGAAACCTGGAACTATTCGGATAAAGGTGAGATCATTCTAAACAATCCTTCTAATGGTTTGTATAAGCTGGAAGTTTCTTACCTGGATCAATTCAATCATTGGACGAAACCGGCAGAGTTAGGTGTTTTTGAAATAGAAAAAATCATTTTCCTGCGTTGGTATTTTATACTGCTTTACATTTGTTTGATCATTCTTTTGTTTTATGGAATTCTGAAATATGCGGTAAAGGTATCTAACCGGAAAAACGCATTGCTGAACCGGATGATGGAGTTGGAACAAATGGCACTGTCTGCCCAAATGAATCCGCATTTCATCTTTAATTCACTGAATTCGATCCATAGTTTTCTGTTGTATGAAGAAAATGAGAATGCAGAAAAGTACCTGCTGCGTTTTGCGAAATTGATCCGGCAAACATTGGCAAATTCAAGGGTTGCTTACATTACGATCCAGGAAGAGTATGAAACACTGAAAAATTACATTTTGCTTGAAAGTATGCGTTTTAAAAATAAGTTCGCTTTTCAGATTGAGTGTGATTTCAATCAGTTGCCTTTACACCCCTGTATTCCACCCATGCTGATTCAGCCCTATGTAGAAAATGCAATTATTCACGGATTGGCTAAACGTACGATCGGTGCCGAATTGTTAGTGAAATTCTACATGGAAGACGAATTATTGAAAGTCATGATCCGGGATAATGGAATAGGGTATGCCGAATCCAAAAAGAACAAACGGGATACCGGACATAAATCCTATGGAACACAGATTACGGAAGAGCGTTTAAAATCATTGCATGGAAACAAAAATAAATACTCAGTTTCGATTAAAGCGGACGAATTGAATTCGGAGTTTCCAGGAACTTGTGTCATAGTGAGTATTCCGATTCCCGGTTAATTGAAAGATTGGAAAGGACAGTGGATTTCAACCGGATTTACCCGTGCATCGTTTCACCTTTTCCGTATTTATCCATCAATGAAGCCTCAAACTCCAGGAATAGTTTCCAGCGGGCATCCACATCAATTCCTTCACCGTATTTGCGGGCGAAATTCAGGAAAACGGTATAATGCCGCGCTTCACTTTCCATGAGGCTGCGGTAAAATTCGCGCAGATCTGCATCATTGATTTCTTCCGAGAGTATTTTGAAACGCTCACAACTGCGTGCTTCGATCATAGCAGCGAAAAGCAATTGGTTGACCATGTGTGATTTTTTCGGGTTTCCCGAATGGGTATGTTTTAAGAAATCCAATAGATCGTGCACATAGGGATCGCGTCGTTCGAAACCCAATTCATACCCTCTTTCCAGTATTTTATCGTGCACCATTCCGAAATGCTCCATTTCTTCCTGGCAAATTTCAATCATCGCTTTTACCATATCCGGGTATTGCGGGTACTGAACAATAATAGAAATGGCATTGCTTGCGGCTTTTTGCTCACAGAAAGCATGATCAGTCAGGATTTCGGCAATGTTTTTCTCTACAATGTTCACCCAGCGCGGGTCGGTTGGTAATTTTAAACCTAACATAATTGAAATTTTACAGCAAATTTCGCGATTTCTTGAATTCAAATCCTAGTTTTGTTAGAATAAGTTTGAATTATGAGATCGTTATCCCTGTTGTTGTTAGGTTGTTTCGGATTAAGTGCCAATGAGGCATTCTCCCAAAAAGATGCACCGAAGGTGGTCGTAGGAATCGTGGTGGACCAAATGTGCTACGATTATTTATACCGCTTTTATCCGCAATTCGGAAAAGATGGTTTCAAACGGTTGATGGACAAAGGAGCGCATTTCAGAAATGTGACTTACAATTATGTGCCAACTTATACAGGTCCCGGGCATGCTTCTATTTATACGGGAACTACTCCTAGCAATCATGGGATTGTAGCCAATGAATGGCATTACCGGCCTTTTGGAAGAATAGTGAATTGTGTGGAAGACACCACGGTTTCTACAGTCGGTTCGGAAAGTAAATACGGGAAATGTTCTCCTTCTTTTCTGCGCTCGAATACCATTACCGACCAGTTGAAATTAACTTATCCGGGTTCCAGGGTAATTGGGGTTTCCATCAAGGACCGAAGCGCTATTTTACCTGCCGGACATTTATCGGACGGGTCTTACTGGTATGATTACGCAACCGGGAATTTTATTACATCCACCTTCTATACCAATGAACTGCCGGGCTGGGCAGCTGCATTCAACGATCGAAAACTGGCTTCAAAGTACGTCAATCAACCGTGGAATTTGTTGAAAGATTCTACTTGCTATACTTATATTAAACAAGATAATTCCCCTTATGAAGGATTGGTAGGAGGAAAGACGAGTCCTGTTTTCCCCTATGATTTTAGTAAAGCAACTCCGGCGGATCAATTCAACCTGTTTACCATCATGCCGGCTGCAAACACCTTTCTCACTGATTTTGCGATTGAAGCACTTTCCAAAGAACAATTAGGAAAACATACAACCACCGATTTTCTCACAATCAGCTATTCCACTCCGGATATTGCAGGCCATGCATTCGGACCTTATTCCCTGGAAATGGAAGATATGTACTTTCGTTTGGACCTGGAATTGGCGCGTTTATTCCAAACCCTGGACAAGGAAGTTGGCAAAGGGCAATATGTGGTTTTCCTGACTGCAGACCATGCGGTAGTTCCTGTGCCGCAATTTTTGAAAGATCATCAACTGCCGGGAGGATATTTATTTCTAAAGGACAAAACGGATAGTTTAAGAGCGGCGTGTGTTGCAAAATTCGGGAAAGATTATTTGAATACCATTGAAAATGACAATGTGTATTTGACGGATGATGTATTGGGAACAGATCTGGAATCACAGGTAATTGGGTTGTTCAAAACGGAAATTGCTAAATGGACAGAAGTGAAGCGGGTTTACACGAAAGAGGAATTGCTTTCCAAACCATCTGAAAACTGGCAGCAAATGGTTGCTTCGGGTTACGATAAAGAACGAAGCGGTGAGTTGATTTTTATTCTTCAGCCAGGATATTTACCAAAAACGGCAGATACTCCCGGATCGCACAAAGGCACCAGTCACGGGTCAGCGTTTAATTACGATACGCATGTTCCGGTCTTGTTTTATGGAAAAGGCATTCTTCCCCAAGATGTGTTTACACCTTACGAGATCATTGACATTGCAGCAACTTTGGTACATATCCTGGATGTACAGCGCCCGAATACGGCCGTTGGTAAACCAATGATTGAAGCTTTGATCAAAAGGAAATAAAACGAAATCAGAACCAAAAATCTGCTGTTCCGCTTGCGGTAACCGTTTCAGGAAGTGAATTGGTCAGTTTGTGGTCGATAATCAAAACAACTGATGTGACCCGGCTAAAACTCAAAACGCCACTTACCGATCCTGCAGGTATTGTTTGAGTAATAGTACTTCCGTTTGCCTTCACCACAATGGTTACACAACCCGTGCTTGTTCGGTTGTCTACATTAATACATGCGGTAGTTAATGATTTCCCGGAATAAATTACTTGTTTGTTTAAATCGCCGGCTGTACATTTCGGAACCTCATTTTCATTGGGAATAGTCAGATTTCCCCCAACAGAAGTGAGTTCGGCAATAAATGTTTTCTGAAGGTTATACGGGATTTTTGATTGGTTAGTCTGGGCTTTTAAACCGATAGGAAGACAGATTAACAGGATGGCTAGTATTAAATTTGTTTTCATAATGAATAGTATTTACACAAATCTACTATAAAATCACGGATACACAAATTCAACTCAT
Organism: uncultured Flavobacteriales bacterium; assembly: GCA_946478775.1. The sequence continues at coordinate 14,195 of CAMLDR010000062.1, forward strand.
TAACAGTGTTTTAGATGGGATGGGAATAAAAAAAAGTAAAAAAAATGAGATTTGGTTTGGATTTCTTTTGAAAAAACCTAATTTTGTGCACCCAAATGCTTGTGCAGTAGCTTCAGCAAAGGCACAATGGGCGGGATTGAACGAAATTCCGGAAATTGAAATAAAAAGTTTACTCCCGGAAGGGAATTAAATATGCGGATGTGGTGAAATTGGTAGACACGCTAGACTTAGGATCTAGTGCCGAGAGGTGTGCGGGTTCGAGTCCCTCCATCCGCACTTCAGATGGTCTCGTTGTTTGTCAATGAAGACCATTTTTTGTTTATACAAGTTTTAAGAATTAAAAGAAAACGGAATGAACGTAACACGTCAAGAGGTTAATGCAGAAACAGCATTGTTAACGGTGCAGGTTTCACCGGCAGACTACCAGGGTAAAGTAGCTGCGTCTTTAGATAAATATCGCAAACAAGCGAAAATCCCAGGATTCCGTCCGGGAAAAGTTCCAATGGGCTTGATCCAAAAGCAATATGGAAAAGGTGTTTTGGCAGAAGAAATGAACAAATTGGTTTCCGATGCTTTGTACGCTTATGTTCAGGAAAATAAATTGGAAATCCTTGGAAATCCAATTCCAAAAGAAGGAACAGAAGTGAAAGGAGATTTCGACAATCCGGGAGATTTTGAATTCGTATATGAGATCGGGTACTCGCCTGCAATCGATTTGAAATTGACCAATAAAAGCAAATACGATTACGTACAGGTGAAGATCGATGATAAATTGATCGACCAGCAAATCGATGACTTACGTCGTCGTTACGGAAAAATGACTTCTACGGATGAGGTTGGTGAAACTGACATGATTTTGGCTCAATTCGTTGAGTTGAATGAAGACGGATCAATCAAAGAAGGTGGAATCATGCATTCTTCAACAACTTCGATGGAGTTCGTTGAAGACAAAAAAGTAAAAAAATCATTGGTAGGTAAGAAAGTAGGGGACAAAGTAACCGTTTCTGCTTCTGAAATTACGCGTGGTGATAGCGATAAAGCAGCAATGCTTGGAATTAAGCCGGAAGAATTGGCAAACCATTCTGATTCATACCAAATGACAATCAACGACATCAAACGTATGGAGTTGGCTGAATTGAATCAGGAGTTGTTTGATAAATTGTTCGGTGAAGCAGCCATTTCTTCTGAGAAAGAATTGCGTGAACGCATCGGAGCAGATTTGAAGAATATGTTCGCAAATGATTCGGATCGTTTATTGACTCGTGAAGTTTACCGTGACTTAGTGGAAAATACACCGGTGAATCTTCCGGATACGTTCCTGAAGCGCTGGATCCAGTTATCAAATGATAAACCGATCACAATTGAGCAAATCGAGTCAGATTATGACAGCTACGCGAAAGATTTGAAATGGCAATTGATCCAGGGACATATCTTCAAAGCAAACGATATTAAACTGGACAATGCTGAAGTGATTGAATTTACAAAAGGATTGATCGCGAACCAGTTTGCACAATACGGAATTCCTGCACCGGAAGATGCGGAATTGACAAAACAAGCTGTTGGTGCTTTGCAAAACCGTGAAGAAGCAAATCGTATTCACGATATGCTTGCTGAGACAAAATTGACTCAATACTTCAAGGATACCGTGAAATTGAACTCGAAAGAAATCTCTTACGATGAGTTCGTTGAATTGGCTTCGAAGTAACTATATTTGAATTGAAAGCGAATGGGCGTCCCGCATATGTGGGACGCCCATTCGTTTTTTTATGCTAATTTTATTTCATGAACAATACCTTAGCTCCTTGGATAATTGCGACAGTATTAATTGCTTACTTTGCAATTCTCATCCTCATTTCATTCCTAACGTCGCGAAATGCAGATTCCGACTCATTTTTTACCGGGAATAAGCAAAGCCCCTGGTATTTGGTGGCTTTTGGAATGATTGGAGCTTCACTTTCGGGGGTTACATTTATTTCTGTTCCCGGAAAGGTTGCCAGTGAAGGAATGGCTTATTTTCAGATTGTATTGGGATACGTGATCGGGTATATCGTGATTGCCCAGGTGCTGATGCCATTGTATTACCGGTTAAATGTTACTTCCATTTACCAGTACCTGCAGACCCGTTTTGGAGTTGTCAGTTATAAGACAGGAGCAAGTTTTTTTATTCTGTCCCGCACTTTAGGGTCTGCCACGCGTTTGTACCTTGCTACTGAAGTGCTGCATTTGTTCCTTTTCAGGGATTTGGGTGTTGAATATTGGGTAACGGCTTTAACTACCGTAGTACTGATTTGGGTTTACACTTTTAAAGGAGGAATCAAAACAATCGTATATACCGATACTTTTCAAACCGTCTTTTTGATTAGCGCAGTCATTATTTGTACCGTTATTATTTCAAATGCTTTAGGAGTGAATTGGAGTGGTTTGTACCATAAGATAACAACGGCAAAAACAACAGGCAATTATTCCATGTCGCGTATCTTTTTCTTTGATGATCCGAACTCACCTTTGTATTTCTATAAACAGTTTTTCGGAGGAATGTTCTTAGCAATTGCCATGACCGGTTTGGACCAGGATTTAATGCAAAAGAATTTAACCTGCAGGAATATTAAGGAAGCACAGAAAAACATGTATTCGTTTACCACGGTTTTGGTGATTACCAACTTTTTGTTCCTGCTTCTGGGAGGAGCACTATACGTTTATGCAAACCATTTCCAAATTGACCTTCCTGTCAAAACCGATCATACTTTCCCCACTCTGGCATTAAATAATTTCGGGAAAATTGCAGGGATTTTCTTCCTTTTGGGAATTACAGCTTCTTCCTATGCATCAGCAGACAGTGCTTTGGCCGCCTTAACAACCGGTTTCTGTATTGACTTTTTGCATTTCGACCGTAAAACGGAAGCACAAAAACAACGAATCAAATTAATTGTTCATATCGGTTTTTCAATTTTATTCCTGCTCATTATTCTTGCGACCAAAAATTATGTGGATGCCCACCCGAAAACCGACCTGATAGGATTGATCTTAACGATAGCAGGATATACGTATGGACCTTTACTGGGATTATTTACCTTTGGAATTATACTGAAACGAAAGTTGAACGAATGGATGGTCCCGGTGATTTCTATTCTGGTTCCTGTAATCTGTTTTGTTATCAGTAGAAACTCCCAGGCATGGACCGGGGGAGTTTTACAACCGGATGGAAAATACTTGGGCGGCTACATCTTTGGAAATGAACTCTTGATTCTGAACGGATTATTGACCTTCATCGGGCTTTGGCTGATTTCGAAACCGGGAGGAGATAGCGTTCAAAATGTTCAAACAATTTAAAATGGCTGTCAATTATTCCTTAATGGACAATTTGAACCCTTTACGAACGTTGAACCATTAAACTTTTGAACTCTTGGACAATTTAACTTTTAAGCCAGAAGCATTTTTATTCGACCTCAACGGAACCATGATCAATGACATGGGATTTCACCTGAAGGTATGGAATAAGATCTTAAACGAAGATTTAAAAGCAGGACTGACTTTGGATCAGGTGAAGCAGCAAATGTACGGGAAGAACCACGAATTGCTGGACCGCGTTTTTGGGAAAGGTCATTTGAGCGAAGAGACCATCAGTACGTATTCACAGCGGAAAGAAGAATTGTACCAGGAACTATATGCTCCGCATCTGGGGTTGATTTCCGGTTTGGGAGAATTATTGCGAAATGCAGATGAATCAGGGATTTCTATGGCTATCGGTTCCGCAGCATCGAATTTCAATATTGATTTCGTACTGGATAATCTGAACATCCGTTCGTATTTCAAAGCAATTGTAAGTGCGGAAAGTGTGACGGAAAGTAAACCGAATCCGGAAGTGTTTTTAAAAGGTGCAAAATTGCTGGGAGTTGAACCGGAATCGTGTATCGTATTTGAAGATGTACCAAAAGGAGCAGAAGCAGCTTTGAATGCAGGAATGAAAGTAGTCATTGTTACAACTACACATACAGAAGAGGAATTTGCACACTACCCGAACGTTTTGTTTTTTATCGAAGACTACAACGACCCGCGGCTTGCAGAACTGTTTTGATCAGGTCCAAAATTCCAAATTAGGCATTCGTAATTTGCAATTAGTAATTAGAAAGACCATATCTTTAAATTAACAAAAAACAATCCATGAACATCATCCTTCACGACAACGAATTACACCTGCGCTTTGCACCGTTAACCCTTACAAGGCCTCTGGGTGATTTGAGAGTGGGGATTTTGACCAACAAAGAGCGATGGGAAAAATGGATCCCGGAGGCAACCGTCTCCTTTGAGACAGAAACCTACCTTTCCAAAAAGTATCCGAGGGTTTCCGGAAATCAGGAGATCGAAGTCAATGCAGCGATTATTCCTACTGAAGCTATTGCAGCTGCTATTGTGCATCTGGAAGACAATCAGGTGCTGGTCTCGGAAGGAACCTGGATTGCCCGAAGAGGTGCCGGAACAGAGAAAATTAACTGGACGGAACAGCATCCGCTGGAATTAACACAGCGCTGGGATCTTTTTCAAAAGAACGATGAGATTTTGGTGGCAGATTATTTTTTATTGACAGGCGGCAGAGAATCCCAATATATTTCAGAATCAAACACCATTATAGGCGATCCGTCCCTGATTTTCCTAGAAGCAGGCGCGTCCGTTGAAGGATCGTTCTTAAATACTACTTCAGGCCCGGTTTACATTGCAGCCGATGCAGAAGTGATGGAAGGTTCGATGATCCGTGGTCCGTTTTCACTGGGAGAACATGGGGTGGTGAAAATGGGGTCGAAGATTTACGGCGCAACCACCATTGGGCCGTTTTGTAAAGTCGGCGGTGAAATTTCCAATTGTGTATTCCAGGGGTATTCCAATAAAGGACACGATGGGTTCTTGGGAAATTCGCTGGTGGGTGAATGGTGTAATTTCGGAGCAGATTCCAACACTTCCAATTTAAAGAACAATTATTCGATGATCCGTTCCTGGTCTTATGAAACAGGCTCGGAAGTGGAAACCGGTTTACAATTTATGGGAGTTTGCATGGGAGATCACAGCAAATGTGCCATCAATACCATGTTCAACACCGCAACAGTCGTCGGAGTTTCCTGCAATATTTTCGGAGCGGAATTCCCCAAAAAGTTCATCCCTTCCTTTTCCTGGGGCGGGGTAAACGGAACCAATCTTTTCGACTTGCAAAAAGCAAAGACGGCAGCTAATGCCATGATGAACAGACGTGGTTTGGAACTTTCGGAAGGCGATCACGCCATTTTTGATTACCTGGCAAGAGACGGGGGGTAGCAGATCCTGGGTTTCCCCAACCATTTCCTGACATTAAACGTTGTGACTTTTAGTTAAGCAATGTTTAATACCTAAATAATTTCACCATGAAAATAATTTCTACCTGTCTCGTTCTACTAATGAGTGGATTTGTTTTTTCCCAGTTTAATAGAACCTTTTTGCATTCCACTGTTTCAGGAACTGCAGCAACATTTACAAATTACAGTTATACCGATGCCCAGGGCAAAGTAAACACGGTGAGTTTTGCCGGGGTTGGAAACGGACTCGCTCTCATTACCAGACAGCGAATTTCTGCTCTTGGAGACTTAGAATCATTTGCTCAGCAATCTTATTCCGTGAATGTTCCCGGGGCAAGTCAGACTACTTTACTGCTAACGGCTGTAGAGCAGGGAAACGAGTTGTATTATGTATTCGGAACCGGTACAGCGGCTTCATTTCGATTGAATTGGCTGAAAATCAATAAAAATACCGGAGCTTTGATTAGTACATTAACCAGTGGTGCTGATTATCGCTTAGCCTACTTCGAATCGAAATTAGTGGGCAATGAGTTAGTGACTTACATGGTTAAAAATACCGGTGGTTTAGTACGCGTAGCCTTAAATATAGGGACCTTTACTGCTCCCACAGAAGAGGTAGCAAGTGCTTCAATCACAGCAACCGCAACTTTGGGAAATACAGTCGGATCCGGTTTCAAAAACGGGAATTTGTTTGTAATTAACGGAGTTGAAAAAGTAGTTATTGGTGCAGGGATTACTTCCTCCGTGATCATTACACGAACAGCTCCGAATACTTATTCTTCTATCAATACGGGAATTACAACTCAGCGTTCTGTGAGCTCCTTTTTGGTCGATGCAACAACTATCGGAATTACAAATGGAATCAATGTGGAGCATTACAATGCAGCAGGAACAATGGTTAGCAGTGGTTATTTAAGCGGGCCGGCAAATTCCATTGCAAGCCAGGTGGAATATGTCAATAATCGCTACCATGTTTATTATAAATACACCAATACTAACCAGGGAATTTTCTTTTTGACCGATCAGAATTTCCAGGTTCTGGATTCAGTACTCACAGAAAAGACAATTTATCACATTCATAAAAATACCAATGGTTTGTTGATAGATGGATCTGAAGCAACTAAAGGATTAACACTCGACCTGGATGGAAATCCGGAAGTGGGCAGGCCGTATTATTGCGAGTTCTATAAAACAATGCCTCGTTTAGCACACGATGAATACGCAACACCGATCCAGGCCGGAAATACGATGAAAGCATCCATAGGATTGGGAACAAAGGTGATCACCAGTCCCAATGGTTTGGCCGGTGTATCTTACGATAAACGGTCTGCATGTTACAATTTAACTGAAAAGTTTGTTGGATTTAATGGTGCAACAGAAATGGTTGAAAATGCCGCGTCAAATTTCAATGAGCAATACAGTGAACTTCCCGGTCCGAATACCACAAGCAGTTTGTACGATGAGGTCCTGGAATCAAAATACAACCGTCCGTATCACGTAAGCAAGCAAATGATCGAAGATCACATTGATTCGTTGCAATTTGGATCTGCAAACTATGTTCCTATATGGGCAATCAGGAACTGGCCCGCACATGGAAATACTGCTTTGGGACAGGTTGCTGATTTAGCTCCGTTCGTGGATGTGAATTCAAACGGAACTTATGAACCGCTTTTGGGAGATTATCCGAGTATTTATGGAAATGACTGTGTATTCAGTATTACTCATTACCGGGCAAACGGGAACACGAACAAAGCCCTGGAAATTCACAGCTTCGTTTACACGCAGGGTTGTGATACTTCAGAGGTTTTTGACAATGTGTTAATGCGTAAAGTCCGTTTCTATTCTCGCGGAGCAGCATTGGATTCCTTATATTTCGTGGGAATGTTTGACGGCGATTTGGGAAATTTCAACGATGATTATATGGGAACAGA
>CAMLDR010000063.1 GCA_946478775.1 uncultured Flavobacteriales bacterium
TTTGGAGGATATAATACCACTTCCGAAGATCAGTTAAAACTGGATGTGGGAATTTACAATCCCCTACTGGGAATCAGCTATGGCGAAGTTGCAGCAAACAGCCGTTCCATGCATAAAAGCCAGGGATTCGGTTCGGCAAAACAGCGAGGGGAAAGCATCGAGTATTTCAAATTCCTGAAAGGTGAACCTGCGGAAAAGGATGTATTTGAAGGAGTGAACACTTCCTGGAAACGACTGCCGATTGCCACAGATCTGGAAAGTATCATTTCGGCATGTATCTCGAATTTCAATCCGCAGCATCCGGAGCTCTCTTTACCTGCCCTGGAAAGTTTTTATGCCAAACTGCAGCAATTGGATGATAAGGACCCGAACGTTCGTTACTGGAAAAACGGAAAACTCGCAGCCTGCCAGGAGCTGATCCTTCAATGTGCCGGATTGTGGATGGAATCATACACTTCGGACTACAGCGCAGTTCCGGGAAGCGAAATCAGCATTTCGACCCAGATCATTGCACGCAATACCGGGAACGTGAACTTAAAATCCGTGACTTTTATCGGTCAAACGGACAAGGTCACCAACCTGCAGTTGACCAAAAACAAACTGGAGACTATTGATCAGAAAGAAATCCTTCCGAAGACAAACAGCTATTCGGCTCCGTATTGGCTGACAGAACCACATACTGTTGGAATTTACACCGTCAGCAATACTTCTTTGATAGGAACACCTGAAAACAAGCCGGCAAAAAGCGTGATTTACCATGTAACGATTGACGGAATTGACTTTCACGTGGAGCGCGGACTGGTTTTCAAATCTACGGACCCGGTGAAAGGCGAAGTGTATCGCCCGTTCGAGATCTTACCTCCTGTGACTATCAATATCACCGACCAGGTATTTGTTTTCAGTGCAATGACCCCGAAAGAAATCTCATTTACGATTAAAGCAAACCAGTCCAAAGTAAAAGGAACCGTAAAAGTGGCCGTTCCTTCAGGCTGGAAGATCGAAATCAAAAATCCGGAAGTGAACCTGGAGAAAAAGGGTGATGAACAAATTGTAAAAGCAATCCTTACTCCGGAAAAAACAGGAAAAGACGGTCAATTACGTGCTTCGGTCTCCATAGACGGAAGCGATTACACCAAAAGCATCACACGTATCGAATACGATCACATTCCTTACCAATTCATTTTAACGGATGCGGAAGCCAAAATCGTGTTTTTAGATTTGAAAAAAACAAGCAATAAAATTGGCTATATTCCCGGAGCGGGAGACAATGTGGTGGCTTGTTTGACACAGATCGGTTATGACGTGACTTTGCTGACAGATGAATTGCTTGCCAAAGAAGATTTGAGCGTTTATGCCAGTATTGTAACCGGAGTTCGTGCTTACAATACCAATGACCGTATGCCGATTTATTACGATAAACTGATGAATTATGTGGAGCAGGGAGGAAACCTGATCGTACAATACAATACCAACAACCGCATTGCACCCATTGAAACGAAGATCGGTCCTTTCCCGTTTACCATTTCGAGAGATCGCGTAACGGTCGATAATGCCGAAGTGGCATTTACCAATCCGAAACATCCGGCATTGAACACCCCGAATGTGATTACATCCAAAGACTTTGAAGGCTGGGTACAGGAACGCGGAATTTATTTCGCTACGGAAATGGATCCGCACTACGAAACAGTTTTTTCCATGCATGATCCGAATGAAAAAGCAAGTGCAGGAAGTTTGATCATTGCGAAACATGGAAAAGGAAACTTTGTGTATACCGGATTGGTGTTTTTCAGGGAGTTACCGGCGGGAATACCGGGAGCTTACCGTTTGTTTGTGAATTTATTGAGCTTGCCGCAGAATAAGAACTAGCGAAAGCTAGTGATAACATGACAAGCGTTGCGCCTTCGCTGAAGCTACTGCGTAAGCGTTAGTGCAGTCATCAAAGTGAATTTAAAAGTAGAAATAAACACAAAAAGGATTTGATGCAGGAAGAAGAAAACGATCATAAAAACTGGAATTGGGCTTATGCCGGAGTCATCGGAGCATTGGTTGCTTTGATGGTATTCTTTTACCTTTTTACACAGCATTTCTCATGAGCGCAGTTGACTGGATTGTACTGATTGTTACGCTGCTTGCTGTTATTGGCTACGGTTTGTACAAAAGCAAGAGTGAAAAAACCTTAGACGGTTATTTCAAGAGCAGCAATTCGATGAGCTGGATTTTGATCCTGCTTTCCATTATGGGAACGCAAGCCAGTGCGATTACTTTTCTTTCAGCTCCGGGCCAGGCATACACTGACGGGATGCGTTTTGTTCAATATTACTTCGGTTTGCCGTTGGCTATGGTGGTTTTATGTGTGACCTTTATTCCGATCTATCACAAACTGAAGGTTTTTACAGCTTATGAATACCTGGAACAGCGTTTCGATCTGAAAACACGTTCACTTGCTTCCATTTTGTTCCTGGTTCAGCGTGCACTTTCTACCGGTATCAGTATTTATGCGCCTTCCATTATTTTGGCTTCACTGCTGGGGTGGAATATCTATTACACGAACCTGGTAATGGGCGGATTCCTGATTATTTATACCGTAACCGGAGGAACGAAAGCCGTAACTTATACCCAGATGCAGCAATTGATTGTGGTATTTATCGGGATGTTCCTGGCCGGCTACCTGGTGGTACAAATGCTGCCGCAAAACGTGAGCTTCACCGACGCCTTACACGTGGCCGGTAAAATGGGAAAACTGAATGTGATTGAAACAAAAATAGATGTAACGGATTCCGAATGGTGGAAGGATAAGTACAATATCTGGAGCGGATTGATCGGTGGGTTCTTTTTGGCCCTCTCCTATTTTGGAACAGACCAGTCACAGGTTGGCCGTTATTTAACTGCAAAGAATACCAAAGAAAGCCGCACGGGATTATTAATGAACGGTTTGGTAAAAGTACCCATGCAGTTCCTGATCTTGCTGGTAGGGAGTTTGGTTTTCGTATTTTACATGTTTTATCAATCCCCTATTTTCTTTAATCAGAAAGAAGTGGATAAGGTGCTGACTTCCGAATACCGGGATGAGTTTAAAACACTTCAGTGGAAGAATGATTCTTTGAATACGATCCGACAAAAGCAGACCACCCGATTGGCAGATGCGTTAAATTCGAATGACCAGCCAACCATTAACACCTTACAGACAGATCTGCTGCAAATTGAGACTCAAACGAAAGTGGTTCGTGACAGCGCTATGGTAGTCATGAAAAAGGCAGATAAAACAGCAGATACGAACGACACCAACTATATCTTCCTCTATTTCGTAGTAGAAAACCTTCCGAAAGGATTGATTGGTTTGTTAATCGCTATGATCTTCCTGGCAGCCTGGGGAAGTATTGCCGCCGCGTTGAATTCACTGGCATCAACTACTGTGATCGATTTGTACAAACGTATGTGGGTAAAAAACCAGACAGAAATCCATTATTACAAAGCGTCCAAATGGTTTACTTTTGGATGGGGGATTTTTGCCATTGCAACGGCCATGTTTGCCAGTAAACTGGGAAGTTTGATCGAAGCGGTGAACGTATTGGGATCTTTGTTCTACGGAACAATCCTGGGTATCTTCCTGGTAGCGTTCTATTTGAAAAGAATTGGAGGAAAAGCGGTTTTCTGGGGAGCAATTATCACGGAGATCCTCGTGATTGGAATCTATGCGATTGATGTGATCTCATTCCTTTGGCTGAACGTAATCGGATGTTTGCTGGTTTTGATCATTGCCGGGATTATTCAGTTGTTTGTGAAGAAAAAGGGCACTTCGACTTCGCTCAGTGACCTTTAGGATTAATCTGATCTACCCGATATTGTAGATAAATCTATCTTACAAATTGTTTGTACACACAAATGTGAAATGAACTTGAGGTCACTCGAAGTGCCGAAAACAAAAAGCCCTTCCACCGAAGCGAAAGGACTTTCCCATATTTTGAAGCGTAATTTTTACTTGTTGTCAGATAACAATTTCTCTCCCAAAGCGATGTAATCATCGTTCTTTGCATCTTTTGCCAAAGCAATTGATTTCTCTGCACTTGCTTTTCCTGCAGCTTTGTCGCCCAGTTTGTACTCAATGCGCGCTTTCAGGTTAAACATATAAAATGCTGTTGGGTTTTCTTCTGTAGCTTTTGAAGCCCAAATCAACGCTTGTTTCAGGTCTTTTCCATTGTCAAAATAATAACTGGCAGCTCTGAAGTATTCCGGTTTTTCGGATTTCATGGATGCATCAATACTTTGCATGACACGTGCGTCGATATCTGTTGTGATTTTAATTGCTACAACGGTGTTTTCCCAAATCAGGGTCAACTTTGCTTCCGTTGCAGTGATATCACCGAAATTGATCATCAAAGATTCCATTTTCATTGGAATACTGATTGCTTTCACTTTAACACGCAATACTTCATTATCAGCTTTGTATTCTGCTACATTCCCGTTCAAAGTAAGGTCTTTGTACAACATGATCTCCCAGCTGTCTTTGTTTGGAATGGTGTATAAACCGTAAGTTCCTGCTTTCACATCCTTACCTTCTAATTTTACGTCATCGGTGAAAGTGACCTTTGTAGTTGCGTTTGCTCCGGTTCTCCAGATTTTCCCAAAAGGAACTACATCTCCGAAAATTTTACGGCCTTTCACTGCAGGACGAGAGTACTCAATCGTTACTTCTCCCAAACCGAATTTTTGTGTAACTGTTTGTAATGGACTTGGTGCCGGTACGGTAATTTTTTGTGCAGCAGCTCCTAAAGAAAGCATTCCGAATGCCAGGAATAATACCGCTTTGTTTGTCATGTTCAATTTCATGTTTGATATTTATTTTGAATTTTTCATTGTGAAAATAGGGCTTATTTAGCTAACAAAAGCGGATTTAACGTTTTGTTAAGGATTACTGTCATTTGTTTCCATGGTCACACTCATCTAAAATTCATTCCTCATTCATAGCGTCAAGCATTTCAAGAATGATCCTGAGGAGACCGACGTCTTCATTAGAACTTGCCTCTTTAGCTACATCTGTCAGAGCGCTTTCTATTACGTCAAATTCGTAATCTTCAAGCAGATCATTTAATAATTCAATGTGATCTTCATAGCCATCTTCTTTTACTTCTGGAATTACATCTGCACCTTTAAAAGAAACTCTTGCAGGTTTACCATCGCCCCCCATTACTTTTTTCAATCTATCATCGATCCTCTTTACTTCCTTTCCTCCTCTTTCCTTCTTATGCTGCCAACTAACCGGTGATTGATTACTTTTCCTACCTCCTCCAAATCCTCCACTGTCACTTTTAAGATCTGATGGAATGGGTACATTTACTTTTATTGCCTTAAATGCTTTATCAGGTTCCTGTACTCCCCAACTACATGAAAATTTAGCTTGTTCATACTGCTTAACCTGATCTTCTACGGTCACCTGATAACGAACAAATCCTTTATTTTGTCCGCCATCACCAATTAACTTATCCAAATCATTTAACTCCTTTTTCACATTTTGTTCTACATCAGACGAATGCTTTGCATTTGCTTTCGTGGAAATCGGGAATAAATTCTCTTCTATTCCAAATCCGCCCAGATCGTGGTTCAATAAATGTCCGCGCACCACATTTGCTCCTGGATTGTCCGCACGAATAGCTTGCATCCATTTCGTGTTTACACCTGTAGCACTTCCTACAACCGGATCTTTCGGGTCCAATGTTGCATCCATAGCTACTCCGACCGTATGGGATTCCATTTTTCCATCGACATTTACATTCACGCTTCCAACAGTATGGTCTATTTTAGTTACAAGCTGCGTTGTCCTATTTCCGGGAGAAGCGCTTTTGGTAGTTACTGATTCATTTACCGAAACATTCAACGCTTTGGCTCCCATCACATCCGCTTCTTTTTCCAAACCGGCATCGTCATTGATATGGGTCTTGCCTTTCAGTTGTTTGGTTGGCTGAACACGCCCCTGCTTTTGCTGTGCCACGTGCCAGGCTTCATGCGGCAGGTGTTTTTCCTGACCCGGTGCGATGTGAATATCTGTCCCCTGGGCATAAGCATGCGCTTGGAGTGCAGCCGGCTGAGCGGAATTGTAATGTACTTTTACATCGTCCATGGAATAACCGGAAAGATTCTCAACTCCCGATTTCAAGTTGTCCGGTAAACCGGTATTGTTTTCTTTTTTTTGAATGGGTCCCTGGGAATGCGAATCCGCTATCTGCTGTAATTGGCTTGTATGCGAAGCCTGTGGGCTGTTGTCCGAAATTTCTTTTAGTCTTTTAAGCTGAGAAGCCTCCTGGCGGTTGTCTGCAAAACCAAGAGATGAAGTTTCTTCCACAGCAGGTTGCCTACTTTCAGCTTTCAGGGTATTGTCTTGCCTGGTATTAACGGATGCGTACATTGAATGTGAATAGTGTTTGTTCAAATATACTAAATCAATCTGATTTTGAATCACTTAATCCTATGTCCGGATTACTTCCCTTCTATTTTCACCTTTTCGAAGAGGTATTTGGTTTTTGATATGGGGCCGAAGTTCCAAATGCTCTTCTCATCGAAAAAGAACTTAGAAGTATAACAGCACCCCGGTTGTTTGCCATCATCCTGATCACGGCAAACGGTTGTTGTCTTGTCGTGCCACAGCACTTTTAAAGGTTTCAAAACAAGCGTATCACCAACAACCGACCATTTCCCAACGTACCGGCATTTAAGCATCCATTTTCCATCACGCCAACGGTGTTCCACTTCCTCATAGGCATTGACCTTACTGATCGTAATATACTGCTTCGAATGGTTTTCCAGAACCAGTTCGTAGGAACCCAATAGACTTTCCGGATTGGTCTGAACACTTAATAAAAGCAGGAAAAACAAGCAAAAAGGCAGCAAGAGAAAGCGTGTTTTCATAGTTGATCATTTAGTCCAAACAAAGTTAAACAACTATCCGGAAGAAAAAGGAGGGAGAACTCCGGTATTACATGTTCTCCAAATTACTGTTCCTCTTCTGTTTTAACTGTTTGTAAAAGGAAGGTGAAAGACCTGTGATCTTTTTGAATTGATTGGATAAATGGGCAACGCTACTGTAATTCAGCTTGTAGGAAATCTCTGTCAGGTTCATTTCGTCATACATCAAAAGTTCCTTAACACGTTCAATCTTGTTTATGATAATAAATTGCTGAATGGTCATTCCCTTGACTTCAGAAAACATATTGGAAAGATAGGTGTAATCATAATTCAATTTTTCACTGATGTGATCTGAATAATTGACTATTGGAGCTTCCTCCGAGTAATGGATCATTTCAACAATGACAGCTTTGATCTGTTCAATCAAAATGCTCTTTTTATCTTCCATCAATTCCAAACCGGAAACCTTCAAATTTATTCTCAGTTTTTCACGGTCTTCATTTGAAATCTCATCCTCAATTTCTACTACACCTAAATTAATGTCTGTTGCATATATGCCGATTTTTTGCAGTTCTTGTTCTACAACCATCTTACATCGAAGACTAACCATGTATTTTATATACAATTTCAAATTATAGGGAGATTAAATAAATAAGACGTACGACAATGGCTTAAATTGTTTTTTCTTAGCAATCGTTTTTTTTTTAATTAGTTTCTGCAGGAAGTTTTCGGTTCTAATTGACCGTTTGGCTTCAACTGCTCTCTTTTTGCACTTCGAGGCGTTTTTCCTTAAGTTTTCTATAATAAACCGGTGTCAGATCAGTCACTTTTTTAAATGCACGTGTTAATTGTGCTGCATTTTTATAGTGCAGAACTTCAGCAATTTCTTTTACTTTCATTTCTTCATATAACAGCATTTCCTTCATCCTTTCCACTTGCTGTGTTAAAATAAAAAGAGGTAAATTAATCCCGTATACCTCTGAAAACAAGTGGGTAATATCTGAGTAATCAAACTTTAATTTTTCTATCAAATAATCCGGGTAGTCCTTCAAGGGCATTTCCGGATGCTTGTAGATCAAATCGTTAATGGATGCTGAAATCTGGTCGAGTAATTTACTGTTCTCCTCATCCAAAACTTCGAACCCCAATTTTAAAATCCGCTTTTCAAACTGGGTTTCCTGTTCGCTAGATAATTTTTCCTGGAATTCAACGGATCCCTGGTTGATACGCGGCATGACCACTCCCAGTTTTTTCAGTTCTAAACCAACCAATTTCTTGCAGCGGAGGCTGACCATGTATTTTATATAAATTTTCAAAATATGGTTGTTATTGAATACAGGTGAAAGTACTACTATTTATACCTCCGACCTAATTATAACTGGTTTTAAATTGATTTACAGTAAATTAAAGTGCCTGAAATAAATTTCCATCCAAAAAACACAGGTCACCCGATAAAAATTTATCAAGTGACCTGTATCCCGTTAATCTATTTTTCAGATTATCGTAACCCAAAACGATTATTCCTTATCTGTCATTAAATCTATCCCATCTTTTGCTTTGGCTTTCAATTTATCTTTCAAATCTTCCGCATCTTTCAAAAGCTTTGCTCTTGTTTTTTTCCCTTTGTCGGGTGCCAGCAAAATTCCTGCTGCCAAACCAACCACTGCTCCTGCAACTAAAGATCCAACAACCGTTGAACCACTACCGGATTTCTTCTTTTTATCTTCTGCTTTCATATTTAATGATTTTTTAATAATGAACTTTACCATGTGCCCTGCTAGTCTGATCACTGATTCCATTACTTTAGTTTCGTATTGATGAGTGCGGGTACTGCTTAAATTTTAAATCCGATCGTCAACTGGACAAATTGATTTCTGTAACGCGGTGTTGTGGAGGTTCCGTCGCCCCGGTTACTTTGAAAATCCCAACAAGCTCTTCCTGAAACAACCACGTGGTAGATATTGATATCAAATCCGGTAGCGATTCCGAGCATATTCTTGCGAACATTGTCGTTTTTAAATTCCTCTTCCTGAGCAGTACTATTATTCCCGAAAGTATATTCATTCCGCTCACTTACCCGGAAGGAGATTTGAGGACCAACCAAAACAGTTAAAAATGCAAGCGGCTTAAGTTGAAACTGAATTGGAATATCGACCCAGTTCGTTGTTTTTTTGTAAGAATAAGAGGTGCCCAGCAATGTTCCTGAAGCCTGAAACCCTTTTTGAGAAAACAGTACTTCAGGTTGGATACCGATGTACCTTCCAATCGGAATTCCCATAAATACGCCTCCGGCAAATCCCAGTTTAGCATCCGCATCAAAATCTTCGCCTTCCGAATCCCAAACGTTTGATAAATTAGCACCCACACGCAATCCAACTGTGAATTTTTCCCGACGGTCATATTTTTCTGATTCCTGAGCTGTTGCTGTTATTCCCAATCCAATTATAGCGAATACGAATGATCCTATTTTTTTCATTTTAAGTTATTAAATGTAGAAGTATTTCCACGGTGTAAAGGTGGTCGCATTTCGGGCAGATAAGTTACATTGTATAACCTAAAGCTTACATTAATCACTTATTTCTTGTTTCAAAATCAGATGAACCAGGATTCTTTATTCAATTCCAGTTCGTACTTATCCAGTAGTTCCAGCAAATTCAGGTTGTACTTTCTGATTTCTGCCAGTTTGCTTCTGGAATCATTCGCATTTATTCGAAAATCAGGGACTTTACTCAAATACTTAGAAAGTTCCGGATGCCTGTCCTTTATTTCCAGTATTCGATTGGTAATTCTCCCGGCTTCCAGTTGATAAATTTTGTAATTCCGTTGTTTGACACTTAGAAATCCGTGAAAACACCGGAAGAATTTCTGAAAACCATTTAATACTGACTTGTTTACTTGATTTTCCATTTTTTCTGGTATAAAAAAGTCCGCCGAAGCGGACTCCTAACAATCAATTCCCAGTATAACCACCCTACTATTGATATTAGCAATAAAGAATGCCTATTCTATCCAATTGGTTATTTGTTATTATTTTAAATTGTCCTTGCTTTTTCTCCTGAAAATTCTTTGTTAGTCAAGACGCATTTCATAATTTCCAATAAAGATTTTCTTTTACAGAATTTGGTACGCATGACGTTTAAACTTAAAAACAGAAACCAACAGTCAATTATCGTTTTTCTAAGCAAGTATTTCCATTTTGTACTTTGGACATACCTTCACCATAGAATGAATACGCTTTATGGTGTCAAAGATGATCCTTAATCAAACCTAAATCGTTACAGAATAAAACGCCATTGTTACACAATTCTCACTTCATTGGTTTTTGGAAGAAAATTAAAACATAAATTTTACCTGGAGTCTGCAGGAAAATGGAGTTCCCGGTGTGAAATGAATTTCAGAGACGGGCTCAGATTCTTCTGCTAAACGGGATTCCGTTAAAAACTGTGTTTCATTCCAGTTTACATTAAACAGGTTATTTACAATTCCGGTAATCACAAATGATTTGTGCTGGTATCCCAAAGTAAAGTCGTTCACAAAATATCCTTTTGCCAAAACACTTCGGTCTTCGTTTGCGGCCCTGTCTCCCATGTAACGGTAAGAAAGTGTGGCAAAAATTCCTTTTTTGAAATTCAACTGCACTTTTCCGTCAGAAGTAAACACCGGAGCCAGTGGAATATAATCCTGGCCTTTCGGTTCACTGACTGCACGTGCATGTGAATAGTTCAGGTTGGAATACAAAAACAACCACTTAGTGGGCTGAAAAGTCAATCCCACATCAAATCCCAAACGTTGTGACCGACCGCTTGGTTCTACCACTCCTGCATCTCCCACATAAACAAATTCCTGCTCTGAAAGCAAATACCACAATGCTCCATTGAATAAGAGGTTTTTTGTGAGCTTCCAGGTGGTTCCCAAATCAGTTCCCAAAGCCAAAGGCAAGGCTTTCTTATTCAAATTATCGGATGAAAGTAAAACACGCGTGTCATTGGAATGGTAACCGATTCCTGATTTCAGATAAAGCTGCACATTGTCGGTTGCATTATACAGTAAAGATAACTTAGGCAAAAATACCGCCTGAGAAATACTTCTAGGCTGATACACACTGTCATTCAAATTAGTATAGTAAAAACTGACATTCTCTGCCCGCAAAGCCGCACTGAGCACCAATCGGTTGATTTCCAATTTACCGGAAACATATCCGAAAATATTCGACTCATTGATATTTCCCAATTGGATTTGATTCCGCAACTGAGTGCGTCCGGTTGTTTGGGCCAACCCAATATTGTTGATGTCGTCGTAGCGGAATCCGCCGCCACCTGTGAAAATGAAGCGTGTATTTTCATTGAATGCAATGGTCTTTTTATATTCTGTTTTCCCACCGTAGATCTTTCTGCTCTCATACTGGTGAATCTGATCTCCATTGATTGAATCTTCCAGGAAGAAAGTGAAATTCGAAAAGAGCGAAAAATCGTACATGGAAACAAAAAAATCGCTTTTCAGGGAAGAGGAAGCATTGATCTTTTGAATCACTCCCAATTGAATGTTGGTTCTGGAAGTTTTTCCCCCTTCGGTATCATCTATTGCCCCGAATCGGGAGATCATTCCACTGTTTACTGCTCTTTCGGGAATTTGTCCGGATGCGTTCCAGCTGCTTTGGAAAGTGGAAGCCGAAATCGATATCTTGAAATTGGGAGAAATGATCCCGGTATATTTTCCGTAAAAATTGATGCGTTTAAAATCCTGCGGAGATTCAAAATAATTGTCTGTCTGGTGATAATCTGCTGCAAAATATGCATTGTTCCGTTGATTTTCCAGGACCTTTATTCCCGCCGTAATTTTTTTATGATTAAACATTCCATATTCCCCGGAAACAAAACTTTTAGACAACTGTTCCCGGGTTTGAAAATCTACTGATCCGGCAGTTGCCAGGTTTCCTTTTGTGACATCGTATGGCCCTTTTTCAAAATTGATCTTATCTACCACTTCAGGCATTACAAAATGAAAATCTGCATACCCCTGACCATGCGCATGCGAAACCATATTCACAGGCATTCCGTCCAGTGAAAGTGCTACATCCGTTCCATGATCAATATCAAATCCCCGTAAAAACAATTGTTCGGCCTTTCCGCCTCCTGCATGCTGCGCAACAAACAATCCAGGAACCAAAGTCAATAATTCCTGTGCCGAGCGAACGGGCTGCAGGGTTAGATTGATATTGGCGGTTTGTGTCAGCTGGGTTCTGTTCCCGGTAACTTTCACCTCACTCAATTCTGTCGAGTTTTCGAATAATTGAAACAAGGCGTTTTTCTCAAAATAGCTTTCGTTATCGATCAAAAAAGACCGTTTTTGATACCCCTGACTTTCGATCAGGATCGAATCTCCCAAATGGATGTCCGTTAAGACAAATTCCCCCAATCCATTGGTCATGCTGTATTTTGCAGAACCAATCAGGGTCACTTTTGCATATTGAATCCCTTGTGATTCGGCATCAATGACGATTCCATTAATTCCATGGGAAAAAGCAGTACCTGAAAGTAAGACAATACTTAACAGCGCGATCAAACGCTTGCCTGTCAAGGCAAAGAAGTAACTTTTTTTCATAGTCTGAGGTTTAAATAAGATCCAAAGCAGATCCGGTGGATCGCTTCAGATCAAAAATGAGCGTTAAATAAAGTCCGGTTAAATCATCTTTTTTGCACGTTCCGCAAACAAGTGGTCTTGGTACGGATCGATAGAAAATGCTTTTTTGATTTGTTTTTTATCGTTGTTGATTAAACCGCTGATGCAGTACAAATCGCCATCTTGTTTGTTTGTCTTCATGGCAATTTTAACGTGCTTGGCAGCATTTTCTTTATCTCCGTTTGCGAAATAGGCAAAGGCAAGCAAGCGATTCACATCGATATTGTTTGGTCTCAGTTTGTATTCTTTCAGACCTAAATCCAATGCACGTTTGTAATCTTTTTTGAAATCAAGCAAGAAGAAAGCGAATTCCATATTGACGTTGTGCCCGGATTCGATGTCTTCCTGGAACATGGATTCGATTCTTGGGATCATTCGTTTCATTTCGGCCTTTTTACCTTGTTTCTTGTACAATTTGGCCTGGTCCATAATAAAACTGATTTCCGGAACTGCATTCAAAGCAACGGTGTACAAGGAATCTGCTTTTGCATAATTTCCTAATTTAGCTTCTACGCTTGCCATTCCCGCAATTCCAAAGGGGTAATTTGCACGTTCCTTGGCAGAAAACTGATAATATGCCATGGCAGAATCCAATTGGTTGTGATTTTCGAGCATTTTACCCATCGTCACAATCGTCCAGCATTTGTATTCGGAATAAGGTGCTCCGGCTTCAATGGCCTGCTCCATGGATTTGATACTCCCTTTCATATCTCCGTAAATTTCACGCAGGTAAGAAATGCGGCTATACGAGCGCAAATCCGGACGAATGGAAATCATCTTATCACAATTCTTAACGGCTTCTTCGTAATTCCCGATTTCCACATTCGCATCAACCAGTACGCCATAAATTCCGGAATTCGTATTATTCAAAGCCAATGCTTTTTCCCCGGTAGCCAATGCATCATTGAATTTATGCTGAGATAACTGAACGGTTGATTTATAGAACAATGCCGTGAAATGCTGGTCCGCAGTCATTTTTGTGGTATCCTTTAAGGTTTCGTTCAAAGTAAGCAGCGCAGCATTGTAATAGTACGGATGTTCTCCTGTAACACGTGCTTCATAGATGTAAATCTCAGACAGCTTGATCAAACTCTCAATCTTTGTTTGGTCGTTTCCGGCCTCAAAAGAAAGTTTGTTGAATTTTTCCCGGATTTTCAGGAATTCGTCATAAGACAAATCTTTTTCGCGTTCCAATAACTGAGGAATCTGAAAACCTTGTTTCACTGCTGTCACCTCTTCTTCGTCCTTTGTTGAATCGCAGGAAGAGATCAAGGATGAGGTCAATAATAAAGCGGTAATGGAAAGGGCGTAAAAAGCGTATTTATTTTTTTTCATAACTGTGTAGTGTTTAGTATTTAAAAATCATAGCAAAACTGAATCAGATACGCTCCAAAACAAGTTTTGGATTTTTGAAACAGAAATAAAAACGTACGGAGGAATAAAAAATTGGGGACGCATAAAAAAGGTGGGGCGCATAAAAAAAGGTAGGGACGCGATGCCTCGCGTCCCTACCTTTTATAACATCTGGTTTAAGATTTTACAACCTTCACCAATTTGCTTGCTTTTCCTTTCGAGCTTTTGATGTTTACACGTGCGTAATAAACACCGTCTACCAAACCGGAAGTATTGAATGTTTCGGTATGTTTACCCGAAGACTTTTTGGTATTCGGCATCACCATTCCAACCTGCTGACCTGATAAGGTAAACAAACGAATCTCCACCTGCGCATCTGCATCCAGGTTGTATTCAAAGTTTACCGAACTTGTAAACGGATTCGGATATGCCTTGATCGCATACTTTTCAGCGCTGAGTGCATTCTCTGCCAATCCAACTGTTGTTGAAGGAGACAAGATTGCAGGCTGTGTATACGTATACGGTTTACCCAAACAGTTATCCGTTCCGCGGTGCGGCGCAGCAACATACGGGAATGTAGTCGTAAACGGTACATCATTCGCTTCCACACCGGTTGAATAGGTCAAAACACCTAATAAATCGGGAGTAACCGGATTTGGTCCGCCTGCTGTGTAATCGTCGTACCACAAACCAATTGCAGCCAAAACTACTCCACCAACAGCCTGAAGTTCAATGCGTGTTACATCATCCTCTAAACGTCGTCCATTCGGAAATCCATCCATATTCGGAATGAACTCCAAATTCGCATTGGTGTTGTATGGAGCTTGAGTCAATCCCAAAACAGCCGCAGAAATCAATCCCAAAGAACTGAAATTAGGATCGTTGCGCGGAGTTACCGGTACAGCCATGTTCAAACGCAACATATCACCAAACGTTGGCAAAAAGTTGTTGATGAATGGTTTACCTGCAGCCAATGGGTTTCCATTTTTACCTGTTGCCAATTGATAAGGCGCTAAGTTTGGTACCCCTGTATGGAAGATTGGAAGGATATCCACAGAGCGTGGTTTCCCTTCACGAAGCAGGTAATTTCCGAACAACAAAGTATCCAAAGCAGTTCCTGCACCACCATTTGTAGCACGAATCGGCCACAAACCATCGTTTGTGTTTCCGAAGTCGAATGATTGCAATGAATTCCGTTGAACTCTCAAAGGTGCAAAAGCCGGAACAGCTCCACCAAACAAATCATCATCCATATACAAAGCCAATTCCGGGTTACAGAAATTATCTTCCATTACCGGATTCTCATTGTATGGAGTTCTTGAATTCCACTCATCTTTTTGTCCAACAGGATTTACTGCTTCATTTGTCAAAGGCATTCCCAAACGAGATACCTGAATCCAATTTCCTGATTCAGTAAATTCTCCTGTTGCAGGATTCAATGTACGGGTCTCCTGGCGACTTGCCGAAGCCCAAACACCTATAACATAATCACTGTCTAAAATATTAGCAGCAGCACTTACCGGTTGACCATTTTTCTGCAAAAGAGAAATTGGAATTTGAAGTGCAATTGAACTTACATTCAAACATTTCAATCCATCGTCCGGAGTTCCACCATTTTGACGTGGTGCATCCCCTAAGTCGAAAATACCTCCCAAATCAACGAAGAACGGATCATCTGTAGAACCACAGAATACTTTTTCGTTAGATCCGGTAGTTTCAATGGCAGCTGACATCAAATTGGAATAACTGTCGCCAACTCCAAGAAGCGGATTATCAATGGAACGCGGACCGATGTTTGGCGGAGGTACAACTCCGGCAGCAATCACTGTTGTAAATGCACCGCCATTGATACTGCGTTCCATCAGGTACGTTGTTTTGTGATTTTCAGCACCTAAACGAATATCAAAGAACGTTGTAGGGTCCTCATTCGTTTGAGAAAAAGTGAATCGGTAAGTGATATCATCACCTGCTGTTCCATCATTCTCAATGTGAATTTCGTAACGGATGTTTTCACCAAAACTGTAGTAATTAGGTCCTCCGTGCGGTACTTGCAAGGGAACATAATTCGCAATAATGGTGACCGTATTCGGATCATTCGGGCTTCTGAAAGCATATAGATCCGTATTGTCCGCCAGCGGATCATTTGCGATAAGCGGTGCTTCTCTGTGACTTGAAGCGAAGACCGTTCCAAACGGAAGCAACACAAATAAATAGTTAATTAAATTTTTCATCTTTTAAAATTTTATGTGAAACTTCGATTTAGTCTTTACCTACCCAAGGGGAGGCTACATAAGGGAATGAAGTTTTAAACGCCACATCGTTTTGTTCTACTCCGGTGGAGTAATTCAAAACATTCACCAATAAATTAGTAACTGGTGACTGTGCTGAGGACGATGCATTGTAGTCATCATACCACAATCCGATTGCAGCCAATACTACTCCACTCACTGCCTGCAACTCGATGCGTGTAACATCATCTTCCAGACGACGTCCGTTCGGGAATCCATCCATGTTCGGAATGAACTGAATAGTTGTAGTGGTGTTGTAAGCCGGATCTGTTAATCCCAATACCGCAGCCTGAACCAATCCCAATGAACTGAATGACGCGCTGTTTCTTGCTGTTGCCGGAACCGCCATATTCAAACGCAACATATCGCCTCCATTTGGCAAGAAGTTACTGATGAATGGTTTTCCAGCTGCCAAAGGGTTTCCATTTTTCCCTGTTGCCAATTGATACGGAGCCATATTTGGAACTCCTGTGTGGAAAATAGGCCATAGATCCACAGATCTTGGTTTTCCAGCTCCCGGTAATAATAAGGTTCCGAAAACGGCATCATCCAATGCTGTTCCTGCAACTGCTGCCGTACCTTTCAATGGCCATAAACCATCCTGTGTGTTCCCGAAATCAAATCCTTGTAATGAATTACGTTGGATACGAAGGCCTGCAAAAGCAGGAACTGCTCCTCCATAGATGCTGTCATCCATATACAAAGCCAATTCAGGATTGTAGAAGTGCTCATCCAAAGTTGTTTCAGCCAATTCCTGGTACGGTGTTAACGAATTCCAAAAATCTTTTTTCCCAACCGGAATAACCGCTTCGTTTGTCAAAGGCATTCCCAAACGAGATACCTGAACCCAACTTCCTGCATACCCTTGGTTACCTGCTGTCAATGTGCGTGTTGTTTGACGGCTTGCTGAAGCCCACACTCCAATTACGAAATCCGGGTCCAAAATGTTTGTTGCCGAAGAAACTCCCAAACCGTCTTTTTGCAGAACGGATACCGGAATCTTGATCGCAATCGAATGGGTGTTGAACTTAGCCAACCCATCACGAACGACACCGCCGTTATTCTGACGCGGAGCATCTCCCAAATCGAAAATTCCTCCCAGATCCACAAAGAACGGATCATCAGAAGGCCCACAAAAGACCTGACCGCCTTCCGGTGTACTGTAAATGGAATTGGCGATCAGCGCATCGTAATTCGCTGCTCCCAAACCAACAGGCGCATTCCCGATCGAGCGATCACCGATGTTTGGCGGCGGAACTGCCAAACCACTCATGAAAGGAACAAAAGTTGTTCCACCATCCGTGCTTTTCTCAATCATGTAGGTCGTCTTCGCATTTTCCTGGCCTAAACGAACGGCAAAAAATGTGGTTGGATCCTGATTGATTTTAGAGAACGTAAAACGATAAGTAATATCATCCCCCGGTGTTGAAGCATCATTGTCTACATGGATTTCATACCGAATGTTTTCACCGAAACTGTAATAATTCGGCCCGCCATTTCGAAATTCCGTCGGAATGTAATTGGCAATGATGGTAATAGAATTCGGGTCATCCGGGCTTTTGAATGCATACACATCGGTGTTATCCGCCAATGGGTCATTTGCAATCAAAGGTGCTTCTCTGTGACTCGAACCGTAACTTAGCGAAGCCATGCTTCCAGCTAAGAAAAACGAGAATAAGATTTTTTTCATCCTTTTCATAATTAATTAGTAATTAGTCAATATCTCCTAAATGGAATCAGAGACGGACTACATACGGATGAAAGGATGATTTAGATTTTTAGTTGGATGATTAAAATGTATTCTTTTAATCTTTTTATTGAAAAATACTTGAAAAGCCCTGTTTCCAGCCGCGTACCGACGCTGTTCTACCACTCACCGATTTCCTGTTTCCCGACCCAAATCCGTCACCTAATTTTGGTTTCGCAAACAAATGTTAAAAGATGAGGTTTTTTTAGTTCGGTATTTACAGAACTAAAAAAACTAATTACTTTTGCGGAACCGGTCGGAAGTTAAATATCCGGCTGTTAATAAAAAGGAAGTATGACAAACGTTCAATTGACTCAGGATCAGAGAGAACTCATTGAAAGAATGGGTGTCTTTTATGAGCAACATGGAATTCCGCCAATGGAAGGTCGTATTATGTCTCTCTTAATTGTTTGCGACGAACCCGAATTGACTTTTGACCAGATCCGTGAGTTGCTCGGAATCAGTAAAAGCACTACGAGTTCAGCATTAAATATGCTGCTGCTGAGTAAACGCGCTATTTACAAAACAAAACCAGGCGACCGCAAGCGTTATTTTGCAAGTAACATTGTCCAATGGCAGGAAAGCTTTACGGAGAATTTTCAAAAATTCTTCGAAGTAATTACGATTACAAAAGAAGCTTTGAATCAGCGGACACCCAAAACCCCGGAATTCAACCAAAAACTGGCTGATTTCATTGAATTTATAGAATACCTGAGTGTTGAATTTCCAAGACTTTACATGGAATGGAGCAATCGGAATACATCCAATAACAACAAAAACAATTAGTATGAAGGAGAAAACACAGAACTATCGCCTGAGCTTACTGATGCTGCTTGCCCTGCTGGCGGGAAGCATGAGCTTTGCCAGGGCGCAGTCTGGTCAGATGTCGCTGCAGCAATGCGTCCAGTATGGCCTGGCAAACAACAAAAGTGTGCTAAAATCGAAATTAGAGATCGACCGCGCCAACGAAAAGAGAACAGAAACACGTTCCGAATATTTACCCCAGGTAAACGGATCGATCTCTTTCCAGGATAATTTGAAACTACAAACTTCAATCCTTCCAGGAGAATTGGCCGGACAACCGGGAACACAAATACCAGTTCAGTTCGGTACGAAATACAACACTACTGCCGGAGTTGATGCGAAACAGGTGCTCTACAATCAGTCTCTGATCTATGCCATGAAATTGACGAGACAAACTATGAAAGTTTCGGAGATCAATGTCAAAAAGACCGAAGAACAGTTGATTTATGACATCGCTAGT
This sequence comes from uncultured Flavobacteriales bacterium, assembly GCA_946478775.1. Next base: position 19,229 of record CAMLDR010000063.1, read on the forward strand.
GCTTACTATTCAAGCCAGATCTCATTCACACAGAAGAAACTAGTGGAATCAAACCTGTCACAGATAGATTCCCTGTATAAAATCACTCAAATTCAATTTGACAACGACGCTGCCAAGCAGTTGGACCTGGATAAACTGACTGTTAACAAGACTAATCTTCAAACGGAATTGATTACCAGTACCAGTAATTACGAAAAACAGTTATTGCTGCTCAAGTATTACATGGGAATGCCGTTGGATGCATCGATCGATATTCCTGCTATTAACGTCAATGAGCAATCGGCAGCGATCATTGACACCAAATCACTGGATAATACAGATTTGGAACTGGTACAGGCACAACGCGAGATCTATTCGGTGACTTTACAGCAGATCAAAGCAGGCTATTTGCCATCCCTTTCATTGAATTTTCAGGCATCGGTCATGAATATGCAGAACGACCTGCGTATGTTCGATAAGGGTTCGAAATGGTTCCCTACTTCCTACGTTGGTTTGAATTTATCCATTCCAATCTTCGACGGACTTGCCAAAAACTCTCGGGTGAAGCAAACCAGGTTCCAGATGGAACAATCCGTATTGGAAGAAGAATATCTGACTGAGAACCTGAAAATGCAGCGCGAAAACGCCAACAATAACTTAAAGGCAAACCAGTCGGCATTAACGAGTCAGCAGCAAAACATTGAACTGGCGCAAAAAATTTACACGATTACAATGGCGCAGTTTATCGGTGGGATTGCAACCATCACTGACCTCGTAAACGCAGAAACATCTCTGAGAGATGCTCAAACAAATTATCTGAAAGCATTGGTACAAGTGAAATTGGGCGAACTTGACCTCATCAGATCAACAGGAAATATTGGGAATATTAAGTAACTAAGAACCTGATCCCGCACATGCGGACAGGATTTAAAAAAATTAAACATGGAAAATCAAGAACTACATAACAAATCCGGCCAGCAGCCAAAAAAGAAAAGCGTATTCAGACGAATCATTTTACCGATTCTGATCACGATCGTTGTTCTCCTGGTAATCGTAATGAAACTGGGAAGCAACAAGGCAAAAATGGATGCAAATGCTTCCATCACGGACAAAAAAATGACCGTTTTCCCGGTAACAGTTGCCGAACCGAAAATGGAAACCGTTACCCAGGACTTCGAACTGAACGGAAACTTCATTCCGGATCATCAGTTGAGCTTTGTTTCAGAAGTTGCCGGTCGTGTAAGAACATTGAACATCGAAAACGGAGATTACGTAAACGCAGGTAAAGTGATTGCAACATTGGATAACGAGCAAATCCGTATTGACCTGGCTTTGGCGAAAACCACTTTGGAGAAAGCGAAATCGGACCTGGAAAAATACGAACGCATGGTTGCAAGCGGTGCAGTGAACAAACAGCAGGTAGAGGAAATGCGCATGACCATGAGCACGGCCGATGCAAAAGTGAAAACATTGCAGCACAGCTTAAAACTGACAACCATTGTTTCCCCTATTTCAGGTGTTGTTTCAAACGTAACCATCGAAAAAGGAAGTTATTTGGCTCCCGGAACTGCCATTGCGGATATCGTTGATATCAAATCCCTGAAAATGAGCGTGAAGCTATTGGATGCTCAGGTTGTTCGGGTGAAAGCAGGACAAGCGGTAAACATTGTTCCGGATTTGTATGCAAATACTACCATCCCTGGAAAAATAGCTTCCGTTTCTCCACAAGCAGACGGATCCAAAAAATTCGATACCGAAATCCGTTTCACGAACCCGGCAAAAACACCTTTAAAATCCGGAATGACCGGAAAAGTGAAATTTACATTCGGGGGCACGAAAGAAGCTTTGACCATTCCATTGAAATGTTTGGCAGGAAGTATCAAGGACCCGAAAGTATTCGTGGTTCAGGGTGATCAGGCGAAATTGACAAAAATAGAGATCGGTGCTGTAGACGATGACAAGATCGAGGTCGTATCCGGTTTAACCCAGGAAATGAAGGTGGTGAAAACAGGCCAGTTGAATATCGACAACGGATCTAAAGTTAAAATCATTAAGTAAGGCAATAGTAATCATTAGGCAGTAGGCAATAGTTTACAGTGAAGAGAAAACTCATCTATTCACTAGTGGCTAGTTACTATTTGCTCAAAAAATAAAAATATGTCAATTACAGAATTAGCCATAAAGAGACCCTCGTTGATCGTTGTGATCTTCGCAGT
>CAMLDR010000064.1 GCA_946478775.1 uncultured Flavobacteriales bacterium
AAGAGGATACGCATACGAAGGATATTATAACCAGGGAGTGAAGGAAGGATACTGGAAATATTACGGGCCATTCGGCCATTTGATCTCCGAAGGAACGTACGTTAACGACCAGCCGGACGGTCACTGGATCTTTTATTTTAAAGATTATCAAGCTACTGACAGGGACCATCCCGTAAAAGCCCTGGAGGGAACGATGAAAGGGAAGACAAAAACCGGGATCTGGAAACACTACAACAGTCGTGGAAGACTCTTTGAGAAACTGGATTTCAACAAAGATCCTTACCTCAATGAGGTTTACAGTTGAACAACAAAAGGAAAAGCTGGAAGTGTGAGTTTGAACAAGAGTATTGAGGGAAAACAAAAAAAGCATCACCCTCGTAATGCTTTTTCTTTTTGTGGAGAAGGGCTAACGGAAATGGAACCGAAAAAAATGTAGATAATCAATAGATTAAAATTTTTACAAGTACAAATCTGTTTTTTTGCTAAGAGCTTTTATTCTATTTCATCATTGTCTGATAATGCTTTTAATCCTTTGAAATTCATTTTCAATGTTAATTCCATTAATCGCATAAAATTTTCTTCTTTTAAAGAATTTGTAGTTTTCAATGCAAATGCTCCAACTATGATGAAAAAAAGCGGTAGAAAGAACATCACAGCTAAAAATCTATACCAAGAAATGTCACTTAAAGCAAGTTGAAATAGAAAATACCCTAAACCAATAAAAATTCCAAACCAAAAACCACCACTTATTAATATTCGTTTCAAACTGTCATTTTCTAATTCGATTTTGGCTTTTTGTCTTTTATAAAGGTCGTTGTCTGTCTGCTGCATAATTGTAGTTAAATGAAGATTATTATTACTATTGATCAAGTAGTTGAACCAGTTGTTTTTATTTTTTTTTAGTAACGTTTGAATATTTGCTTTAATTATTTCTGCGCCACTTCTATATTTGTCCCATTCTGGATTTGCTTCAAAAGCATTGAGACTTAAATCTAATGAATTCAAAAAATGTTTAAGTAAGTCATTAGTCAAATCAAATGTTAAGATTTGGTTAGTAATTTTAGAAGATAGAATGCCTGCCATTGCTTGATTAACATTTGCCGACATTCCGATATAATTACCTTTAGCTATTCTAATAAAAACAGGTTCCAATCCTTCTCTTTCACTATATTCATATAATTCTCTCTGAATTTTGAGCATTTGATTATAATTATCAAAAGCTTTGATATAATCTTTGTCAATCATAGCCTTCTTAGCAATTGGCTCTAGTTTTTTTATTTTGATCGAAATAGAACTAGATTTCCAATTTTTCTGCATTTTTAATAGAAACTCTTTTGTTTCTTGTTTTAGGGTTGTTAGGTTGGTATGAATAATTGATAATGATTTATCAATTTCTTGTTGAGCTGCACTTGCACAATTGATTGCTATTGGAAAATTATTGTTTTTATAATTATATGCATATAGACATTCGTTTTCTTCAAACTTATAATAATGAAATAAGGCAGAACTTTGAATTTTTCTATCAAAGTCAATAATATCATTTTTCAATATGTAATTAGAAATAATATATGCCGCTTGTTCATATAAGTCTGCCGCCTGCTGAAATGAATCAATGTTGTTGTCAGAAACACGCGCTATATCTTTTATTCTCAACGCTTCTTTGTAAAGTTCATTCGCCTTTTTTATATAATCGTTTAATGTCATTTTATAGATAATTGTTTTAGACACAAATTGCTTGTAATAAGTATATACAAACACTATTTAGCACGGATTGAGATCGATTTGATTTTCCAAAACATAAAGAGATAGAAAGTTTCAGTAAATAGTTTTTGTAACGGTTTTCAATACTAGCAAAAAAAATCTGAAATACAACAACTTTCAAGCAAACCGGAATCGAACCGCTATGAATTTCAGGAAACCGAATAAAATCGGGGCGTACGGGATATTGGGGCTTTGCCATCCTCCTCGGTCCTCCTTCAAAGGAGGAAGCTTAGATTGATCTTCGAACCATAATCCTGCGACTTTTCCGTAGCAGACTTTCCTTCGTCAGTCGCTACAGACCACCACAAAGTGAAAAAGCCACCCTGTTAAGGATGGCCTTTTTCTACTTTCGTGGTGGAGAAGGGCTAACGGAAATGGAACCGGAATCACAAACACCAATAGCGGGATGATTCAAACGAATGGAACTAAAACCTCTTTAAGGTTATTTATTAGACTTTAACTACCTTGCAACTATGCAAATCAAATCATCAAATAATTACGAATCCACATTTCTATATGTTTTTTTTGGAGCGCTCATTTTGGGATTATTTCCCCTTGCAGTTGCTCTTGCAAATGCTCATTGGTTATTAACTGTAGTTGTGTCGGTGATCCTTTGCTACCCACTTACAGAATTCATTTTTCACAGTGCATTAAAAATTCAACTCACTGATGAATTGATTTGTTTCTCCAAACCGTGGAGAAAATACAGTTTAATCAAAAAACGACCGGATTATTTCTGTGTGTTGCGTTCTGATGAATGGGATCAGGTAATCTTCAGCCACAAAAAAGATTCTTCAACTTATTATTTCTTCAACGCCAAAAAGGCCGTCTACTCCTTTTCGTGCAGCGGAATCCCCGAATTTGAAAATCAACTGCGTTCCGTTTACTTTCCGCAAAAAATCTTTACACAGCATGAAAGTTGGCAATCAATCAACTTGATGCCGGAATTGTTTACCCATTATCCCGAAGCCATCTTGTGATTAAATAGAAATCTTTTTGTTATCGAATTCCATTTTTAATGAATCTGGAAATAGAGAGTCCCTAAAAGGGATTTTTTTGTCTTCAATGTTGAATACTTAACCTAAATTATGCATGATTTATTTGCGTCTACACAGAATTATAAACTGATCCATCATTTTGTTTTTCACTATTCAATACTACCAATAAAATCTGAAATACAATGCCTTTCGAGCAAACCGGAATCGAACCGCTATGAATTGTAGAAAACCGAATGAAATCAATGCTTGCAGAAGATTTGACTTCGCCACCCACCTTAGCACCTACGCTGAAGCTTCGGCGTAAGCGTTAATCCTCCCTCAAGGGAGGAGACAGAATTGAAACTTCGAACCAGAATCCCTGCGACTTTTCCGTAGCAGACTTTCCTTCGTCAGTCGCTACGGACCACAACGAAGTGAAAAAGCCATCCCTGTTAAGGAATGGCTTTTTCTACTTCTGTTGTGGTCCCACTTGGACTAGTTTTGCGTTTCACTAAATTTCATTAAAACTCATAAAACCTTTGATATTGCTGCTTTCCAGTGCGAATTGTGATTTAATGAAATGCAATGAGTTTTAATGAGGATTAATGCAGAAAATGAAAATTCTTACCCAAATTCTTACCCAAGACAAAATCGAGAAGAGCGAACGGAATTGGAACGATTTAAATAGATTGTTTATGACGTTTAATCATTTTCAAGTTCGTCATTATCAGAAAATGGATCAAACATTACATACTCAGGTTTCTGAAAATAAGGGTATTTAATATTAAGTGTTTTTTCGTATTCATTCTCTTTTATCACAATCATAAATGTTGGATCCTCATGTTCTCCGGTTAGAACACCTTCTATTTGATTTATGGTATAAATACGATATTCAGAATTATACATATAAAAAGTCGGAGTATTAACAATAAAAATACCCTGAATACTGTAATCTGAAAAATCTAAGTTTATATCATTATATTTTTTTTGAAAATGCTCTTCAAGAAGAATTTTATTTGAGTTAAACCACTCAAGTTTAGCTCTCATAGTATCATTATAAGATTTCGTTTTTCTAGAACCAACAGAGAAAGCATTAAAATCGTTTTTTTGATTCACTATATCATATCTACCTAACAAATGTTTACAATCGCATAAATAAATGGTTTTTGTATTCGATGTTGCTATTATGAAATCAATTTCACCAAGTCCTGCTACATCAATATTTGTTATACCACTTTTATGTGTGATATGTGTCACATTTCGATCATACATAATGTTTTGAGATTGCAATTTCTGCTCAACTACATCATCTAACCATTTATCGTGATCATCTTCTTTTCTATGAACATATGCTTTAAAGCACTTATTTGTCATCCACTCATCTGGGGCTTTGCCCCATGGAATAGCATTTGTAGAATACTGGATCATAGCTTCCGCCCATGTGTTTTTTCCAAAAAACGCATAATCTTGTCCATCAATTGTCCAGATAATTATTGGTCTGTATAAATAACGATTAAGCTTATAAGGTTTACATGCTAAGTCTATTAAATCCATTTTGTTAGATTTATCCAATCTAAGTCCCCTAAAAAACTGCTCTGCAATATCAGAAGGTACACCAAAGACTTGATTTAAGTTATTCGTAAGTGTTTCCCAACCAACACCCATTGTTTCACCTCCTCTTGGTTCTAGTTCTTGATGTATTGAAGCGATTAAGTGACCGACATCTTCGTATTTAATACCAAAGCAATCTTGAAATGCACTTTTTAAATCTACGAGACCAGACAATTCAGAACTATCGACAACGTATTTTGTTGAGTAAGAGCCCAATTCCTGAATGATGTGTTCAAAAATGAATTCATAGTGATGTCTCCTACTAAATACGTATTTACCATTATTATCAAACGAAACTTCAGCGACATCCTCAATCATAGATTGTTCGGCATACAGATTGACACACATCATTATCATTTTTCCAAGAAATAGAAGATCATCTAGGAGTGATTCTGTTCGTTTTTTAAAATCTTGATCAGCTACTTCTCCCGTAACCATTGAGACTTCACATCCCATTTCTAAAATAAATTTTAGGATTCGTCTGTAATAGGCTATGTATCTTCCGCTAATTTCAGGAGATAAATCTTGATGTGCATATAAAAGGGATAGTTCGGTAGCTTGCTCATGGAACCAAAAAACATTCTGGTAGAAACAAAATGAAGTTTCGGCGTGGCAAATTTCTTTAAACTTAGATATATAGTACTCCAAGCTAAAAACAACAATTTCTTTAACTATTTCTTGATTATCAAAAGGTCCATTTCCAAATTTATCAATGATTAAATGAGAAAGTTCTGTTCTAAATTTGTCTTCAGCACCCTTTTCCCCTTTATAAACTATATAGTCTTCTTTTATAATATGAATTGCCATTGTGTGGATAGTTGGTTATTATTTGTGTTCTTATGTAATGAATATCTCAATACTACCAAAAAAATCTTAAACACAACGGAAACTAATGAAACTTAATGCACCGCAATGAACTAAAATAAAGGGATTCAGAAAAATTCTTACCCAAATTCTTACCCAAGCCTAAAACAAAAAGCCGCAGAATCAATGATACTGCGGCTTTCGCGACGTTGTTTGGTGGTCCCACACAGACTACTTTTGAGTTTCAGTAAATTTCATCAAGACACCTTCGAACCTTTGATACAACTGATATCTATTGAATTTTGCATCTGAATGAAACATAATGCATTTTAATGAGATTCCTTGAAGAATTTGAAAATTCTTACCCAAATTCTTACCCAAGAAATTACAACAATTGCACAGGAAAATCCTCCTTGTTCTCAGTTATAACTCGACGTAGTAATCGACGAAATAAAGCTGCATTATCCAACAATGTCATTTTGTTATATGAGAATATAATTTCTTTATCCGCGAGTTTATGCCCAGTGATTTTTGTTAGAATCGGGATTGGTATAAAACTGATCAAATTTGTAATAAATGATCTTCGTCCAGTATGTGAAGAAACCCATTGGTAAAATTTCTTTGTCTGAAATTGACGTTTACCTTTTGCATCAGTGTAAGACATAGTTACTTCCTCTTTCAACTTACAACTTAATATGAAGTCTTTAACTTCTCGATTAAATGTTTGTTGGGCAATTGGCATTGGGGGCATTCCTTTATTTTTATCAAACATGTCCTGAAGCGGTTTTAAGATTGGAACAACAACTTCATTATCCGTTTTATCAGGGATGTACTGAGCGTATTTAAATGTCTCAGATCCTTTTTTATAAGTTTTGTTAGGTATGATCTTATATACATCAGATTCACGACAACCAGTAAACAATAGAATCATTAAAATGAATTTCACATTTTTCATCATATCAGTTTTAGGTGTAGACGCAATAATTTTTTGGATATGATCCATATTTAAGTAAATATTCTCCGGAACCTCCAACTTGATTTTTTCATTTTTATCAAGTTCATCTTTAATCTGAAAAACTTGAATTTTGAATTTACTTGCGATCTTGTTTAATACTGATTTAAAGGTTTTTTGAATTGTCCAAACACCGTTACTCTTATGCAGTCGTTCCTTCATTGTATCCATAAAATCTAAGTAGAGTTCTTTGTCTACATCATTTGTATGAACCATTTTTCCGATCTTTTTTTCATAGTCAAGAAGTTTGTTTCGAAATCCTTTATAAGTGGGCAAAGTTTTTTCATCCAATTCTGTAGATGTGAGTATATGTTCTTCAATGAAATCAACTAATCTAACACGTTCAACTCGCAGCGAAGGTTGTATTCTATCAGGTCTTGTCTTTTTTTCGATTTCTTCTTTTAATTCTTCTCGGGTGAATTCCCCCTTGAAGCTAAGAAATTGGAATACCTCTTTAATTTGTTTTCTGATCAGTTCTAATTCAGCAGCAACCTCATTATTTATTGGCAGTTTCTTTTCATTATCCCATTCAGATCTCTCTACTTTAAGTCCGGTATAATGAATCAACGGTTTATATTCATATTTTTTCTTTAAGTGATCATATTCTTTGTACCCGTAATTGATAAGGGCGCGGATCTGAATATTTGTGTTCTCTCCTGGTTTTAACTGGAAAGTTATTTTCGGTTCTTTAGTTTTCATGATTTAGAGGCTTCAAATTGTATGTAATTCAAAATCGAGATTCGTGAAAACCGAACTCGTCTTTCATTAATTCGAATAGGCTTAATTTTGCCTTTGTTGATTAATTTTTTAAGCGAATTGTAGCAAATACCAAGAAGCACCTGAACTTGTTTTAAGTCCAAGAGTTCATCTTCTAAAGGCTTCGATTCGATATGTGGAGTTAAAGGGCTACTTTTAAGCCCTCTAACTTCATCACGCAGAAATGCTACTTCGCTTTTAAGTTTCTCATACTGATCCAACAGATTGTTTAAAGCAAGTTCTAAGAGCTTTGCGTCCATGATTTTTGATTTAGGTAATTTTATTTTTTGGGGACTTAACCTGTGTTATAGCCCCAATAGAAAAAGCGCAACTCCTGATAACAGAAGCGCAACTCCTAAAATGATGTCATTTGTGTTGCTCTCCTGAGTGAATTTTATTCGTTCTAAGCGGTTCAACCATCCTTTGAGGTATTTCTTCTTTGGAGACGCTTTATAACGTTCAGTACGCACTTGTTTTAACGTGAAGAACAAATCCTTTTGATTCAACGTGTCTAGTTTACTAATTCCATCGGAAGTAAAAACCTTGGTAATTGGATGATTTAACCTGGCTAGTGCTATCTTGGTAATTGAAAGAATTCCCCCAACTCCATGATTAACTGCACCATCATAAAGCATTGTTGCTACTGATTGGTTTTTAAGTTTCTCAAAATGATTCTTTAGCCAGTAATTGCGTTTTAAGATCGATTCAGCAGTCGAGCGTGAAAGATTTTTCATATCAGCAACAGTTGGAGTTCTGCCAAGAAAACTGGCCAAAGTTGGGGCAGCAATGCCCCAATTTGTGCCAATTAATAATCCTTTGTACCAATTTCCGCTATCATCAGCAAGATTTTGATACCCTCCTTCATTTATGCCGACTATCTTTTGAGAAATTTCAAATGATGCCATGACATTAGAATTTTTAGTTAAAAGATTTAGACTTTGATGCCTGATCGAATCCATGTTGGATACGTTGCTCAATTAGTTTCTCATTAGCAACCAATGGACTACCCAGATCAAGATCTTTATCGGGGTTAATAATCATAGCTTCGAAACTTTTGATTACACGCCCATTCGGGTTCTTCAGCTCAATTTGAGCAACCTCCGATTGTTTTACCAGGTCATTGATTCGAACAAAATGCTCAATGTCATTGTTGAATATTTCAGTCAACGTTAGCTCATAAGCTGATCGCGCTGCAATTGCACCAATGCCTTTGTTTGAGAAGTTTTCATATTTTGGAATACCACTATTGCAATTGATTACAATTACACGGTAGTTACATTCTTCCGGATCTTCTTCAATCAATCGGATAATGTCTCCTAATGGTGAAACATTCATCAATCCTCCATCCACATTGTTATGTGAGTTCTGAAGAATTCCATTCTTAATGAATTTGACTTTATCAACCGGCTCCCACACAAGAGGAATAGCGGTTGAAGCCAATACTCCATTTACGAAATCTTCATTTGTCGCAAACTCACTGTGTTTAATACTGTGATATGTTCCAGTATTCAATGAAACAAAACCTGCTGTAAATACTGTTCCTTCAACTTTCGAACGGTCCAGGTATAATTTAAGTTTTTCGAGCAGTGGCTTATTACTGGCCACCGATCTAAAACTCTTATAGCTTTCTTTCAGCGATTCCCCAATCTTTTGGATAAATTCCCGGATAAGTTTTTTTCGTTTCTCTTTTGAGAAGATCATCTCTAATTTCTGAAAGAAATTAAGGTTAAGATCTATCTTCAAATTAAACCTCTTTGCCAATGCAAGAAGATCAAACTTGAACTTGAGTTTGTCTTCTTTTGAATCGGTATCTATAAATTCTGACGTATAGATTTCCGATGCTCCATTTTCACCAATGAGCTGCCATATCTCTTCGAGCAATTCAAATCGCCCCATAGCGAGCATTGATCCATTTATTGATCCTGCACTCACTCCTGAAATAATATCAAACTTCATTGGTGAATCTAATCCTGTGACTTTTTGCCAGTTCTCCTTTAAGTATTTCAACGCACCTACTTGAAATGCGCCTTTGAAACCTCCACCTGATAGAACCAATGCATACTTGGTCTTCATAACAATTGATTTAGATGTTATCTTTTCTTTCTTCGGGAAAGTGAACTTTCCACAATCCATGGGCTTTTCTTTGGATGCCCTTTAGCATCGCTAAGAATTAAGCGATACTTTGGTTTAACTCCTGTGGTTTTGAATTGCTTTATTTCATGGATCTGACGTTTCTCAGTCGGGTTCAATTTGGAATAAACAAATTCAGCCACTTTGTAGCGAGGTTTATGCGCTTTCTTCGCAACACCTCGCTTAACAGTTGTTTTCTTTCTTGCAACTGCCTTTCTGGTTGTTCTTTTTTTGTACATAATTTGATGGTGTTTTTTTGTTGTTGACTAATTGAACACTTGCATTTCACCTCCTTGGTTGAAGCGTCCATACTGTATTGCTCTTCCTCTCTCAGGAAACTCAATTATGCAATCCACATCGTGAGCAAATTCATTTGAACCACGAGCCTTTCCTGATTTAGTGACTTGTGATACGAAAATGAATGAAGCACTTGGATGTTTTTCTTTTAATTCGTTGAGTTCGTATGGAGATAATCGAAGCCGGGTAATACTATCCAGGAATATAAAATAGTAGTCTTCAAGATTCTCCGGTAAATAATCCGAAACATCAAGGTTCGGGTGCGCAACAGATTTCAGCTTTTCCTTTAGCGTATCATCCAATCCTTCTTCTTTGGCAACGTAGAGAACTTTTCCATGATTTCGGGCTAAGTACCCCGCGAAGCCAGTACAAAGAATTGACTTACCAAATTTTGGCGGTGCTGAAACTAAAACTGAGAATCCCCGAGACGGATTTCCAAAGAAATCTAACCACTTACCTGTAAATCCAATTTTATCGAATTCAAGCTGCACGAAATCCATACTGTTCATCATTCCTCGTTGTGGCTGATTTGTATCGAAATCCAAATCGTAATCATCATAAGATTCCAACCCATTTAGCCCATTCAATTCCCTTGTAGGGATTGTCAGAATTCCTTCGGATGGATTTTTTCGAACAAACGACTCCAAGGTGTTCAGCATTTCTGTCAATACATCGTAATAAGGGTCTTTATCCGTAATTCGCGCCGCTGTTATAGCACGCCCAACTCTGTTATATAGATTCTTTGCTTTGTTATTGGGAATCACTTTTCCCTGCATTCCAATATAACTTTTAATGAACCGGACAGAAAGCATCAATTCCTGTTTTCCACATAGATTAAGCAATGATGCTAGTCGCGAACTATCAATTTCAACTTTGACTTCACTTTTTCCTTTGAATGCGTAAATCAGTTGTATCAAAGAATCCTGAATCTCTAGTATTTGCTTAGCGTATGGTGACGTTTTACGAACACGTTTTTCAGCCATTGCACGTTGTAAAGAACTTAGAAATGATCTCACTTGGTTCTGATTCTTTACCTTACCATGCAACAACGTAAATCGTTTGACGAATTTTAATTCCTCAGAAATTCGTTCCACAGGTTCACCTGTGCGAGACACAACTCGCATACTGGTTTTTCCTGCACCTTTTGATCGACTGCTCGCAACCTTACGCTCTTTAGCAGGAACAGATTTTGATTCCTTGCTTTTGGTAATTGCTCTTCCTGTTTGCGCCTGAGAAGTGGCTTTAATTGGATGCTCATGCAGGTAGTCACTGAGTTTTTCGAAGAATAATTCAACGGTCTCCCGGATGTCACGATCTTGGTCGTAAAGTTCCCAATTATTGCCATGTCCTGTGACCTCATCCACAAAATCAGCAGTGGCTTTTAGGTCAGCATGTAGCTTGCTACGATCTATCTTTTCGATTGTAGCATAATAATTTTTGCTAGTGATTGTCATGATGCTTTCATGTTGAATGACAGTAATCTTAACTTCAATTTCAAAGCCTTTGCACGAAGCTTGATTAAACGAAGCTGTTCATCTGCTGACTCGGACGGTGGTGTTTCTAACTTGATTCTCGGCTTGGGTTCTGGTTTTACCAGTCCGACTTGTTCTGCCCGGTCTTTATCCAAATTGATCGTGATTCCCATCTCATCCAGTTCCCTGATAAATGCCTCAATAGAATCATTTGAAATCCTGGTTGTCATATTTTTTCCAACCTTCTCAAAATTGTTCCCCTCCACAAGCTTTAAAAGTTCCGAATTCAAAAAGATTCTACCCCCATCATTTAGAGAAGATGGAACTACAATCTTATACATACCACTAGATTCTTTAAAGAATCCGATTCCGTTATTCGTCATCAGGTCGGAACCGGAAGGAAGAGATTTAAAGAACCGGATAGCCATGCCAACAGGAACTTCAATCCTGTTTCCAAGAACTTTTTCAGCGTTCCAATGTTCCGGCATTAATATTCCCTTTCGAGTTTGGCCATCAAGAGTGGTGTAACTAACAAGCTTTCCTGAAAAGGATGAAAAAGCCTGAAGGATATTACCTGTAACTACATATCGAATACCTCGATCCTTTAGGTTTTGACCTATGGCTTCTTGCCAATTATCTAGTATCTGTTCAAAACTTGAATAGCGAATTCCAATACTTGCCCCTTTGATAGCATTGATCTTTTCGGTTACACTTGCAGGAATCTCCAAATATTTTTGTGACGAAGCAAGTGCAAAACGGAGTTGAATCGCGCTAGGGGCATAAGGATTTGTGAGTTTGTAATCCAATTTAAACCCAAGGAAAACGGTCATTGTATTGACTGGATGACCTTCAAAGGACGGTTCCTGTGTAATCAGTTCCTTTCCTATTGTGAAAGAGCGAAACAGTTCTTCTACAAACTTCCGTTTAACCTCTGATTGCCTATCTACTTCTTCAATTTTTCGTGAACGTTCAATATTCAATTCAAGAATCCTTTGTTCAACTGCCGGATCGACGAGTGTAGGACTTTCTTTTTTGAGTTTCTTAATCTTTCTTTCCTGGGGAACATCTCGAATAAGTTGTGTGTACTTATTCGCTATCGATTCTTTTTCCGCAGTAATGATAGCTCCGCGATGATTATGATAGATTTCAATCAATTGGGCAGTAACCTCTTCGGCTGATTTTCCTTCTAATGATTGAAGTAGCAAGTTGCGCAGTTCCTCAGCCTTGAATGGCTTTCTTAAAATGTTCGCTTCAATCTTTTCAAGAATTGAATCCTCTCCGAAGGAAGAAAAACCACCTTTACCAATCTTTACAGCAGTCTCCATTTTGGTTTCTGCCTGAAGATTCATTTCCTCAACCTCCAGGTCATATTCACCCGTTTGCTTCAAATATCCAACAAGAGTTTCGTAACGTTCTTTAATGATCTCGTAAAAGCTTTCTTGCCCCTTAACAGAAAGAACCGCTACACGCCCCGAAACTTTTAACGCAGCATCTTCATTGGAGGATTCATCTGAACCCAATTTCAGAGGATTGCCTAATTGCTCATTTAATTCGAAATTCTCGGATAAGTATGCATAAACAATCCCATCGCCATACTTATTTAAAAAGTCCGGCACTTCCAAAATACTGGAACTTTGTTTTTGATTCGATGAAGTATTTGCATCCAAACTTTTCAGCTTCTTCTGAAGCATCATCATTAAACGTAGCTCTGCCGGAATTGCTGAGTTCAAATAATCGTAGATCGGTTTAATTAATTGTCCGGTCCGGTTGATTCGTCCACGCTTTTGGATCTCGGTATTAATGTCCAACTCAGGTTGTACAACAATCATTACCCGCTGCTTCACTTCATTCTCAGGAACTTTAGCAGTGGAAATAGCGTGAGCGGAAGCTCCGGTACTTCCTGACTGGTTAATGAGCAGCACGTCAATTTCATTGTTGTTGAATTGACGAAAGGCATCATTTGTATTTACTCGTTTTCTTACTTCAATTATTCCGCGATTGCGTTTCTCATTAAACTGAACTTGAAGTTTACGTCCTGTTACCTCTGCAACTTTATAACCCGCACCACGAATTCGCTCAACAATCACATCAATTGGAGAAATAGTAATTCCGGTTGAAATCAAACTGATTTCATCCCGGATTCGATTATACTCCTTCTTAGCATCTACCCCTAAATCGTCAATATCAAAAACTTTCTTTTCCTTTCCACCGTTGGGAAGCGTGACTGTATAGCGCAAAACTCCTTCCAAACCTTTTTCTAATACAATGGAGAAATCAGTATTGATACTATCTCCAAGTTTCACAACGAATCCGTTATCATCTTCCATCTGTTCAAGGAAACTTCCCATCGTACTGGAAAATGCAATAACTGGCTTTTTGCCTTCCTTCAGGCGGACAATTGCCCTCTCTGCAACTGCTTCCGCTTTTATGGAGAACAGCATTTGATTAATGACATTAAACACCTTTGAGAAATAAGGCATATTGTCAACACCACCGCTTTCAGTTCCTTTTCGAAGTCCGGCTTCTGCCCCCTCTTCAGCCATGATCTCATCCAACTCATTTACGCGGGTATCTACATAGGTGTTTTGAAATGAGATAATATCCCGAAGGATCATTGTAATATTGTCCGCTATTGCTTTGTGGCTTTCCGCGTATTCGTCCAGGGAAATGTAATTCACCTCAACACCTTCATAGGTTCGCTCCCTACGTATCATTTGCCCCTCCAAAACCAATTGCGAAGCCAGTACTTCCTGTAAAGCGACACCACCGTGTGTGATAGCGTTCACCAATTCTTCTTGTGACATACTCGCTTCTGAAATAACTGTTTTCATTGCGTAGATTGGCATGTTATCCGGTCTCTTCGCAAATGTCGCGGACAGGAAAACTGCACCTTTGGCTTTTCTTACAATCCCTTGCATGAAAAGCCCCGTTTTTGAAGAACCACTTGCGTTATGACTTTCATCCAGGATAATTATACTTCCTTCTGTAACCTGTTTCAGAAAGTTTGGTTTAATGGGTTTCTTATCCGCAGAATTGAATTGCGTGTATGTTGCAACAACATAATCATACCCGCTCAAATCTGCTTTTTCGAGAATTCGGTTTTGGTCAATAGCCAGTGGTGCTTGGTAAATAACCAATCCATCTTCGTCTTTAATGTCTGTTTTACTCTCGCGATTGTTGACAATAAAGGGTTTTAGGTGCTGCGACCCAATTGCAGACAAGTCCCTGTATATGTCTGAAAACAGGTTGGCTTTTTCTGTAATAAAGATTGGCTTTAACCCTGCGTGTGAAGCGTATCTGATAATGGCTGCTGCTGAACGCCCTTTTCCAATTCCGGTTTGATCCCCGATAATGATTCCTTGCCCTAAAGCTTCGATGTTATAGATTGCCATTCCAACGGCATCAATCTGTTCTGCAGAAAGCGCATTATAGAGTGATTGCTTGGTTGGATAACCTAACCGATGACGAACAAAATTATCCATATCGCCACCAACACTATTTGCAATCCGGTTAACTGCATCATGGATTTCAAAATCCATTGAGTCCGGAACATTAATCTGTAATGATTTACCTTGTGACGAAGGGTGGTACGGCCCTTCTAACATATTCCCATTCATTAACTTTCTCAGTTGAATGGCTTTTAATCTTAATGAATTCATTGGTTTCGTTTCTTCATGTTCCATAACTCTTTTGAATAGATCATCAAATGAGCTTACCATTTGTCTAGCTGAATCGTCAGCCAGTGAAGTATATCCCTCCGGTCGCTGTTTACGACCGGAGATCAATATTAATCGGGTATTAAAAGCTGTTCCCTGTCTGGAATAAAGCTTCTTACCGTCAATTGGAATTACATCATCTACATTGTAGTAATGATTCAAATAGTTGAAGAAAACACGATCTTTTGGGGATGCGATTCTTCCTTTATCATCAAAAGAAGAATGCCCACCAATTATGATCGCTGCCTTTCCATTATCCTTCAATGTATCAAGTGCCAGGATAGCCATGTAATGATCCATGTCACGGATTTGAAACCCTTCGATCTTTACATTTCTGTTACGCCCCAAACTTCCAAAAGGAGGATTAGTAATTACTGCATCAAAGCTTTTCGCATAGTCCTTAAATGGCAAGGATGCATCCTGAGAAGTAACTCGAAAAAAAGGTTGTCTTTCCAGGTTTGATCTCCGTATTGAATCAATTTCGTTAACCGTAGTCAACTGTGGAGTTCCGGCAATGGTTAAAAGTCCGTTACCCGCTGAAGGTTCAAAGACAGTTTTACGTCCATTGTCAATTCCACAATACAATCCCATTACATAGCCAATGGGTGCAGGTGTCGAATATTGACGAAGCAAAATACTTAGTGAAGTTCTGTAAGATTGGTTCGCCTGACGTTTATACAGATCCACAATCTTATCGTATTTCTCTTTGGGGATTCCATTCCCATTTGCGATTCTTCTGGCAGTATCAACAACTGCAAACTCGGATAATTCTTTGATCAGGGTTTTGTCCTCAACACCAAATTGACCAGCAGCTTTCTCAACTTGCAAGCGATTAAACGCTTGCCCTCGTTGAAGTTCATTACTGAGATATTGAATAAATCCAGATTCGTTATTAAATTGATTCTGCATGTCAAAAGTGATTGTTGATTTCGGACATTCGTTCAATTGCTTTTTGAGTGTTTTGTTTTCCTGTTGCAATTGCTCGATTTTTTGCTGTTCGGGTCTATTACCGATTACTTCTCTTAGCACACTAAAGTAGAACCCCAAACTTCCAATGAACCCGATAACGGACAATCTGAAGTTCCACTTAGCATAAGAATTTTGTCTACTCATTTGATTATTTTTCTTCGCCATCAATTAGAACGAATCCTCCAAAGGCTAGAACAATCAATGCCATACCGATTGCTAGTGTTTTCAGACTCCTTCTTTCTTCCATACGCTCATCTACAAGCGTGTATGTAAAGTGGTTTCCATGAATGGATCTGTGTAATTCGCAGAGCTTCATGAAGAAGTCGAAATCAGTTACATTTTTGAACACCTGGCAACCTGCCGAATGTTTATCAATTGTAAAAGTTGTTCCGACCTTATTTGCTCTGTGAATGTTGAATCCATATCCGGTTTCTACTTTTCCATTGTTAAAGTCCAGTACTGCATCGCGGTTATAATCGCGTGTTACGCTGACTTTACCACCCGTTTGAACCAAAGCCTTGTACTTACCCTGGTGTAATCCAATTTGATAGGTTTCCACATACTGCCCAGGGTTTAGAATTCCTGTTCCTTGCGGATTCATTGGATTCCGAAGCCAGTATGTTCCAGGATCGGTGGTGCATTTAAACACCATGTAAGCCCACACTGGTTTTCCTTCTTTAGCAACATTCGTAAATACATGAATCTCATCATCAAAAGCATTCGGAGTGGTATTCTTAGATCTGAATCCCCAAATGTTCAATTTGTACGGTTCATCGTAGATTACATATCCTTTTCTTGCAGCCAGTTTTTTGATCTCAGCTATCATGCATATTTGATTTGGATGGTATTGGTATAGAGAATTCGACCGTCAAGGGTCTCAAATTCTGTAATACCATTCTTTGCCTGAACGAATGTTCCCAGGATCGTTGATCGTGGTACGGACATTCTGTTTCCTTTCGCATCCCAAACCTGTGTAGGTTGGATTGTCAT
The DNA here is from genome assembly GCA_946478775.1 of uncultured Flavobacteriales bacterium. The sequence goes on from CAMLDR010000064.1 coordinate 16,496, forward strand.
GAGCTGTTCCGTTCCGGCAAGTAATCCGGAAAGAGACCATTTTGTTCCATCGTACTTTAAACCGATACGGTAAAACTCATCGTTCAGCCTTTTCTTATATGCGGAAGAACCGAACTGATCCAGTAGAGCATTAACAATAGTTCGGGAAACATAACCGTCTGAAAAAGACCAATTTTTTTCTTTCTTGAATTCATCGTTAACATCGTTGTATCTGGTTTTACTCTTAATGAGCTTTAAAGCAGAAACTGCCTGAAATATGTCATCCTTCTCAATGGAATCATGTAACTTCTTTGCGATAGTTTTCGATGAAACAAAGGTTGCAGTTTTGTGTTTCGATGGTTTCTTGCTTTCTGATTTCGCAGAAGTTCCCGCAACAAATTTTGCATAAGCTTGACTATCAAACGTGGTTGGTAAATTGAATTTTTTAAGGGCCGTTTCTGTTTGCCCTTGCCAATCTCCATCAACGTCAACTTCGGCTTTGTATCGTTTATTCAAAACAGTTTGAATATCACGAACAAGTGTTCCCTTACTTCCATATTTTAAAGGGAATTGGTTATATACTATCGGTTTTTTGGTTGGTGATGAAGATGGAGCAGAACCGGATGAAGCTGAAGAAGTTGGTTCCTCGCTTATCTGGTCTTTAAGATCATCCATTGCTTTTTCATCTTTTTTCTCTTGCAGGTGCTTAAATAAAAAGAAGCCCCCTGTTGCTACCGCAACGGCCCCAAGCCCCCACAGTAGATACTTTTTTGTTTTTGATTCCATGTTGATTTTATTTTGGTGGTTTTTTCTTCAGTGCAGCCTGCCAATCCCAAGACCAATCAAGGTCTCCTTCCAGATCAGAATAAAGGCTGACTCCATAAAGTTTTCGATACACTCTTGCCGTATCATAGAATGCTTTACGCGAAGGAAACTCCATGAAAACGGTTTTGATTGCGTCATCATCTGTTCCTGGCATGAAGCCGATCCAGGTATAGTTGACCGCTGCGTGAATTCGCTTTGCCCAACCTGTTGGATCGTAGATTTTCGTTCCTGCGCTACCTTTGGCTTTTAGAGGTTTACTATTCTTGATTGCCATCATTTCCTGGTATTCCTCTTTGGTTAAATCATCTGTCAGAGCTACGATCATATTTGCTCCCTTGTACATTCTTTGGTATGATTTTACAACCAAATCGAAATCTTCCTTTGAAGGTATTTCACGAATGGTTCGGCGAATTAAAGGAACGTCCGTTCCCCACCAACCATCATTATCTATACCTTGCTTAATTAACTTTGCCCAGGTTGCATGGCGATCATTTCCAAATGATTTAGTTTGCTCTATTTTTGCCCGTTTTTCCCTGGCTACTTTTTTGGCATATAGATATGCTAGGTAAAGAACTAAGGACATTCCGGAAACAGCAGCAAAGGTTGCTACAACTCCTTTTACTCCACTTGGAAGGGAACTCCACCAACCTTGTTTATCTGTCTGGACAACAATTTTGGTGGCATCCTCTCCCCGCGAAGGTCGTCTTTGAATCTGACCTTCTTTTTTCATGGATTTGGTGGTTTAAAGTTCCCTGGGTTATCTAACCCCAAGAAACTGTTTTGCAAGAGCAACTTTCGCAGGATCGGTTTTGACCAAGTGTGCTAAAGCTTGGATGGTCTCTGCCGTTAGGTGACTGGCTAATGTTGCAAGTCCCTGTGCTTTTTCGGATGCTTCTTTCTGTGTACCCGAAATCGTGATTTTAAATGTGTGCTTATCCATCTTGTTCTGAATTTTGTTGGATAATGTCGAGGAACTCACTTCGCATTTCAGGATGCTTGGCAAAGATTTTCCAAATCTTCAATGCATTCACGAGTTTTTCCTCTCCTAACTGTTCTTTGAGTTCCTGGTAGAACTCATCTGCTTCCGATAGTTCCTGAACTATCTCAACATCCGAAGTTTGTGGCAAACCTTGGACTGTACCTGCTGCCGGATTCCTTCCCTGGAAAGTCCCGTACAATTGCATTCCCTGAGTTAACAAGTCTTTTACATCAACTTGCTTTTCTTCCAGTAATTGTTCGGCTTCTCTCAATCTGCGCTTTGTCTTTTTGTATTTTCTGCGCAGTTGAGTAAGCTCACTTTCAATACTTTGTTTTTCCAAAGCTTCGGCAATCAGATCATTCACATTTTCTTTTCCACCTTTGAAGCCATTCAACCCATTGGTTGATTGTTCTTTTAGATGAAATACATAACGGTTCGCATTAGGTGAATCCCCGAAATACATTCGAACTTCAACGCTGTTTGTATGAGGTTCTACGTAATCCAGGTAATCATCAAACAAAGCCGGATCGTAAGAATTGTGAACTATCATTTCTCCATCAACCAGGATCGAATACCGTTTCTTCCGTAGTTGACTTTGCAGTTTTTCCAACAACCGTTTAAGTGCGTTTAATCGATCTTCACTATATGGTTCGTGGAATACTTTCCCTCCATTTCTGAAGGCTTTTCCTTTCTCGTAATCTTCCATGATTAGATGTTTTTAGGAATTACTTGTAGGAACTTCACGTGAACAACTGCCTTGGTATCCTGATTCGCAACCGTGAAATTTCCGGTGTGTACATACTGTGCTTCATTCAAAGAGATCGTTGTGTCATATACACCTGATCTTGAATATACTCTTACCAGTGAAACAGGACTTAGCAAAATGAATAGATCACTTTTTGCTGATACAGGTCTTGTTTCACCGATTCCAAGAATCAGATGCCTGAAGCGCAATAGATAATCATCACAACCGATACCTCGCTCACGCATCATCTTCTCTGCAATCTCAATGGCTAATCCATCAGTCATAACTCAATTTTTAAATAGATAAATAATGAGTATGCTCCATCAACCGTCCTTTGATCCGAGTAGAATCCCTCGACAATTGTTTCGGTGATTGGACGATTCAATGTGAAGAATTCTATTTTCGAACCCGATACCCAAAGTGAACCGTTATCATATCCTGGTTGATTGATTGAGGGCATAATACTGATTCCATAATCCGATTGTTTAGCAGACAAAATCTCGGTGTAAAAGCATTCCCCCATGGATGGTGTTGCAAGCCACAATGAACCGATATCCCGACTCCTAAATGCTTTCGTTGATGTGATCGTTGTGCAGACACCTACAATCCGCTTACTATCGCGTGGCAAACGAATCTGAAACAAAAGCTGCTGATTCGCGCTGCTTATCTGAAATTTTTTAACAATCAACCGTTCCATGATACTATTGATTAGTTGAACTACTTACCGAATAGGTGTAAATAGTAACACGGTAAGGTTCAAATGTTGTTAGAGAACTTGGCGTGTCTTTGTATGAAATATCCAATGTGGCATTTCCGGTAGGAAGTTCCCCAAGCGTAACCATTCGTTGATCCGGTGCTACATTTAGTCCAGCCATTAGCAACTTTGCTTCAAATCCCTCCGGAAAGAGTTCTTTGTCACTCAGTTGCATTCGATGGCTGCCACGATGATAAAGCAGATCTTCGCGATTCGAGGTGATAGAAATGCCAAGTAAAACCTTAGCACTCTTGTCTAACTCAAACTCAGCTTTGAAGGTTTGGTTTTCGGCTGTTACCAGAATATCGAACCGCTCTTTGATTATTTGCTGCTTAAAACTCATGACTTTGATTTTGGTGGTTGTAATTGATTGTGAATGGAGTAAATAGGCGGGTAGTTTTAATACCCGCCATTCTACTTATCACGGTGTTGTTCCAGTTCCGTCCAAACCAACGTAAAGCCATTGGTTTGCCGGAATGTTCACTTGTGTCCCAAGCTCAATTGTAAACTCAATCAGCTCTTCGTCACGGATCAGTCGCGGATTATCCAACTTGTAATAACCTAACGGAACCGTCATGTCATTATCAGTTGCAAAGCGACGGATCGCCTGATTCTCCGGGATGATCTGTTTGCGGTTCGCTTTCAATGAAAACTCTCCGTTACAAATAGATGCAAACTTGTTTACGCTCTCAAAACGAATTGCTTTGTGACCCTCTGGGTTCGTTGGTTCAGGATTTGTACCTGTTAACAGAAAAATCCCACTGACAACGAATACCATGTTCTTTGGCAACTTCGCGTTTGAAATGTTTCGAACACCAACTTCTTTGTCGTCCTGTGGTTCAAACATTTTGATCGTTTTAGAGTTAATAGGCTTCATGGAATAGATTGTGTAATCCGCAAGGCGTACACCTCCTTTTTTAAGCTCCGCTTGCACATGGCTTGGCACTTGTGAAAAGAACTTCTCCATGTCTTTACGCGATCCTCTGGAAGCTTGAACCTGTCCTTGTTGTGAAACCTTTTGTATGATCTTGGCACGTTGAATTGGGTTTGCGCCTTGATACATACGGTTGATTGCGTCCAACCCGAACAGTTCTCCTGCGCTGTTGAACTCTGAATTAATGAAATCGTTCATTTGATTTTGATTTAGTTACCTGCCTGAATAAATCCAGGCAGGTGGTTGTTGATTTAACTTGCCTTACATCTGGTTTAGATCCGGCATGTCGTCGATTAAGGCAAAATTGATAGTCTCATCGTCATCATCGTCATCATCAAAAGGTGCTGCACTTATGGAATAATCCGATAATGCGCCCTGATCATAATTCTGATTGATCTCGAATTCGTTTGCCTGTTGGTGGTTGTAGTCCTCAAAGAAATCAAGTGCTGATAAATCAAGTGCGCCTACGGATTCATCATCATCTTCTACTGCTCTTGCAGCCGTCGAACCGGTACTACCACCGCTCGTTTTTTTCTTGAAGATTTTATCCAAATAGAATGCGGACATTAACTCATCTTTGTACTTGCCGATTCGTTCTTTTACGCCTTCCG